>DCGG01000044.1:0-291 GCA_002315455.1 Lentisphaeria bacterium UBA1784
GAAACATAGATTTCAGCCATGATTTTTCCTCCCTAATCCAAATTCCGACTTTATTTATTGCAATCCAAATCAGTTGATATATATAACACGCAAATCCAGAATTGCAAGCCACCGATCTCCCTGCGCCGGAGCACGGATATCTCACTCAAAGCGGCGGGAGAGAAAGGCAGGCAAAGCAAAACTGGCGCGGTGGATCTCCGGCGTATAATAGCGAAGCTGTCCGGCCAGTTCCGGCTCCACGGGACGATTGGGGATCCTTACGTCGCCGCCGTCCGAAGCCACGCAGGCCCC
>DCGG01000044.1:300-14395 GCA_002315455.1 Lentisphaeria bacterium UBA1784
ACCGATGACCCCAGTGGGATAGGTGGGCACGTTGAACCACGCATACTCCGCAGAACGGAAAAGTCCCCGGGCGAGTTTGTTCAGCCGGACCACGATGTCCGCCAGCAGAAACGGAGATTCCGACTGGGAGGCGATTACCCCGCCCTGCCGCAGCGCCCGCTTGAGATCGCGGTAAAAGGCTTCTCCGAAGAGCGGTTCTCCGGGACCTCCGGGGTCGGTGGAATCCACGATGATGAGGTCGTAGAACCCCTCCTTGTCCTTGACGAATTCGCTCCCGTCCGCATAATGGACCCGCACCCGCGGATCGTCGAATCCGCAGGCCGTCCCCGGCAGAAACTCCTTCGCCACGGCAACCACCTCCGGATCGATCTCGCAGAGGTCCATGACCTCCAGTTCCGGATGCCGCCCCAATTCCCGCAGGACGCCGCCGTCCCCTCCCCCGATGACCAGAGCACGCTTCGGCTCCTCATGGGCGTAGAAGGGAAGATTGGCCAGCATCTCGTGATAGACGAACTCGTCGGAATCCGTCAACTGGATGATCCCGTCCAGCATCAGCAACCGCCCCAGTTTCACCGTGTCATAGACCTCGATCTTCTGAAAACGGCTGGTCCGGCTACAGAGTTCCCGGGTCACCTGAATGGTGTTGCCGTAACCATGGGCGGCTTCCGTCACCCAGAAATCAGCCGCTTTACCGGTCATGGTCGATATCCAGCGCGGGGGCTTCGTTCTCCACGTCCCGACCGTTCCAGCAGTAGGTGCAGAGTTTTTCCGGCGGAACTCCAATCGCCTTCAGGAGTTTCGGCAGGTTCTGGAAGCGGAGGCTGGAAAGATGCAAGGCTTTGCAGACCTCCTTCACCATGGCTTCGTACTTGGGAGAACCATACTCCAGATAGGGCCGGATCATCTCCTCCGTGGGCTCCTGAACACCTTCCAGTTTCGCAATGGCCCGGCGGGCGGCCAAATCCATCTGGCTCCGGGAACTGGAGAAGTTCAGAAAGCGGCATCCGTAGAGCAGCGGAGGACAGGCGGAACGCATGTGGACCTCCTTGGCCCCGCACTCATAGAGACGGACAACGGTGTCCTTCATTTGCGTTCCGCGGACGATGGAGTCGTCACAGAACATCAACCGCTTGCCTTCGATCTGTTTGCGGACGGGAATCAGTTTCATCTTGGCGACAAGGTCCCGCATCTTCTGGTTCTGCGGCATGAAGGAACGGGGCCAAGTGGGCGTGTATTTCACAAACGCCCGGCGGTAGGGCTTGCCCGCAGCGTTGGAATATCCGATGGCATGGGCTACCCCGGAATCCGGGATGCCGCATACGGAATCGATCTCGTCAATGCGTCCGCGGTCATCCTCCGCCATGCTTTCGCCGTTGAGGTAACGGGCGCTCTCGGTGTTGACGCCTTCGTAACAACTGGAGGGGAATCCGTAATAGACCCAGAAGAAGGTGCACATCTTCATGGTCTTGCCAGGCTCCTGAAGGACCTTCCAGCCATCGGCAGAAAGTTCCACGATCTCCCCGGGACCGAGTTCGGCGGCGAGTTCGTAATCCAGATTGGGGAAGGCTGTGCTTTCCATGGTGACGGCCATGGCGCCCTCTTTCTTGCCGAGGAGCACGGGGGTGCGTCCGTAACGGTCCCGGGCGGCGTAGAGCCGGCCTTCGTGCATCACCAGCATGGAACAGGAGCCGTCAATGACCCGCTGGGCATGCTGGATCCCCTCCAGAATGGTGGTTTTACAGCAAATGAGCATAGCGGTGACTTCGGTGACGTTGAACTCTCCGTTTCCGCCTTGGGAGAAGTGGGTATTCCCGGAATTGAAGGAATTTTCCACAATCTCGCGCATGTTGTTGATGCGCCCCACCGTGACGATGGCAAAACTGCCGAAGCGCCCGGTGATCAACTGAGGCTGATCATCCGTGTCGCTGATCACGCCGAAACCGACGGTACCGTGGAAATTCGCCATCTCGGCATCGAACTTGGAGCGGAACTGGGAGTTGGTGATGTCATGGATCCTCCGGGAGATCGTTCCGCCGGCATCGCTGAAGGCCAGTCCACCCCGTTTGGTACCGAGGTGGGAGTGGTAGTCCGTCCCGTAGAAAACGTCACACACACAGTCCTGTTTAGAAACGACGCCGAAAAAACCGCTCATATCCGCTCCCTCGCGTATGGCATTTGTATATACAGTACAATAACGGGTATAAAGTACCACAGTTCTCCGTTTTTTTCAACCGGAAGAGAAAAAAACCTGATTTCTTTTTCTTTCGGGCTTGACAAAAGGGACAACAGGGGATATCTTATGCAGAACGAATTCAGGAACGGACAGTTTTGGATCGCAAATTCCACCGCTTCCCAAAGCAGTCCGGGCCGTCGTCTATAAAATCAAGCTTAGTTTGAAAGGCGCGGGTTTTTCTTCGCTTCGGGGGAGGGAAATGTCCCGGCGCTTCGTTTGTGCTTTTTTCACAACAACTTTTTGGAGCAGGAACATGAAAGTCAGAGCCTCGGTAAAACGCAGATGCGAATTTTGCCAGATCATCAAGCGCAATGGCGTGATTCGCGTCATTTGCTCGCGGGATCCCCGCCACAAGCAGCGTCAGGGATAAGTCCGGAACAGAAACACTAAACAACCATCAATAGATACAGACAGGGAAACAAAAGATCATGCCTCGAATCATCGGTGTTGACATCCCGGGTAACAAGCGGGTCGAATATTCGCTTCGTTACATCTACGGCGTGGGTCCGGCCAAAGCGCTGGAGATCATCGCCAAGGCCGAAATCGACCGTAACCTCTTCGCCAAAGACCTGACCCCCGATCAGATCTCCCGGATCACCAAGGTCCTCCAGAACGATCTCATCGTGGAAGGCGATCTCCGCCGCAGTCTTGCCGCCGATATCCGCCGGCTCCAGCAGATTAACTGCTACCGGGGTATCCGGCATCGCCGGAATCTGCCCGTCCGCGGTCAGCGCACCAAGACCAATGCTCGTACCCGCAAGGGCAAGAAGATCACGATCGGAGCCATCCGCGACAAAACTCAGCGGCGTTTGGCCAAGGCGTAATTCCGGGCAACCGTCTTACGCAGCGTAAACGACTACAACCATCAGGAAAATAAATATCATGGCTGAAGAAGAAGTAAAGAACGCCGAGATCACGGCGGAAGCGGAGGCGACCCCGGTCGCATCTTCCAAGCAGCGCGCCAAGACCGGCCGCCACATCCCCAGCGGGATCGCGTACGTGCTGGCCACCTTCAACAACACGAAGGTCACTTTCACCGACCTTCACGGCAACGTCATCTGCTGGTCCACCGGCGGAAAGAACGGTTTCAAGGGGTCCCGTAAGAGCACCGCGTATGCGGCTCAGGTGATTGCCGGCGAAGCCGCCAAGAAGGCCCAGCTCATGGGCATGAAGGAAGTCGAAGTCCGGATCAAGGGACCGGGTGCCGGCCGTGAATCCGCAGTCCGCGGCATTGCGGCTACCGGGATTGAAGTGAGCGTCATCAAGGACATCACTCCGGTTCCTCACAATGGTTGCCGGCCCCCGAAACGGCGTCGGGTCTGATGCAGAACTGCCCCTTGAGCCGTTTGATGCGTTCAAGGGCCCCGTTTCAGAGTTGAAAAAGTGCCTTTGGCACAGCAATTTTTGGAGGAATGATCTATGAGTTCTGCAATCGAATTTCCGATGCCCAAATCCATTGTCGTTGATGAAGCGACGATGACCGATACCTACGCGAAGTTCATTGCACAGCCGTTCCAGCGCGGATTCGGCCACACGCTCGGAAACTCCCTGCGGCGCGTGTTGCTCTCCAGCCTGGAAGGCGCGGCGATCTCTTCTGTCCGCATCGACGGAGCCAAACATGAGTTTGATTCCCTCGACAACGTCATCGAAGACGTCACCGAGATCGTGCTGAACCTGAAAAAAGTTCGTCTCAATCTCCACGCCGAAGGGCCCAAGACCCTCGAGATCAGCAAGGATAAATCCGGCCCGGTCACTGCCGCGGACATCGTCTGCGACAGTTCCGTGGAGGTGCTCAATCCCGATCAGCTGATCTGCACCTTGGATAAATCCCGTCCCTTCCACGCCGAGATCGAAGTTGTCTGCGGCAAGGGTTATTGCCCCTCCGAGAGCAATACCACTCCGCGGCCCATCGGTACGATTCCGGTGGATTGCCTCTTCAGCCCCGTGACCCGCGTCAACTATCAGGTCGGCGCAGCCCGCGTGGGAGAGGAGACCGAGATGGACAGCCTCGAGTTGGAGATCTGGACCGACGGACGCATCTCCCCCCGGAGCGCGCTGGAAGAAGCCGCCCGGATCCTGCGTGAGCATCTGCAGCCCTTCCTGGGCGCCCAGGTCGCTCCGGAGGAAGTGGTGCTCAATGAGGAAGAGACGCGCCTCTTCAAACTGCTCAGCGGCGACGTGGAATCGCTGGACCTCTCGGTCCGCGCCATGAACTGCCTGAACAGCGCGAACATCAAGCTCATCTACGAACTCTGCACCAAGACCGAAGCCCGTATGCTCAAGTATCGCAACTTCGGTAAGAAGTCTCTGGATGAAATCAAAGAAAAAGTCGAAAAGCTTGGTCTCGAACTGGGAATGAATCTGAGCGAGCGTCTGCTCTCCGCTCTGGAGGCGGAAGCCGCCAAGGTTCGGGCCGAATCTGAGGAAGGTAAGTAATCATGCGTCATAAAGTTGACACGTTCAAGATCGGCCGGTCCGGTTCTCATCGCCGGGCGATGCTGGCCAACATGGCCACCAGTCTCTTCACCAACGGTCGGATCGAGACCACTCTGGTCAAGGCAAAAGAGTTGCGTCGGTTCGCCGAGCGGCTCATCACCATCGGCAAGAAACAGGACCTGCACAACCGTCGTCTGGCGGTTGCCCGTCTCCGCGACAAGGATGCCGTGAAGTTGCTCTTCGAAACCATCGCTCCGGCCTATGTCGGCCGTGACGGTGGCTACACCCGGATCGTCAAGACCGCCGCCCGTCGCGGCGATGCTGCCGAAATGTGCATCATCATGATGGTCGAAAACAAGGCGGAAGCCAAGAAGGAAGAGGCTCCGAAGGCGGAAGCCAAGAAGGCGGAAGCCAAGAAAGCGGAAGCCAAGAAGGAAGAGGCTCCGAAGGCGGAATAAGCCATCGGTCCCCTACCGGGAATCTTCAAGGGCCGGAGAATGATCTCCGGTCCTTTTTTTGTACCGGTAAAATAACAGCCTGTGGCGATCGTATCTGCAATGCGGGTCCTTCAACGGGATGCGGCAAGTCATCGGACGTTTTTTGCAAAATGCGCAAATCATCCCGTTTTTTCTTCCTTTTCTCCATGGAAAATGCGATGACGAAGAAGTATAGTATGGAAGAAATTTTCAAAATGCAACCTTGTGTTTCCGGAGTTTTCCATGCGATCCGTCATTTTTTCCGTATGTCTGCTTTTGAGCGTTCTCTGCGCCGCAAATGTGGCAGTCCCCCCGGCCATCCCGGTTTGGCTCCAGAATCCGGCACAGGGCAGAAGTTCCGCAGAGGTACTGTCTGCCGGGATCCCACTTCCCAGGGGGACGTTCCACGCAGCCAAGGGACCTGTCGCCATGGAACTGGTCCCCAAGGCGGGCGGGGCGCCAATCCCGGCAGAGGGAACGATCCTCTCCCGGTGGCCGCAAGATGGAACGCTCCGCTGGCTCCGGGTGGACTTTCAAACGGGACTGGACGGTTCCGCGAAGTCCGAATATACGCTCCGGCTCAAGCCTGTCCCCCTGCCCCGGGAACGGACGGTCTTGCGCGCAGAAGAGAACGCAGACCGGATCAAGGTGAACACGGGCGCAGCGGAGTTTACGTTCGACCGCAATAACTTCCGGATTTTCTCCTCTGTGAAGGTGAACGGGAAAGAACTGCTGGACAAGTCCATTCCCGGAGGGCTCTCCCTCTCCGACCAGAATGGGACGGAATACCGTGCCGACCTTGGCAAGCCCGATTCGGTGAAGCTGGAATTCACCAACGCCTTCCGGGCGGTGATCCGGGCCGAAGGATGGTTTTTCTCCGCCGAGGGAGAGAAACTGGGCCGTTACACCATTCGCGTGCGTCTCTCCCGGGACAGCCGGGAGGCGGAAATCCACTTCAACATGCTTTTCACCCATCCGGGAGACAAGGCGAAATACGGCGACATTGCGTTGACCATCCCGGTCCGGGCAGGGGAAGTCCGCTTCGGCGGAGTGCAGGAGCCTTTCGAACTTGCCGAAGGGAACGGGAAATACCTGCTCCAGTACGATGACGACAAATTCCTCGTGGGAGACTCCGCTGCACCGGCAAAGTGGTCCGTCGGGGGGGCCGGAAAACGCGCTCCCGGATGGATGTGGACCCCTGCCGTTGCGATCCACGTGGAGGATTTCTTCCAAACCTACCCCAACGAACTGGAAGCCACCGCGGACAAGGGCGTCAGTTACCACTTCTGGCCCAAGCACGGCGTGGCCATGCCGGACCGCCCCGTCACCTCCACTCGCCGGCAGTACCTCACGTTCTGCCACGAAGGGAAACTTCTCGATTTCGTGCCGCCCCGGGAATACTGGGACGTGGACAAGAAAAACCGCAACCTCCGCTACGTCCGCGAAGGGGTCCTTGAGAGTTGCGTGGGCGTCTCCAAAAGCGCGGCCCTGCGGGTGCGTTTTCTGCCGGAGAGCAATCCGGCCCAATGGACCTCCCGCGCCAAGTTGATGGCGGAACCTCCCGTGGTCACCGCCTCCCCGGAGTGGATGTGCTCCAGCGGAGTCTTCGGCCCCATCCATCCCTATGATCCGGAGCATTTTCCCAAAATTGAGGACGCCCTCTCCCGGTGCTTCGACTGTGAACTGCGGTTGCTGGATTCCCAGCACAGCTACGGCAAGTGGAACTACGGTGATGGTCACACTGACTGGGATGACAAAAAAGGGATCTGGAGGGAGGATTACCGCTGCTGGAAAGGCTTTCACCACTTGAGCGGTCTCTCCAACTGGCTGCTCTTCGTCCGCAGCGGCGATCTGAAGTACCACCGCCGTGCCGTGGCGGCATCCCGGCACGTCATGGACGTCGACATGTGTCACTGGACCGATCCTGCGCACGAGACGATCAAGGATCCCGGTCTCTCCAATGCCCGCCGCAAGATCCCCGGCGCCCTCTGCGACTACAAGGGACTGACCCACTGGCACGCCGGATGGCGGCTCTTCGACTACAACGCGCAGACGGCGTTCATGCTTCACTACAGCTGTTTCACCGGAGACGACCGGGGAGTGGATTCTGCCATGCTCTGGGGCAATTCCGCGCTGAAGAACTTCGACAAGCCCTACGACGGACGCAACGGTGCAGGCGTGGCGCAGTCCCTGCTGGACCTCTACCTCTACACCGGGGACAAGCGCTTCTGCAACGTGGCGAAGCAGAACGTGGACTGCCTCATGGCGTCCCAGTTCACCCCGGAGTCCCCGTGGCGGGACGATAAGATGAACGGGATGATGCACGCCGCCGCCGACGATCACGAACTGGAACACCGCCCCCAGCCCATCGGAGCCTTTCCCCATTGGGTGAACTACGCGCCGTGGCTGGAGAGTTACTGGGAACTGACCGGCGACAAAGAGGCGAAACGACGGATGATCCTGTGGGCGGACTCCTTCCTCGCAGGCTGGGGCGGACTCTCCAGCTGGGTCCGGAACCGGGACGTGATGAACGTCATGGCGTACGCCTACCGCTTCACCGGGAAGGTCAAATATCTGGAGTTCGCCGCCTACGAGACGGACCTCTTCTGCAAAGCGGTGAAGAGGGCGCCCGGGACTTTACTGGACGGACGCCGCTACCGCAGTGAAAACAGCCTGGATCACTACATCTTCATCCGCCTGCCGCTGTTGATGACAGCGTTGCAGGAGCACGGCAAGCCGGTCACGCCGATTGCGCCAGAGATCGGCATCGGGTCCTTCCCCTTCGTGCTGACCAAGCACACCGGCACCTCCATCGTCAAGCATCCGCCGGAGTACCTTGTCCGCAATGATTCCGGGCGGGAGGCATACCTCTCCTGCAAACTCGGGATCATCCGCAAAAGGGGCAGGCACTTTGCCCGGCTGATCGCCTTCGACGGCAAGGTGCTTTGGGAGAAAACCACTCCGTGGCGGAACTACGAGAACCTCCGCATCCCCGTCCCTGCGGACGGAAAACTCTGCAGACTCCAACTGGGCAGCGCGGTCTGGGTGGACCTCTCCGGGGACGCGGGGCTGAAGTTCGTGACGCGCTGGGGTATTTTCGACTCCCAGTGTAGCGGGGGCAGAACATGCTTCCGCATCCCGGCAGGAACGAAGGAAGTAACGCTGAAACTTCTGGACCGTTCCGCGAAACGTTCCACCAACCTCCAAGTGGTGAACAGTGCCGGAGCGGTTCTGCGGGAAGTGGATTTCTACCCGGAGAAGAAGCATAAGGAACTTGCCGTCACGATCCCGGTCATGCCGGAGGAAGCGGGGAAGGTCTGGAGCATCCGCGGACACTTCAGCAGGGTGCTGATCTCCGCTTTCGCCGACGGCAAGGAGATCCCGTACTGTTCCCCTTCCCCCGAGGCTGTCTTCGACCCGGAACCATAGAGAAAAGACGGTCTTACGCCACAAGACGCGCTGATCCGTCCCTTTTGACGGATCAGGCCAGAAACGCGGAAAAATCCTCCAGACCAGCAGATCCTGATAATGATAGCGCCATCGATCTTTTCGCGCAAAAAAAATCCGCGTCTGTTTGACAAATCCGGGATGACATGGTATTATAGAAAATCCGCATGCCCGGCAGACAGAAGAGGAGAACTGTTTTCATGACCTGGATCGACTGGCTTATTGTTTTCATCCCATTGTCGTTTGTCATATACATGGGATACTACTCCAACCGCTACGTCCGGAGCGTAGCCGATTTTCTTTCCGCCGGACGGGTCTGCGGCCGGTACGTCATCAGCACCGCCGGAGTCGCGGGAGGGCTCTCCATCGTGATCCTGACCTCCTACGTGGAGGTGCACTACAAGACCGGATTCGCCCTCGCCTTCTGGCAGTCGCTCCTGACGCCGCTGAGTATGATCCTCGCGCTGACCGGATTCTGCTTCTACCGCTTCCGGGAGACCAAAGTCATGAGTTTCGGACAGTTCCTCGAGATGCGCTACAACCGGCCGCTGCGGGTGTTCGCCTAGGGACTGCGTTCCGTTTCGGAGATGCTGGCCAACATGATCGCGCCGGCCATCGCCGGACGCTTCTTCATCTACTTTCTGGATCTGCCTCACCAGTTCACGCTTGGCGGGCTGACCTTTCAGACCTTCCACGTGGTGATGGCGCTCTGCGTGCTGCTCTCCGTCTCCCTGATCTGGATGGGCGGGACCCTGTCGCTGATCGTCACGGATTCGCTGCAGGGGATCCTTTTTTATCCCACGCTGGCGCTGATCGTGGGGTTCATCTTCTGGAAGTTCTCGTGGAGCAACGACATCATCCCCGTCATGATGGACCGGGTCAAAGGTGAGAGTTTTCTCAATCCCTACGACATCGAGAACCTGCGGGACTTCAACCTCTTCATGCTGGGCGTCATGGTCTTCACCACCGTCCTTCACAGGGCGAGCTGGATCGGTGGCGGCTCCTCCTGCGCGGCCAGAAGTCCCCATGAGCAGAAGATCGCCGGACTTTTCGGAGCGTGGCGCGGCAGTTTGAACGTCATCTTTCAGATCTTGGTGGCCGTAGTGGTGATCGTTCTGCTCAACGGGACCAAGTTTGCGGGCGAGGCGAAGGCCATCCGGGACGGCATCTCCGTCAAGGCCGCCACCGAACTCATCAGGAACGATGACCTGCGGAACAAGGTGATCAGCGACGTGAGATCCATGCCCCGGATTCCCCACGTGCAGGGGGTGGACAGGCCCCTCAGCCAGTCGGAGAATCTGGATACCGTGTATCTGGATACCGTCCACAAGAGCCTGCTGCAGGGCAAGGCCCCCGGAAACGCCCCCGCAGAGAACGCCCTCTTTCAGCAATTCCGGTCGATTTTCCATCAGATGAGCATGGCAATCTCCATGCGGCACCTGATGCCTCCGGGGATGATGGGCGTTTTCTGCCTGCTGATGATCCTCGCCATGGTCTCCACGGATGACGGCTGCCTCTTCAGTTCCGCCATGACCATCACGCAGGACGTGATCCTGCCCTTCCTCAAGAAGCCGCTGACGCCCCACCAGCACATCTGGCTTCTGCGCGGGGTGTCGCTTGCCATCGGGATCCTCTTTCTCATCGGCTCCTCGTTTCTTGCGCAGTTGGACTACATCAACATGTTCTACGTCATCATGACCATGATGTGGCTGGGCGGATGCGGACCCGTCATGATCTTCGGATTGTACAGCCGCTTCGGAACCTCGGCCGGAGCCTTCACCAGTCTGCTCTCCGGAATGCTGCTGAGCATCGGAGGAATATTCACCCAGCGGAACTGGGCTGACGTGGTCTATCCCTTCCTTGCGCGGATGGGCTGGACGGAGAGCCTCGGACGCTTCCTCGAACTGGCCTCCCGGCCGCTTCATCCCTACGTGGTCTGGAAGATGGATCCGGTGAAGTGTCCAGTCAACAGTTACGAGATGTTTGCGGCCATCATGCTGATCACACTCACGCTCTACGTTGCGGTCTCCAAACTCACCTGCCGGGAGCCCTTCAACATGGACCGGATGCTCCACCGCGGCATCTACAATCTCGACGGAGAAAACAAGTCCCGGGAGAATTGGAGTCTGCGGAGCGTCTGGCGGAAACTCATCGGCATCACCCCTGAATACACCAAGGTCGATAAAGGCATTGCGTGGGCGTTCTTCATTTACAGCTTCATCTACAAGTTTCTGCTGATTTTCGTGGCGGTGGTGATCTGGAACCAGATCTTCCCGTGGCCCGCCGCATGGTGGGGGGATTACTTCCTCGTCACGCTGCTCGTTATCCCCGGGATCGTCGCCATCATCACCGCCTTCTGGATGACCATTGGCGGCATCATTGATCTGCGGCAGATGTTCCGGGACCTGAAGGCCAGGATCATCAACGATCTGGACAACGGCATGGTCTCCGGTCACGATTCTCTCGCGGACAAGCAGGAACTGGAAGCCGCGGAAAAGGCACAGCAGGACGCCAGGGGAAATAAAGCCTGATCAAGCGTTTCCGGCGGAACTGATCCTCCGGGGGGAGACGGCAAAGTCACTTCCGACTCTGCCGCCGGGAACTCCCGGGGGCAGATCCGTAACAACGGCGATAGACCTTGCAGAAGTATCCGGGAGAGTCAAAACCGCAGAGCGCCGCCACCTCTTTCACCGAGCGCAGGGTGGTGCGCAGAAGTTGCGCCGCATACTCCATGCGGATCCGCTGGACGTACTCCCCGGGAGAGGTCCCGTAGGCCTCCTTGAACTGCCGTGCGAAATGCCACCGGCTGGTCCCGGCCATGGCAGCCAGCCGCTCCAGCGTCAGCGCCTCCTCGGGATGAGCGGCACAGTAATCCCGGACCGCCTCCAGTTCAGCAGAGACCTTGCGGTCGCGCCGCTGCTCCTCCGCAAACTGGAACATGCTCATCAGAAAACGGTAGCATTTTGCCGCCAATTCGTATCGCAGCGCTGGCCGGTAGTTCCGGCGGAACGCCAGCACCTCCCTCGCGAGGGAGAGGGTTTCGCCGCCCTCGGGGAAAGCGAAGCAGGAACCGAAACGGCTTCGGAACTTTCCCAGAAGGGAGATCGCTTCCGGATCGTGAAACCCGATGTAGATGAACTCCCACTTGGCAGAGTGTTCGGGCAACCGATAACAATGCGCCTCCGGCAGAGTGAGGATCATGGCATCCCCGGGCCGCTGAGGATGCAAAGTACCGTCAGGCAGAAGCAACTCCCCCTCCCCCGCCAGAGTGTATTGCCAGAACGCCGACGCTTTCCGGCGTTCCCCGTGCCAGCAGTAGGCCTGCTTGCGCTCGATGGAGTGGCCGCAGTGGGAGAGCTGATAGGGCGGACGGTATCCTATCCCGACGCCGGGCGGCGCGGGGATCCAATGGAACGGCTCCGGATATAGGATGGAGGAGGAAGTTTTTTCCATTTTTCAAGCGCGAAGGCCCGGGTTCAGAAGCCATATCGCAGTGTCGGCGCCTAATGGTGCTTGTTTCGGTGGGCCAGCAGGGAGAGTTTCATGGAATAAAGCGGTTCCGCCAACTTCCGGAGCAACCGCATCACCGGATTCCGCTGTAGGCGCACGACCTGATGTTTCAGACAGAAAATGGCACACTCATCGTACTTCATCGGCTCCCCTCTCAAGGCCCGCAACAGGACCTCGGCAGGGAGGTCTACGGGAAGCGACAGGGGAAATTCATCGTAAAAGCGGACCATGTTGCACCCGTTCCCCGCAGGAGAATAATATCCCGTGTAGGGATTGTAATCGGGATAATTCTTCAGTTTTCCGGCGATGATCACGCCGAAAACGCCAAAGGCGTTGGCCATGTGCGCAAAACCGCTCTCCATGCCGACGAAAAGAGACGCCCCCTGCATGATCTTTGCCGCGACCTGCAAATCCAGCCGTCCGGTACAGGATATCACACCGGGACAAGTCAGGATGGGGTGCAGACCGACCTCCACCACCGACACGCCCTCCGCCATGCACAGTTTTGCCAGCCGATCCCAATGGGCGGCGGGATACTGTCGGCGCCGACCATTGGATGCACAGTGAAACACGGCGTAACGCCCGGGCAAACTCACCGGAGGAATGGCGTCCTCCCGCAAATAAAAGCGGGGACCTTCGTCCTGACAACTGACCGGACAGTTTCCGGTCAGTCCGAAAAGCAACGGGAACTGGGAGTGTGTTTCACCCGGGCGCGTGATGACCTTCCGGCCTTTCAGATTGAACTCATAGACGATGGCATCCGGGGGAAATCCGGCCTTCTGCGCAAGATAATCCTCCTGATCCGACACCACCACCACCTCGTGGAAAAGCGGGGAGCCCCGGTAGATTGAGGCGAAGGCGACTGTCGTGTACCAGACCCGCCAACAATCAGAATGCGCGGCGGCGATCGCCCGGAACATCGGCTCCACGGCGATCAAATCGCCCATGCGGCCCAACATGCAGACCGCCATTTTCCGTTTGTCGACACTCATCTGCGGCATTCCATAAGGATCGTGTTTCAAATGACCGTAGACGAACGCTCTCAGCGCGGGAATTCCGCTTTCATGAACTCCGCAAGGGCATCGTGCCAGTCCGGCATGGGAGGAAGTCCGCAGAGCCGGAGCATCCGCTTCTCCAGCCGGGAGTTGAGGGGCCGGGGCGCCGGACGGGGAAACTCCGCCGTCGTACAGGGCCGGACCTCCTGTTTCACTCCCGCGAGCCGGAAGATCTCCTGCGCGAATTCATACCACGTGGCCTCGCCTTCACAGGTCATGTGGAACGTCCCCACCAATTCCGGATGAGCGAGGATGTTCCGCAACTGCCCGGCGACCGCCAGCGTTGAGGTAGGATTCCCATGCTGGTCCGCCACGACCTTCAACTCCGGACGGGTGCCGTCCGCAAGTTTCAGCATGGCGTGGACAAAACTGGGTCCGCCGGCACCATAGAGCCAGCTGATCCGGCAGATCACATGATCCGGACAATGGCGGCGGATCAGTTCCTCCCCTGCGAACTTCGTCTGGCCATAGACCGTGTGCGCACCTCCGGCCACGTCGAATTCGTGATAGGGACGATCCAGTTCTCCGCCGAAAACGTAGTCCGTGGAGATGGCGATGAGACGCACTCCCTGCCGGTGGCAGGCCGCCGCCACGTTCAGGGAACCGACGGCATTGAGTTTGTAAGCGAAATCCACTTCGCTCTCGCATTTGTCAACCGCCGTCATGGCGGCGCAGTGGATCACCGCATCCGGCGCGGCGGCCGCAAGAAACCGATGGAATCCTGCTCCGTCGGTGATGTCGCAGTCGGGCAGATCGGCGATGATGAGTTCATGTTCTTTCAGGACGGCCTGGAGCGTCCGCCCCAGCATTCCCTTCCCTCCGGTGATCAGGACTTTCATTTTGCCTCCTCCCACGGAGCGATCTCCCGGAAGAACGGATGTTTGCTGTCCTTGGGAGAGAGGTTCCACTTATCGGGCTTGACCCGCCAATCGATGGCC
>DCGG01000106.1:0-7575 GCA_002315455.1 Lentisphaeria bacterium UBA1784
AGAAGGGGTGGGTCCGGGCTACGGACCGCTACTCCATGCTGGACGTTGACGTCGCGATCGCCTTCGAACACGTTATCCTCGCCGCCGCGGCGGAGGGACTCGGGACCTGCTGGGTGGGGAGTTTCGACGCCAAGGCGCTGGGAACTCTGCTGAAACTCGCTCCCGGAGAGCGCGTGGTGGCCATCTCTCCGCTGGGATATCCTGCGGAATCCGGCAATTTCATGCGGGGCAAGGGCGCGGACGAGTTGTTTCAGGTCGTGGATTGACCGGCCTTTGCTTCGGCAGACGGGTCGTTGTTGCAGAAAAAAGCAAGGTTCACATGGGTTCCAATTTGCTGACAATGGCGGGGGCGGACTTTGGGGTCCGCCATTTTTCCCGGGGCGCAAAGACCTTTGTCCTGATGGTGGACGGATCGGATCGTCTGGTCTGCGGCCGGGCGGAATGCGGTCGTTTCAGCGAACTCTCCGCCCTGGAGAATTGCCGCAAGGTCCACGAGAGCGGAGACGGGCTTTCCCTCGGGGTCGAAACCCGGAGCGTCATTCCCTTCGGCTGCGAGTACGCGCTGGAACGGGACTTCGAGGTTTGTGACGGCTTCGCCCGGATCACCACCGATCTCTCCGCCGTCAACGGCGGGCGTTTGGACGGCTTTGCCCTCGGGACTTTGACGTTCCCCGGGTGGAGCGAGGCGGAACTTTTCGTCTATGGCGAGGAGAAGATGCGGTCGATCCGGACATTCGGCGGAGAGCAGGAGTTCTACTCCGGCAGGGAGCCGGTGATCGCCCTCTCGGTCCGCTTTCCCGATGGAGTCCGCGTGGAATATTTTGCAGGTTCCGACCTTTGGCGGCACCGTTGCGGTAGCCGGACGACCTGCGCCTCCGCAGAGTTTGTCTTGGCGGAAGGTCCCGACGGGTTGACGCTGACCCGGAAACTCCTCACGTACGAAACCGACGCCGACATCGAGAAACGTCCTTGGCGCCTGAAGGAACTTTTCGCGTGGCGCGGCAACCACGGCGCACCGGAACTTCCGGTCCCGGCGGGAACGATTGCTGCCGACTGGTCCTGTCTGCTGGCTCCCGTGCCCCTGCGGAACCTGCGGAAGGCCATCCGGCGTTCGGCGGATGATCTTGCCGTCACCGGTGCGGCTCCGGGATACTGCAAGGACCCGTCCCACTTGGACCGGGCTGGCAAGGGAGAACTGGAACACAGCGATCTGGATGAGTACGTAAGTCTGCGTCTTTGGGGGAGCCGACAGCTGCTCCGGCGGCAGAAGAATTTCAGTTTCCGGGTGGAAAAAGGCCCCTTCCGGGGAACCGCCGCCTCGGAAAACCTCCGGAGCGCTCTGCGTCCGGTGGCGGTCAAAGAGGAGTTGGAATAAGATATGGATGTTCAGATTTTGGATCAGCGGTTCGGCATCCCCGGCGTGCGTTTCGTCCCCTTCGGCAAGGGCCTGACCGTCATCGAGGTGGAGAACGATCTCGCTTCCGCGCGGTTGAGCCTTTACGGTGCGCAGATGCTCTCTTTTGCGCCCAAGGGCGAGGAGGACCTGCTCTGGATGAGCGGCTTCTCGTGGCTTGAGACCGGCAAGGCGATCCGGGGCGGCGCTCCGGTCTGCTGGCCCTGGTTCGGCGGCAGTCCGGTGGACGGGCGTCCGCCCCACGGTTTCGCCCGGATTTCCAACTGGAACGTTGCGAAGGTGGAGGCTTTGGCGGACGGTGCTACTTCGGTGGTACTCTCGCTCACGCAGGCAGATGCTCCCGCCGGTCTGGCGGATTTCGACTTTGCGCTGGAGTTCTCCGCGATCATCGGCAGAACTTTGACCATGGCATTGAAGTGCCGGAACCTCTCCGTCAAATCCGTCCCGGTTTCGGCGGCGCTCCACACCTATTTCTCCGTGGGCGCCGCGGAGAAGATTCGCATCACCGGATTGGACGGTCAGGAATATCTGAACAAGGTCCCCGGCGCACCTGCTCCCACCGGGAAACAATTGGGCGACATCACCATCGGTTCCGAAGTGGATTGGGTATTCTGCCCGTCGGAGAGCGTGGTGGAGATTGCCGATCCCGTTAAGGGCCGGAAGATCCGGGTGGAGAAATCCGGCTCCCGCTCCACGGTGGTCTGGAACCCCTGGATCAAAAAGTCCGCCGCAATGCCGGACTTCGGAGACGACGAGTATCACTCCATGGTTTGCGTGGAAGCCGCCAATGCGGCGGCGGACGCCCGGGTGCTGACACCCGGCGGGGAGCACGTCCTGCTCCAGAAGATCGGGTGCTCCCGGATATGAGAGCCCAGTTCCGTCCCTGCATTGATCTCCACGGCGGCCGGGTGAAGCAGATCGTAGGCGGCTCGCTCCGGGACTCCGGGGAGGGGCCCCGCACCAATTTCGTCTCGGAACTGCCTCCGGAGTACTATGCCCGGCTCTATCAGGAGCACCAGCTCACGGGCGGACACGTGATCCAGCTGGGCCCCGGCAACGAATCCGCCGCCCGGCAGGCGCTTGCGGCTTGGCCCGGCGGACTTCAGGTGGGGGGCGGGATCAACGCCTCCAACGCCGCCGGCTGGCTGGAAGCCGGCGCCGCGAAAGTGATCGTCACCAGTTTCGTTTTCTCCGGAGGAGAACTGAACCGTTCCCGATTGAAGGAACTGCTTGCCGTCACCGGCCGGGAGCGGCTGGTACTGGACCTCTCCTGCCGCAGAAAAGAGTCGGATTACTTTGTGGTGACGGACCGCTGGCAGACCTTCACCGGTTTGAAGGTCTGCCGGGATACCTTGGAAGGTCTGGCGGAATCTTCCGCCGAATTTCTGGTTCACGCGGTGGACGTGGAGGGGCATCAGGCCGGGATCGACGAGGAACTGCTGGCCATCCTCGGGGAACACTCCCCCATTGATTGCGTCTATGCGGGGGGGATCTCCTCTCTCGCCGACGTGGAGACCATCGAGACGGCAGGGCGTGGACGGGTACACTATACCATCGGGTCCGCATTGGATATTTTCGGCGGGAAACTCTCCTTTGAGGAGATCGCCTCCCGCGCGCAGACGATGAAACGCGGCTAAAAACGTTCAGAAAAGGAGAAAAGAAGGAATGAGTCATTATTTGGCATTCGACCTCGGAGCATCCAGCGGACGGGCGATCCTCGGGACGCTGGAGAACGGAAAACTGAGTTTTCAGGAACTGCACCGCTTCGTCAACGCCCCCACGGAGATCGACGGTTCCATCTACTGGGATTATCCCCGGCTCTGTGAGGAGCTGAAGATGGGGCTGAAAAAGGCTGTGGCGGCGGCGGGAGACCTCCGCAGCATTGCAGTGGACACTTGGGGCGTGGACTACGTGCTCTTCGATAAAAACACCGGGAAAATGCGTCGTCTCCCCTACCACTACCGGGATCACCGCACGGACGATCCCGCTCCGGTCTGGAAAAAGTGCTCCAAGGATGAACTCTACTCCGCCACCGGTATCCAGCACATGACTCTCAACACGGTCTTTCAGCTTTGCGCCCACATGAAAGAGCACCCGGAGGACTTCGAGAACAGCGTATTCCTGCCGATCCCGGATGCCCTGGCCTTTGCGCTGGGCGGGGAGTTCACGGGGGAATATACCCACGCCTCCCCCTCGGAACTGCTGGACCCCCGCACCTGCCAGTGGAACTGGTCCGTCATCGACAAGGTGGGACTGCCCCGCTCCATCTTTCCCGCACTGGTGATGCCGGGGACCCGGGGCGGTCAGGTCAGCGCTTCCATCTGCAAAGAGTTGGGATGCGGACCCATTCCCATTATCAAGGTCGCCTCCCACGACACCGCCAGCGCGGTGGCGGCGGTCCCGGCTCCGGCCTCCGGCGAATGGGCCTACATCTGCACCGGGACCTGGGCCCTGCTGGGCGCGGAATTGAAGGCACCTTTCATCACGGCGGATTCCCAGCACGAGAACTTCACCAACGAGGGCGGCTGGAATCATTCCATCCGTTTCCTGACCAACATCATGGGCAGTTGGCTCTTTCAGGAGACCCGGCGGAACTGGAACGAAGCCGGCCGGGACCTCTCCTTTGGAGATCTGGAGCAGATGGCTCTCAAGGCGGAACCTTTCCGCTTCTTCATCGATCCCAACGACCGGAGTTTCGCGGCTCCCTGCGACATGCCGGAGAAGATCCGGGAGTTCTGCCGCGCCACGGGGCAGGGGACTCCGGATGACGTCCAGCTTGTCCGGGCGATTTACGACTCTCTTGCCTTCTACTTCAAGACCGGCATCTCCAAGTTGGAGAAGTTGCTGGGGACCCACTATCAGGCGCTGAACATAGTGGGCGGCGGGACGCAGGCGAAACTGCTGATGCAGTTGACCAGCGATGCCGCGGGCATCCCGGTGATCGCCGGGCCCGTCGAAGCCACCGCCGCCGGAAACATCATCGTGCAGGCCATCGCTTCCGGAGAGATCGCGGATCTCGCCGCCGGACGGCAGGTGGTGCGGGATTCTTTCGAGGTGGTCCGCTATCAGCCCGATGCGGAGAAGGCCCGCCGTTTTGCGGAACTGCTTCCCCGGTTTCAGGCCCTGACCAACCGGTACGGACGTCATGTTTGCAGGCGGAAGAAGCGCTTTTTCTACACTGGTCCTGATGGGGATCTGCGCCGTGCTCCCTTGTACGCACAAGGGAGAGGCGCCTCTCCGTATCCTGCATCTGACCAGCAGTCAGGTCCGGACGCTGGACCCCGCCCTCGCGGATGATCTGCCCAGCCGCAATCTGGTGGGTGCGATCTTCGATACGCTGCTCCAGTACGATTATCTGGCGCGGCCGTATCGGCTGAAGCCCTCCATGCTGGAGAAGATGCCGGAGGCTTCCCCGGATTTCACAAGATATGATTTCGTTCTGCGGGACGATCTCTTTTTCGACGGGATGACCACCGCTGACGGCCGTCGTCTCCCCGGGAAGAAGATCACGTCCGAGGACGTTCGCTACTCGCTTCTGCGGGTGGCGGATGCCCGGCTGCACAGCCCGCTCTACTGGATGCTCCGCGGGAAACTCAAGGACCTGGACCGATTTCATGCAGCGACGGAGAGGGCGCTTCCCGGGGACAATCGCCCTTACGATCAGAAGATCGGAGGGGTGCTCATCCGGGATGAACGGCATTTTTCGCTTCTGCTGACGGCTCCCGATCCCCGCTTTCTCTATCTGCTCGCCATGCCCAATCTGGCCATCGTTCCCCGCTCCGTCGTGGAGGCCAAGGGCGAGGCCTTTGCCCGGGAACCGGTGGGCAGCGGACCCTTCCGGGTACGCCGTTTCATCAGCGACTACCGGCTGGATCTGGAGCGGAATCCCCGCTACCGCAAGGAGTTTTTCCCGGAAGCGGAGACGCCATCTGACCGTCTGCGGCCTCTGCCGCTCGCCGACGGGATCGAGGTGTTGCTGGTGAAGCAGCCCATGACCAGCTGGCTGCTCTTTTTGCAGGGACGGCTGGACTTGAACGAATTGAGCAAGGACAATGCGGACCTCGTCGCCGGGGGCAGCGAACTCCCGCCCGTTCTGAAGGCGAGGGGGATCCGGCTTCTGCGCCAGCCCAGTTTCGAGGTCCAGTACGTTGGCATCAACTGCAAGGACCCGCTTCTCGGAAAGAACTTGAAACTGCGCCGGGCTCTGAGCCTTGCTTACCGGGTGGACCGCCGGGTCCGGCATGCGGGCGGACAGTTGCTGCCGATACAGACGGTGCTGCCTCCCGGCGTGGAGGGATACGATCCCCGGTACAGAAATCCCTATGCGGCCGACGATCCGGATCTTGCCCGGAAACTTCTTGCGGAGGCCGGATTCCCCGGCGGCGTGGACCCGGCCACCGGGAAGGCTTTGACGCTGGACTTCGATCAGGCGGGCAACAGCACCGGCCACCGGCAGTCCGCGGAACTGGCGGCGGCGGATTTTCAGGAGGTCGGGATCCGCATCAACGGGATATTGAACAACAAGGCCCGCTTCTTCGAGAAGTTGCGGCAGGATAAGTGCCAGCTTTTCCGGCTTTCTTGGGTGGGGGATTACCCTGACGGGGAGAATTTCCTTCAGCTTTTCTACTCGGGCAACGTCGGCGGATGCAACCGGATCGGCTTCTCCGATCCGGTTTTCGACAGGATGTACCTCGCCGCCCTGCCGCTGCCGGAGGGGCCGGAACGCGCCCGCCGCTACGCCGAAATGGCCGCGTATCTCACCGAACAATGCGTTTGGATCATCGAAGGCGTTCCCATCTCTTATTTGCTCTGCCACCGCTGGCTGGAGAACTATTTGCCCCACGATTTCAGTTTTTCCCGCTGGAAGTATCTCTCGGTGGATCCCGCCCGCCGCGAGGCCGCCCGGGCGGAGTTCCGGCCGTTGTCGCTCAGGGAACTCTCCGGCCGCTGAATCAGCCGTGATTTGCGGGCGGTTGTGCGGAGTTCGGGAGCGGTTCCTTCGCTTTGAGTTGCTGATAGAGCAAAGTACCCCCCACTGCCGCCGCCGGAAGTCCGAGCACCGACAGGATCGGGATGGTGAGCAGAAGCAACGCCGGGATCCCGAAGGCGAAAAGCGCCGCAGGATCTGTGCGGCCGAGGAGCTTCACCTCCCGGAGTGAGAGACCGTCCAGGGCGGCGGCGGCGAACATTCCGCTCAGTGCATAGCGTTTCCCCATGACCAGCAGAAAGAACAGCGGTCCAGCCACCGGGATCAGCGCAAAGGGCAGCAGGACCAGAGAGAGCAGACCGCTGTTCAATCCGAAGAGCGCGGTTTGCGATCCGAACTTCAGCAGATAGCGCATCCGCACTTTCCGGGGGGCGATCCCCCAGAACTCCATGCGGCACTTTTCCACCAGCGCATCGAAGAAGACGCAGGAGACCATTTCGTACAGAGAGGCGAAAAGCAGCAACAGCAGCGCCGCCAGCAAGAGCCAGCTTGAAACGCTGACTATCCCGTGCAGCGCGCGGATCAGCCAGTTGGCGAAGGCTCCGTGGCCCTCCGGCGTCGGCAGAAGGGAGAGAAGCCACGGGAAGATCGTTTCCCCTGCGGCCCAGCAGATCCCGCTGTACACCACTCCAAGAATCAGCAGGGGCAGCAGCGCGTATTTCCACCACTGCGGCCTCCCATAGAACAGCCGGAACCCCTGCCAGAGCGAGGCGAATCCGAGAAAGATCCCATTCATTGCCGTCAAACCTCCCGTTGTATTTCAGACGCAGAGAAATGCGCCGAGGATCGCGCTGGCGAAAATCACTTTCATGATGCTGATGCGGGTCCGGTAGAGCAGGGCCGCCGAGAGCAGAAAGATCAGAAGTGCTCCGGGCCGGAGTTGGAAATCCTCCGGAATCACCCCAGAAAGCAGCGCTCCCCACGGTATTCTGCAGGTGAAGACCGACATTCCCATGTAGATCAGCGTGGAGGCTCCGATCATTCCCGCGACCGCCGGCCGGACCCCGAAGAGAAATCCCCGGACCGGCAGCGTTTTCTCCCATTTCTTCAGGGAACGCAGCGCCAGAAGCATCAGAAAGAATCCGGGGGTCAGAAGTCCGATGGTGGCGAGGGCCGCACCGACGACTCCCGCCTGATGAAATCCCAAAAAGGTCGCCATGTTGACGCCGATGGG
>DCGG01000106.1:7682-8531 GCA_002315455.1 Lentisphaeria bacterium UBA1784
CCGCCGCCGAAGCAGAGCAGTCCGTAGCCGCAGAAACGCAGAAAAAGGAAGAGGCAGTCCAGGATCATTTTTTACCCTCCTTGCCGCCGGGCGGGATCAGCGTGGCGCCGGGCCGCTTCAGGACCGCTTCCGTGAACCACAGCCAGAGGATCCCGGAGATGATGGCTCCGCCGAGGACCCATCCGGGATTGATCTGCAGTCCGAGGATCAGAAGGACGCATCCGATGGCGATAATCCAGGAGAAGGGCCGGGTCAGCACTTTTGGCCCCAGTTTCAGCAGTGCGGCGGCGGTCAATCCGGCCAAGGCGGCGCGCACTCCCGTAAACGCTCCCTGCACGTGGGGAGCCGTCATGGGAAGGCAGGTGAACACCATCGAAACCAGCAAAATCACCAGAAAACTGGGCAGAGCGATGGCGGTCAGCGCAACGAGCGCACCCAGCGGTCCAGCTGCCCGGTTGCCGATGTAGATAGCCACGTTTCCGGCGATCAGTCCGGGGATGGTCTGGGAGATGGAGAGCATGTCCGGCATCTCCTCTTCCTTCATCCAGTGGAGTTTCTGGCAGAATTCCCGCTCGGCGGCCAGCGCGATGGCGTATCCTCCCCCCACCACGAAAGTGGAGATCAGAAAGAATTCCCGGAAGAGCAGCCAAAGGACCTTCCGGCGGGGCAGGACGGAGAAGTCAAAGGATCCGGCATTGTTCGTCTGCATGTTCCACGCTCATTTCTCCGGGATCGGCGTGCAGAGGAATCCTTGCATGCACCTCCCCGGAAACCTCACGCTCCCCCGGGACTTCCGGGAACGCTCCGGTCAGTTGCGGACCCGGTTGTCGATGACCCGCTTGGCCTTGC
>DCGG01000138.1:0-125 GCA_002315455.1 Lentisphaeria bacterium UBA1784
TGGCCACCGGGCACCAGTTGATCATGCGTTGCCCGCGGTAGATGTAGCCCTTGCGGTAGAGTTCCACAAAGACCTTGCGGACGGCGGCGGAAAGCCCCTCGTCCATGGTGAAGCGTTCCCGTTCC
>DCGG01000138.1:216-347 GCA_002315455.1 Lentisphaeria bacterium UBA1784
CCGCCGAACTCGCCCTTCCACTGCCAGACCCGCTTGATGAATTCATCGCGGCCCAGTTCGTCGCGGCCGGTGTTGCACTCCTTGCGGAGGTACTTTTCCACCCGCGCTTCGGTGGCGATGCCGGCGTGGTC
>DCGG01000138.1:407-597 GCA_002315455.1 Lentisphaeria bacterium UBA1784
GTGCCGGGGAACCAGCAGACCTCTTTGCCCTGCATCCGCTGATAGCGGCAGAGCAGATCCTGCAGGGTGTTGTTCAGCACGTGACCAAGGGTGAGGATCCCGGTGACGTTGGGCGGCGGGATCACAATGGAGTAGCCGGGCTTACCGGAGGCGGCATCGCCCCGGAAGCGGCCGGCGTTTTCCCACGCCA
>DCGG01000138.1:612-886 GCA_002315455.1 Lentisphaeria bacterium UBA1784
TTCCACATCCGCCGGTTCATAAGCCCGGGGCATCGTTTCAAGATCGGACATATCGTAGTTTCCTGTAAATTCAGTTGGGTTCTGCGAGAGGACCGGAAACCCCGGTTCAGTGTTTCTTCACCGGCTCGATGACGTCGAATCCGGCCAGTGCCCGGAGGACCTCCGGAACCAGGACGGAACCATCCTTCTGCTGATAGGTTTCCAGAATGGCGATCATCAGGCGGTCGGTGGCGGCGGTGGCGCTGATGGTGTGGACATAGTCACGCCGGTCACC
>DCGG01000138.1:954-4838 GCA_002315455.1 Lentisphaeria bacterium UBA1784
GCTGGTGACTTCGCGGTAGCCGTTGAAGCAGGGGAACCACGCCTCGATGTCGTACTTCTTGTACCCCGGTGCGCCCAGATCGCCCACGCAGACGTTGACCACGTGATAGGGGATCTTCAGTTCCTTGAGGATGTCCTCCTCGTTTTTCAGGCACTCCTCGTGGCAGGCCACGGAATCCTCGGGCTTGCAGAAGATGATCTGCTCCACCTTGTGGAACTGGTGCACCCGGAAGATGCCCCGGGAAGCGCGTCCGTAACTGCCGGATTCGGTTCGGAAACAGGGGGTGAAGGCGGTGTAGCGCAGCGGCAGGTCCGCCCCGTTGAGGACGTCGTCGGCGTGGTAGCCCACGAGAGTCTGCTCGCTGGTGCCGATGAGAGCGAGGTCCTCGCCCTGGAGGTTGTAGGTCTGATCGGCGAAGAAGGGGAGATACCCCGTGCCGAAGAGGGTGCGTTCCTTGGCGAGGCAGGGGGTCATGAACATGGTGAAGCCCCGCTCCACCAGTTTCCGCTGGACCCAGAAGTAGAGGGCCTGCGCCAGCATGGCGCCCTTGCCCTTCCAGTAGTAGAATCCTGCGCCGGCCACCTTGGCACCCCGGGGGATATCGAGGATGTCCAGCGTCTCGCCCAGTTCCTGGTGGTCCTTGACGGGGAAATCGAACTGCCGGATCTCGCCGACTTTGCGGATCTCCTGATTGTCGTGATCATCGCTGCCGTCCGGAACGTCATCGCTGAGGAGGTTGGGCATCATGCTGACGATGTTCTCGATCTTCTCCTGCAGTTTGGTGACGGTATTTTCGCGTTCCGCCATCAGGGTCTTCATGCTTTTGACCTTCTCCCGGGCTTCGGGATCGGCGCCGCAGAGTTTGCTGAGGCGGTTGCGCTCGGCGCGCATGTCATCCAGTTCTTGGGTAAGGCGGCGGGCGTCGGCGTCCAGAGCCAGCAGGGATTTGACGTCCACGGGGTAACCCCGGCGGGCGCAGTTCGCCTGGATCAGATCGCTGTTTTCGCGAATGAGTTTCATATCGATCATTTTAACGGTTCTCCTTGTGTCAGAACTCAAATGCGTCCCAGAAACTGGGGCATGGGGAAGTCCATCATGAACTCCTTGACTTCGCAGCCGATGGCGGCGAGCGCGGCATCGTCATCCTTGGCGGCGATGGCGCGGTCGATGAAGTCGGCGATCCGGAGCATTTCGGGCTCCTTCAGCCCCCGGGTGGTGACGGCGGGGGTGCCGATCCGGACGCCGCTGGTGATGAAAGGCTTCTCGGGATCGAAGGGGATCATGTTCTTGTTGAGGGTGATCCGGGCCTTGTCGCAGGCGATCTGGACCTCCTTGCCGGTGGCGTGCTTGGGCCGCAGATCGACCAGCATCAGATGGTTGTCGGTGCCGCCGGAAACGATCCGGAATCCGCGGTCCTTCAGGGCCTGCGCCAGCACGGCGGCGTTCTTGACGATCTGCTGCTGGTAGAGTTTGAACTCGGGGGACATGGCCTCCTTGAAGCAGATGGCTTTTGCGGCGATCACGTGTTCCAGCGGTCCGCCCTGCAGTCCGGGGAAGACCTTGGAGTTGATGGCCTTGATGTACTTCTCCTTGCAGAGGATCAGACCGGAACGGGGACCCCGCAGAGTCTTGTGGGTGGTGGTGGTCACCACGTCGCAGTAGGGGACCGGCGAAGGATGGCATCCGGCGGCGACCAGACCCGCGATGTGCGCCATGTCCACGAAGAGGAAGGCGTTGGCCTTGTCGGCGATCTGCCGGAGCCGGGGGAAGTCGATGATCCGGGGATAGGCGCTGGCGCCGGCGAGGATCATGCGGGGCTTGTGCTCCATGGTGAGGCGTTCGATCTCGTCGTAGTCGATCATCTCGGTCTCCTGGGAGACGCCGTAGGGAACGATGTTGAAGAGTTTGCCGGAGAAGTTCATGGGGTGGCCGTGGGTCAGGTGGCCGCCGTGGTCGAGGCTCATGGCGAGAACGGTGTCTCCGGGGTTGAGCAGCGCGAAATAGACGGCCATGTTCGCCTGACTTCCGGCGTGGGGCTGGACGTTTGCGGCCTCGGCTCCGAAGAGCTGGCAGGCGCGCTGAATGGCGATCTTCTCCACTTCGTCCACGAACTCGCATCCGCCGTAGTAGCGTTTGCCGGGATAGCCTTCCGCGTACTTGTTGGTCAGCACGGAGCCCTGCGCGGCGCGGACGGCGCAACTGGCGAAGTTCTCGCTGGCGATCAGTTCGATCCCGTCGTTCTGGCGTTCGGATTCTTTGTCGATGAGCGCGGCGATCTCGGGATCGGCGTTGCGGATGGCGGCGATGTCGTCATAGGTCTGCCGCTCCAGTTTGGAGAGGCGGCGGAGGTGGCGTTCTCCGGAACTGAAGGCGGTCTTCAGCCAGGCGGCGACCATCGTTTTCATCTTTTCCACGTCCATCCGGTCGCCGGGCAGGACGAGGCAGTTGGAGCAGTTGTGCTCCCGGCTCTTGCAGATGATGTCTTCGCCTTCGCCGACCACAGCGCGGACGCCGTGGAAACGGTTGGCAACGATGCCCATGCCCACGCCACTGCGGCAGATGAGCACGGCGCCGTTGGCTTCGCCCCGGCTGACCGCCTGCGCGGCGGGGGCGCCGAAATCGGGATAATCATCCCCCGGTTCCATGGAGACCGGACCGCAATCCAGCACCTTGTTGCCGAGGCCTTCCAGGAAGGCCGCCAGTTGCTTTTTCGCCTCGAACCCGCCGTGATCGGCGCCGATGGCGATGACGAGGTTGCCAGCAGTGAAATCCGTGCAGTTGCTCATGTCTCTCTCCGTATGGTTGAAAATATATGGTTGCTGTTCTGTTCTGCCAATCAGATAATATACACCGGAAACCCCATTTTGAAAAGCGTTTCCGCAAAAATAGTTGATACTCCTTTCCCCTCCGCCGGAACGGGAGCCGGAGCCCCGCAGAAAAGACGGGAAAAACGGCCGTCTTTTACAGCGGCAGACGCATCTCCCGGAGGAACCGTTCGCCGAAATCGGGACGTTCCGTCAGGTTCAGCGGAACGATCTTCTCCGCCATGGAGGAACATTTTTCCGTAAAATCCCGGTCCAACGCCAGAAGAAGCGCTCCGGCGAGAGCGGAGTTCCCGGCGGAGAAGAAACGCTCCGGATCCGCATGGGGGAACAGCCCGACCGCTTCCGCAGATGCCGGGGCCAGCCCGCCGGCAAAGGCTCCGGCAAGATGGATGCGCCGGAGTTCGGAAAACTTCACCCCGGCGGTTTCGCACAGCAGGTCGAGGGCGACTCGGATGGCCGCCTTCGCCTTCAGGAGCGATTCCACGTCCCCGCCCGAGAGCAGGATGCCGGGTGCCACTTCGCAGGCCGGGCGTCCCGCGCCGTCCTGCGCCGGAATTCCCAGCGTTTTCAGCCGGTCCGGGACCAACGCCCCCGTCTCCGCCAGGAATCCCCGTTCCCGGCCCAAATGGAGCCAGTCAAGAAGGGCGCTTCCGCAGATGCCAGAGGGCGTACGGCAGGAGATGGGTTCCCATCGGAAGCCACCCCCTTGCCCCATGGCAAGATGGGTGATGACGTTCCGCCCCGCCCGGCAGAACCGCCGTTCGAAGGCCGGTCCGGCGGCGGCGCTGGCGCCGAAGACCTCTCCGCCGGCGGCAAGGATCATTTCGCAGTTGGTGCCGAGGTCGATGAGGAGTTCCTGTTCTCCGGAGTGCGTCAGGCCGAGCGCCACGGCTCCCGCTACCGCATCCCCGCCCAGAAATGCCGATGCGGGGGAGGCTGTGAGAAGGGTTGCATCCTGCAGGGGGCCGGAAAGTCCTGCTGATGCGGCGGGCCGCGGCGGAAAATATTTCTCCGGCAGGGAGAAGGGGGCACATCCGAGCGGAGCCGGATCGACTCCGT
>DCGG01000138.1:4846-17316 GCA_002315455.1 Lentisphaeria bacterium UBA1784
TGAAGCAGGCTCGTCAGGACGGAGTTCGCAGCGACGGAAACGACGGGAATTGCTCCCCCCTCCGGATCGGGGATGGCGGCGAGGCCCTCCATCATGCTCTCCGCCAGAAGGCGCTGCGCCCGGCGGCGTCCATCCGGAGAAGCGGCGGCGCGGATGCGGTCCAGCACGTTGTCGCCGAGGGCACACTGCCGGTTGAGAACTCTGGAACGCCCCAGCACGCGCCCTTTGCGGATCAGCAGGCAGACGACGGAGGTGGTCCCGAGGTCGAAGACGGCGGCGCAGGCTCCGGGCGGGATGGCGACCCCTTCCGACCCGGTCTCCTGCTCCTGATCCATCTCTGGGAGCAACGTCCGGGAGGGGATGGCGATGATGCCGGACTTCCCCGCCGGCCGGGTGATGCAGGCCGGCGCTTCCACGCCGGGACCGCCGGAGAGCGTCTCTCCCCGGGAGCGGAAGGTACCGCTTCGCAGTTCCACCGTGCAGCCGCCGCACCGGCCCATTCCGCCGCAGCGGAGATCCAGCAGGATGCCCCGGCTCTCCAGCGCGCAGGAAAGGGTGCGTTCCTCCGGCACCTCCAGCACGATCCTCCGGGATGGCAGTATGACCTCTAATTCCACGTTTACCTCCAACCTTTTCCCCACAATATAGCACCGGGAACGATTCCGTCAAGACGGAGGCCGTTTTTTTTCCAAAAAAAAGGGGTTTCCTTCTTGTACTGAAGGGGAAATACTGGCATATTATAATAGATGGAGGGTCCACAAGGATTTCCGGAACCTCCAGCGCGCACCGTACCCGGAAGGTGGACCCCCGGCGGAACGGAGCGGAAGCATACACAAAGAAAAATCGCTGACGTCAGCTCTCAATGGAGTTTTTACGCAAATGATCGAACTGGATTTTCAGAAATGCGGCGGCCTGATCCCCGCCATAGCGCAGGACTTCCGGACAGGTGAAGTGCTGATGCTGGCTTACCTCTCCCCCGAATCTTGGGCGGAGACGCTGAAGTGCGGATGCGCCGTCTATTACTCCCGGAGCCGGAAAAAACTTTGGAAAAAAGGCGAGACCAGCGGCAATCTCCAGCGGATCAGGGAGATCCTCGTGGACTGCGATGCCGATACCGTGGTCTTCCGCGTGGAACAGGTCGGCGGCGCCGCCTGCCATACCGGTCACCGAAGCTGTTTCTACCGGAAAGTTTCCGGAGATACCCTTGCAGAAGTCGAATCCCCGGTCTTCGATCCGAAGGCCGTTTACGGAAAGGTTGAATGACAAATGAAAAGTACTCTGCTGCGTCTCTTCCCCGGATTGAAGGTCTCCGAGGAGATCCCCTACCGCGAGATCACTTCCCTCGGCGTGGGCGGTAAACTCCCCCTGCTTGCGGAACCGGATTCCGAAGCGACCCTCTCCGAGCTGGTGAAATATCTTCGGGCCTCCCGGACTGATTCCTTCGTCTTCGGCGGCGGCACCAACGTGGTCGGTATGGACGCTCCCTTCAACGGCATCGGCATCCGCCTCGGCGAGGCCTTCAATACCTGGGATCGCGACGGCCGGATCGTCCGCTGCGGAGCCATGGTGCGCCTGCCCATTCTGGCCCGGGCCATGGCCGAGGCCGGCCTCGCCGGACTGAGCGAACTCGTCGGCATCCCCGGTACGGTCGGCGGCGCAGCCGTCATGAATGCCGGTTGCGAAGGGGTCTCCTTCGGCGACTCCGTGAAGAGCCTCTCCGGGATCACACCCGAAGGCGCCCGCTGGTCCCTCGAAAAGGAGGAGATCCACTGGCACTACCGGGGCAACGACCTGCCCCGCGGCCTCATCATCACCGAGGTGGTGCTGGAACTTCAGGAGAGCACTCCCGACACCGAGCAGGCGAAGATTGATTCCTCGCTGGCCAAGCGCCGCGCCCGGGAACCGGAGGGACGCAGCGCAGGCTGCGCGTTCCGGAACGTCTCCAAGCAGGAGCCTGCCGGTCTTCTCATCGACCACTGCGGTCTCCGGGGCCTGACCATCGGCGACGTGGAAATCAGTTCCAAGCACGCCAATTACCTGATGAATGTCGGAACCGCCTCCGAAGCGGATTACGTCGAAATGATCCGTCTGGTCCGCCGCCGGGTGGCCGAGAAGTACGGATTTTACCTGAATATGGAGACGGTCCCCGTCAACCCGGACTTCTTCCACCGCTGCATGGATGAAGTTCCCGCACCCCGGGTCAACGTCCTCTGCGGCGGCGACAGCAGCGAGCGCGAAGTCTCCCTCCGCAGCGGCAAAGCCATCGCCGACGCCCTTCGCAACGGAGGATTCGAGGTGGAACTCACCGACCTGAAGCGATGCCGGCTCCTGCCCAGCATGCAGGAGAGCGACGTGGTCTATCCCGCGCTCCACGGCGGCTTCGGCGAGGGCGGAGAACTTCAGATGCTCATGGAGAGCGCCATGCTGAAATTCGTGGGTTCCGGTTCCAAAGCCAGCCGCCTCTGCATGGACAAGATCGCCACCAAGCGCATGCTGGACCACCTCGGCATCCCCACAGCCAAGTGGGGCATCGTCACCAAGGACCACCCGGAACTGCCCGAGGGGCTCTCCTATCCGGTGATCCTGAAGGTCCCCTGCGAGGGGTCCAGCGTCGGCATCATCAAAGTCAACTCCGCCGAGGAGTGGGCCGACGCGCTGGAGTCCGAACTCAAGTCTGCGCAGGAGATCCTCGTGGAGGAGTTCATCGAGGGTACGGAGATCACCATCCCCATCGTCAACGGAGAAGCGCTGGAGGTGGTGGAGATCCGCAGTCCCCAGGGCTTCTACGACTACGATGCCAAGTACATCTACAAGAACGGTCATACCCAGTATTTCTGCCCGCCGGAGACGGTTTCGTCGGATATTCTCGCCAAGGCCAAGGAGCAGAGCCTGCTCTTCTACCGCGCTTCCGGTTGCCGGGATCTGCTCCGGGTGGACCTGATCGTCGGCAAGGACGGCGTCGGATACGTGCTGGAGGGCAACCCCCTCCCCGGAAGCACCGCCACCAGCCTCGTCCCCAAGTCCGCGCAGTATTGCGGCATCTCCTTCGAGCAGCTGACCGCCAAACTGGTCTATGCCGCCATGAAGCGCCCCAAGAAGGCTTCGATCCAGGACTGAGGTGCCGGAACACGTTTCAAAGCAGGGATCGGTCTTTATGAAAAACACACTCTTTCTTTTTGCGATGTTTCTCGGAAGTGCCCTTGCGTGGGGCGCCATTCCAACCGGCGGAGAGGCTCCCCGGCTGGAGGCGGAAAAATGGCTTTCCGGGAAGGCCGTGGAGTTGGATTCCATCCGGGGCAAGGAGGTCGCCGTCCTGCTCTTCTGGAACGGGACCATGCCCGGAGGCGCTGCCCTGCGGAGTTTCATGGCTTCTGCGGTGCATTTCAAGGGGAAGCCCGCGCGTTTCATCGCGCTCTCCTGCGACAATGCCGTCCGCACCGCCGCGATCCTCGGCAAAACGGTTCCGCCTTTCCCGGTGGCGGTGGTCAAGCCTGCCGTTGCGGAGCAGTTCCTCCGCCCGCAGGACCGGATCCCCGCCGTAGTGGTCATCGGATTCGACGGAAAACTCCTCTGGCGGGGCACTCCCGGTGCCACCACCCCGGTGGTGAATGCGATCCTCAATGGGAAGTTCGATCTGAAGGAGAGCATCCGCAAGGAATCCGTGGCCATGGAACTGGGAGACCTGCTCCGGAACAAGAAGTATGAGGAGTGCATCGTCATTCTCGACCGGGAACTCGCCAGGGACCACGGCAATCCGGAACTGGTCTCCATGAAGTGCGCCATCCTGTTGAAGAAACTGAACGCTCCCGACCGGGCGATGAAGGCCGCCGCCGACGCTCTTGCTTCCGATCCAAAAGGCGGCATGCTCTACGAATTGGCGGCCAACCTCGCGGTGGAGTGCAAGCAGCCGGAAAAACTCCTCGGGATCTATCAGAAAATGGTCAAAAACCTTCCTGACGACGGCGCTTTACTCATGAAGTTCTGCAACTATGAGATGTCCCGGGGGATGGAGTCCATGCGTCCGGACTGCGTGGTCCTGCTGGCGCAGGCCGCCGTGAAAGCCCCGGAAAAGGACCCCAAACGCAAAGGCGTGTGTTTGCTCGATTACTCTCGGGCCATGTACGTCTGCGGCCGCCCGGATCTCTCCCTCGCCGCCGCAAAAAAAGCCCTTCCCCTGCTGAAAGGTTCCAAGGAGTGGGAGGCCGGAAAGCGCTACATGCTCTTCTACCACCAGCTCATCCAGGTCGGCAAGACGCTGACGGCAGAGGGGATCTGACCGTATGAAAACAGGGATGGCGAACAGGTCCTGCGCGATCATTGCCGCGGCGGTTCTGCTTCTCTCCGGTTCCGCCGGATGCGGCAGAAAGTCCGGTCAGGAGTCCCGCTGTGCCGTCGCCGGGATCCCCCCCGTCGCCGCCCTCGCGCAGCGGATCGCCGGAGACCGTTTCCAAGTTGTTTCCATCCTGCCGGAAGGGCGCAGTCCCCACGACAGCGAACCCGATCCGCAGGCGGTCCGGACGGCGGTGCTGGCCCGGCTCTTTTTCTCCTGCGGCATGCCCTTTGAGGAGCGGCTCCTGCGCGAGATTCCCCCGGAGCGCCGGGTGGACGTCTCCCGCGGGACCGAAGCGGTCCCCTTCGACGGAGCGGAGGCTACGGATCCCCATCATCACGGCGGGTCCGGCCTCCACGATCAAGGACATCATCATGAGCATCACTCCAGCAGCAACGATCCTCACGTCTGGCTCAGCGTCTCCAACCTCCGGATCATGGCCCGCAATCTCGCCGGGGCCTTCGCCGCCGCCGACCCCGAAAACGCATCCCGCTTCCGGGAGAACCTCGCAAAACTGGAGCAGGAACTGGGGAGTTTGGAGCGGCAGATCCGTTCCGAACTGGCACCGTACCGCGGTCGAAGTTTCTTCGTCTATCACCCCGCCTTCGGGCACTTTTCCAGAATGACCGGTCTGCGGCAGGTCGCCGTGGAGACCGGCGGCAGGGACCCCGATCCGGTGCACCTGAAAGAGCTGATCCGCAAGGCCCGGGAAGAGCAGGTGAAGGTTATTTTCGTCCAGCCCCAGTTCAATCCCGGGACCGCCCGGGCGCTGGCGAATGCCATCGGCGGGAAAGTGGTCCCGCTGGATCCGCTGGCTCCGGACGTGCCGGAGAACCTGCGGAATATGACCAAGATCCTCAAGGGAGCGCTGGAGCGGAAATGAGCGGAGATCCCATCATCGAACTCAAACAGGTGGATTTCCACTACGCGCAGGAACCAACTCTGGAAGGAGTGGATCTCACCGTTTACCGGGGGCAGTCCGGCTGCATCGTCGGCCCCAACGGCGGCGGCAAGAGCACCCTTCTGAAGATTTTGCTGGGCCTGCTGGAACCCACCCGGGGCGAAGTCAGGATCTTCGGGACCTCTCCCGAAGATGCCCGTTCCCGGGTCGGCTACATGCCCCAGTACCATCTGCTGGACCCGGCGTTCCCCGCCACCGTCCTCGAAGTGGTGCTCTCCGGCAGGATGCACTCTTTCTTTATCGGACGCTACTCCCGGAAGGACCGTGCCATCGCCATGGATGCTCTGGAGGAACTCGGCATCACGTCCCTTGCCGGCCGGAGTTTTTCCCGGCTTTCCGGCGGACAGCGCCAACGCGTCCTGATCGCCCGGGCCATTGCCGGAGAACCGGAACTCCTTCTGCTGGATGAACCCACTGCCAATATTGATCCCGGCGCAGGAGAGCGGTTCTACGCCGCTCTGGAGGAACTCCGGCACCGGATGACCGTGCTGACGGTCTCCCACGACCTCGGATTCGTCAGCCGGGGCAGCGATCTGGTGATCTGCGTCAACCGACAGGTGACGATCCATCAGGCGGAACACTTTACGCAACAGACCGCCAACGCGGTCTATCATCATGAGGTGGAGCTGATCAAGCACGACCACTCCTGCTTCTGTCACTGCGGCGGAGACCATGCCGCCGGGAGGCGCTGAATGGAATTTTTCACTGATCTTTTCCGTCCGGAGATGGGATTTCTCCGCTGCGCGCTGCTCGTGGGGTTTCTGGCGGCCCCTGTGGCCGGTGTCATCGGAACGCTGGTCGTCACCCGCCGGATCGCCAGCCTCGCCGGAGCCAGTTCCCACGCAGCGCTGGGCGGCGTCGGATTGGCGCTCTTTCTGCAGCGGGTGGTCCATCTGGAGTGGTTCTCGCCGCTCCTCGGCGCGTTTCTGGGAGCGCTTCTCGCCGCCATGGCGGTGGGCATCATCACCATTCGCGTCAGGGAGCGGGCCGACACCATCATCGGCGTGGTGTGGGCGCTGGGGATGTCCATCGGCCTGCTTTTCCTCAATTACACCCCCGGCTACGTGGATTGGCAGGGATATCTTTTCGGAAACATTCTGCTGCTCTCCCCTGCGGATCTCGGCTGGACCGCCGTGCTGGGGATCGTGGTGCTGATCGCGGTACTGCTTTTTTACCCGCAGCTGCTTGCGCTCTCCTTTGACAACACCTTTGCCGAGTTGCGCGGCGTGCGGACCCGGGTGATTTACCTTGCCCTTCTCGTTTTCACGGCGCTCACCATCGTGCTGCTCATCCATGTGGCGGGGATCATGCTGGCGATCGCGCTGTTGACGCTGCCCGCAGCGGCGGCCGGCTGCTACACCCGGCATCTGTGGTCGATGATGGTGATCTCCACGCTTCTCAACTGGCTTTTCATCACGGTCGGGATCATTGCCAGCTATGTGCTGCGGCTTCCCTCCGGTCCGGCGATCGTCGTCTTTGCCGGAATTGTTTATGTTCTGTCACTCGGCTTCTGCCGGATCCGTAAAATAAAAGCGTGAGGTCATCATGAAAAAATATGGTATTCTGCTGTCGTTTCTCCTTCTTGTGATTCTGCTGCCGGGCTGCCGGAAAACTCCGGAGCAGCAGTTGGCCCGGGCGCTGGAACTGGCCCGCAGCGGCGAGTGGGAAAAGGCGGAAAAGATTTCCGAACATCTGGTTTCCAAAGATCCGGAAAATTTCCGTTTTCTGCTGCTTCGTTCCGTCTGCTGTGAAAAGTGCGGGCTGCATGATCCGGCAGTGGACTGTGCCCGCAGGGCCGTGGAAAAGTTCCCCGGCAGTTTCACGGCGCAGTATACGCTGGGCCGTCTTTATGCCCGGGATCCCGCCCGTCAGGGAGAGGCGATGATCTCGTTGCAGAAGGCTCTTGCGCTGAAGCCGGGTGACCGCAACACCATGGTTCTGCTCTGCAACGTGTGCAGTGCGCTCAAGGCGCCGCATACTGCTCGCACGCTTGCCGCGCTGCTCAAAGCACACCGGTCGGAGTTTCTCAATACGCCGGAACTCTACTACCAGCTGGCGCTTGCGTATCTGCAACGGGGCGATCAGCGCAATGCGATGAACATGCTGAAGTACGTTGCCGCGGCGGGAGCGGGAAATCCGGCGCTGCTGCTCAACACCGCGCGCTGTTACGACAGCGAAAACAAAAAACAGGAAGCCAGAAACTGCTATAATGAATTTTTGCGGCGTTACAGTGAAAAATCTCCGGTGATGGCGCGAGAGGTCCAAACCCGGCTGGCAGAGATGCGATGAGCCTCAATCTTTCCAAGGAGATCATTGAAGAGATCCGCGAACGCTGCGACATCGCGGAAGTGATTTCCGGCTGCGGAGTCCAGCTCAAGCGCTCCGGGGCCGGAAGTTTTATCGGGCTTTGTCCTTTTCATCAGGAAAAAACGCCTTCCTTCACGGTCAATCCCGCGAAAAGGATGTTTTACTGCTTCGGCTGCGGCAAGGGCGGCGACGTTTTCCGCTTTTTCATGGACCACCAGAATCTCGATTTTGTCAATGCGGCGAAGATCCTCGCGGACCGTTGCGGCGTGGTGATTCCCGAAGAATCCGAGCGCGATGCCGCCGCTTCGCAGGCGCGCGCCGGAGCCCGCGAACGGCTGTACGCCATCAACGAGGAGTTCAGCCGTTTTTTCTGCCGCTACCTCGCCGACAATCCCCATTCGCCGGGCGGAGAGTATCTGGCCCGGCGCGGGATCCCGATGGAAGTGGCGCAGAAGTTCCGCATCGGCCTTGCTCCTGCTGGCAATACCGTCTGCCGCGATTACGGCCGGCACCTCGGCTTCTCCGAGGAGGAACTTGTGACCAGCGGCGTACTGCAGCGCTTTGAAGACACCGGCAAGACCTACGAACCTTTTCAGGGGCGTTTGACCTTCACCATAGAAAACGAGCAGGGCAAGGCGGTCGGTTTCAGCGCCCGGACCCTGGAGGCCCATCCGGACCGCCGCAAATATGTGAATACTCCGGAAACTCCGGTCTTTCACAAAGGGTCGCTGATCTACGCGCTCCCCTTTGCCCGGCAGGGGATCGGCCGTGCAAAAAAAGCGGTCATCTGTGAGGGGCAGCTCGATGCGATCGCCTTTCACCGTGCCGGTTTTGATTTCGCGGTGGCTCCGCTCGGTACTGCTTTTACGGCGGAACAGGCGAAGATTCTGCGCCGCTACACGGGACACATCGTCCTTGCCTTTGACGCCGACAACGCCGGACAGAATGCGGTACTGAAAGCCGCCAAACTTTTACTTCCGCTGTCGATGGAACTCAAAGTTCTGCGCATCCCCGGGGGCAAGGACCCCGATGAGTTGTATGCGCATGGCGGCGCAGAGGCATTGGGAAGTGCGCTGGAAAGCGCCATTCCGTGGATGGATGTGTTGAAGGAAAACCTGCCGGGGCGCTTTGATATGACTTCCCCCGTGGGACGCGGGGAGGCGGCGGCCTTTGTCGCGGAATTTCTCCATCTGGTGCCGAACCGGGTGGAGCTGGAAGTCTATGTGAGCACCGGAGCCGCCATGCTCGGCATCAGCGAGGCGGCGCTTTGGGAACAGCTGGAAAAACTCAGCCTCTCGGAGCGGCGGAGGCAGGAGTTCGCCAAACCGGCGCCCCGGATGCAGTCGGTACAGCAGAAAAATCCTCAGCTTCCGACGAAGGCGGCCCTCAGCACGCTTTTGACACTGGCTCTCGCTTCGGAAGATATCGCCCGGAAGCTGTCGGAGGAACTTCCGGCTGAGGAACTTGCCGGCGAAAATGCCTCTCCGGCGGAACAGGCTCTCAATCTCGTGATCAATGCCGCTTTGAACGGGGAATTTGAACAAACATCCTCTATGCTGCAGGATTTTCTGCTGGAACACCCATCTCCGGAAGTCAGCCGTATTCTGGCGGCTCCCGTCAGCTACTCTTCTCCGGAACGGGCGTTGAGTGATGCTCTTGACGAACTGCGGCGGATGCGCGGACTTGCCCGGCGGCAGAAACTCCTCGCCGCTCTGGCAGCCAATGCTTCCCCGGAGGAAAGAATGAAATTACTTGCCCAGATCGGAGGTCTTTCATGAGAAAAAACGTATTTTTTCTGCTTTTGCTTTTTTCGCTGACCGGAATCAGCTGCGTCCGGGAGGTGAAGAGCCAGAAACTGATGCTGGGGCAGCGTGCGGATAAGGTTGATATCCGGGAACTGCAGAATATCCGGCTTCAGCTTTTCCTGACCGAACCCCGGATCCTCAATACCAAAGGAGACGGGGAGATTCGCTTTATCATGCGCAATCTGGACAACAAGCCGGTGCGCATTCCCGAGTGGTTTACCTGGGAGTCCGACAATATTTTAGTGTACTGCCAGAACTGGCTGCCCGATATGACCAACCCGGATCCGGAGGCGTGGATCCCGCTCTCGTTTGATTTTCACAAACCGGCCGGACACATCACGCTGGAACTGCCTCCGCACGGACAAGTCACCATCGCCAAAAAACTGCCTTTTGTTCCCAAACTCCGGATATCTCCCGGATCGGAACGCCGTTATTTCATCCGCGGAGAGTTGAATCTGAAAAGCATAAAATTACAATCGGAACCGGCTGCGGTCGCGGTACGGACCTTTTAGGGAGAAATGAGATTATGTGGATCTTTGAAATCAAACAGGACATCGCCTCCATGCGCCGCTTCTGGTTCATACTGGAAAAGCTCAGCACGTACGGATTCCATGAATTCACAGATTTTTTCCCCCGTACCCATAAGTGGCGGAAACCGGGGGCGGCGCGGAAGCTGGACGGCAAGAGCCGTCCTGAAAAGCTGCGCATGCTGGTGGAGGAACTGGGCCCCACTTTCATCAAACTTGGGCAAATCCTCTCCACCCGCGAGGATCTGATCCCGGCAGCTTATGCGAAGGAACTGACCCATCTTACGGAACATGTACCCGGTTTCCCCTATGAAGAGGTGAAAAAGATCATCCGTGAGGAACTCGGGAAAGAGGTAGAGGAGCTGTATTCGGAATTTTCCCAGACTCCGCTCGCCGCCGCCAGTATCGGTCAGGCCCACAAAGCCGTGCTGCCGGACGGGACCGCCGTGGTGGTCAAGATCCAGCGTCCCGGCATCCGCGATGTCATCGAGCAGGATCTGACCATTCTCCGATACATCGCCGAACGCTGGCAGGAGTATGACTGTACCGTGGCGAGTTACCGTCCGGTGGAGATCATCGACTCCTTCGCCGCCTCGCTCCGCAAGGAACTCAATTACGAGTACGAAGCCGCCAATATGAGCCGCTTCGCGCGGGATATGGCCTCCTGTAAAGGCGTCACTGCCCCCAAGGTGTATTCGGATCATTCCTCCCGGCGCGTGCTGACAATGGAGTGCATCCAGGGCGACTCGGCGGCGCGCGTCATGGCCCATCCGGAACTGCGGGAAAAGTACGACCTCGTCAAGATTGCCGAAAACGGTGTAAAATCTCTGATGAGCCAGATCTTTGAGCACGGCTTCTTTCACGCTGATCCGCATCCCGGCAATATTTTTCTGCGCGGGAAAAGCGAGATCTGCTTCATTGATTTCGGCATGGTGGGCCGGGTCACGGAAAAGGAGCGGAGCGACTTTCTGCGGGTCCTCAGTCACATGCTGAAAAACGAGATCACGCCGATGGTCGACACCGCTCTGCACATGACCGTCACGGGGCGGCTCCAGGGCAGCCGCAGCGCTTTTGAACGCGATCTGGCCGATCTGGTCGATGTGAATATCAACCAGCCGCTTGAAAAACTCAGCGTCGCCCGTGTGCTGGAGGAACTGCTGGATACCCTTTCTCGTTACAAAGTCGCGCTGAAGCCGGATCTGTACCTCATGTGCAAAGCGCTCATCACGGTGGAGCATGTCGGGCGCTCCTTTGATCCGAAACTGCAGATCGTCGAACTGGTCAAGCCGTTTCTGACGCGCATGAAGCTGCGCACGATCGATCCCCGCCCCATCGCCGGCAGAATCATCGACAACTTCGAGGAAAACATCTACGCTTTGGAATCCCTTCCGCGTCAGCTCCATGCCGTGATGGCGCGCATGGAAACGGGGGAGACGACATTGCGCGTGGAACATCACCGGCTCGATGATATCGAGCAGACGCTGTATATCACGGGGGAACGCGTTTCACGCGCCTTGATGATCACGGCGCTGCTGCTCGGTTCGGCGCTTGTGATTGTCGCCAAACTGCCGCCTTACTGGCAGGGGATCCCGCTCATCGGCGGCATCGGCTTTTTCATCTCCGCATTTCTGAGCATCCTGATCATCTGTCTGGATCATGCCCAGCGCCGGAGGTTTCTGAAAGAGCGGGCCATGCGCAAACTGCGCCGGGAAAACGAACAGCGCAGCTGAACCGGTGTTTCAGGAGTCTTCCTCACGTCCGGTTCGGAGCCGGTATCCGGAAGGCGAAATGCCGTGATATTTGCGGAAAGCCGCAGAAAAGTAGAGCTGATTCCGATATCCGAGCGAGGAGGAGATCTCCTTGATCGAGCGTTCCCCGCTGCGGAGCATCTGCGCGGCGGCAGTCATGCGGCACTGTGTCATATAGGCAAGCGGCGTGCAGCGGCAGTATTGCTGAAACATCCGGTGGATCGTGGCTGCCCCGAGACCGGTTGTCCGGGAGAGATCCGCAATGGAGTACATCCGGTTGAGATGCACATGGATCAATTCCAGTATTTTCTGCATCGCATCCGGCGGCGGAGTATGCTGTTCCCGGGCGAGATGCAGCAGCAGGGAATAAGCCGTCACATCGGCCCGGTGCCGTGCTTCGGCGGTTTTTCGCCCCAGCAGCGTGCCGATGCGGCGCATTTCCCGCTCCACGGCGGAAACGTGGTGCAGTTTCAAAACACGGCACTCATTCAGCTGAAGCGAGGCGAGCAGATTTTCCAGCAGCGGTCCATACAGGATCACCGTGTATTTGACGGCATAGGGAGAGCTGCACATCATCGCGGAATCCTGATGCAGATGGACAAAGAAAAGGGACCCCGGCGGCACGGTGTACCGCATGTGTCCACTTTCGATCAGAAATTCGCCTTCCGTTACAAGTTCCAGCGCAAAGATGCCGGAGTTGTGCCGGTAGCGGAAGGCGCCGTTTTTCCATTCGTCTTCTCCCGCCACATGCACGGCAAGCGGTGCTGATGGGGCCAAGGGGAGCGCGTATTG
>DCGG01000034.1:0-1478 GCA_002315455.1 Lentisphaeria bacterium UBA1784
GAATTTTCCCCGGACAGCAGTGGTATTTTATTCATATTGTCGTTTTGACGAGCGTAAGGAAAAGGTATGGTTCAGGAAAATGATCCTGCGTTGACGGCGTTTTACAAGGCGGTCACCGCATTTGAAAAAAGGTTCCGGTGTACGCTCACTCTCCACGACTACCGGGGCGGGCGGCACGCAGAAATCCTGCCTCATTCGCACCTCAGTCCCCACTGTCGTCTGGAGAAGATGCGGAACCGCATCTCTCATCCGGAGTGCATCCAGTTTGACCGTCTTCAACTGCCGCAGGAACTGGCTCGTCTGCATCGGCCTCTCTGGAAACTCTGTCCCGGTGGGATGCTGGAGTGTGCCTTCCCGCTGTTCGGCGGGGATAACGGACTGATCGGTTGCCTTTTCGCCGGTCCCTTTGCCGCAGAGGAGAGTGCCCCTGCGCCGGATTTGACCGCCCCGCCGCTGAAGGCCGCCCGGGCCTCCTGCGGATCGGGACTTTCCACGGTTGCGGCTCTGAATTTGACCCTGCCGCCTCTGCCTGTACCGCCCACCGGCACGGAGCGGGAGGAGTTCCTCGCATACGGTGCGCTGTTGGGGATGACGTCCGTCCTGCTGGCGGCACGGCGCTCCCGCTTCCCCAAGGACATGCAGGAACTGGTCCGGGACTTTTTCGCCGCCCGGCACACGGAGAGTATCGGCCTTGCCGACGTGGCGGAACTGCTTTCCCTCACGCCGCCCCGGGCTTCGGAGTGGCTCCGGCGGAACTTCGGGAAAGGGTTTTCGGACATTCTGAAGGAGGTCCGGCTCCTGACCGCCTGCGGATATCTGGAGGGCACCGCTTTCCCCATTGAGGAGGTGGCTCTGCGGTCCGGATTCCGCAGCGGAAGTTACTTCCACAGAATCTTTCTCCGGGAGTTCGGCCGTACTCCCATGGCGTACCGGATGCGTCTCCTGCCGCAGAGTCCCCGGTAGCACCTCTCCCGGTACAAAAAAACTCCGCACGCTTCCCAAAGGGAAAGGTGCGGAATTTTTTTCGGCTCAAGAGAGGGAGTTACCCCCCCTCTCATGCGCAGAGTCTGACCGGAAAATCAGGCCTTGCTGTGACGCTTGCGGACTTTGGCCGCGGCGTTCTTGATGCCTTCGATGGTGTCGTGGATGTTCTGCTCGGTGAGCCGGGGGTGCATGGGCAGGTTGAGTTCCCGCTTGTAGAAGAACTCGCTGGCCCGGGGGCACTGATCGGGATCATAGCCCATCTGACGCAGTCCGGTGAAGTGGAAGGTGGGCTGATAGTGCAGAATGCCCTGAACACCCTCTTCCTGATAGAGGACCTGCATGAACTCATCACGGCTGCCGCCCAGCACCTTCTCGTTGACGCAGAGGGTGTAGAGGTGATAGCTGTGGTAGCAGTTGGGATCCTCGTAGACCGGCTCGATGCCGGGGATATCGCTGATGCCGGCGGTGATCTTGTGGGCGATCTCGCGGCGCTT
>DCGG01000034.1:1568-4719 GCA_002315455.1 Lentisphaeria bacterium UBA1784
CGTTCATGCGGTAGTTGCTGCCCCAATGGCCGTTCCAGGGAATCACGTCGAAGTGAGCCGGCTGCCAGTACTGGATGGCATCGGTCTTGCGGACGACGGTCTTGCCGAACTTCCAGACGGGATCGTTGGGATCTTCCAGCTGATCATTCCAGCTCCAGGGCTGGTTGTTCATGCAGCGGAGGCCCTGAATGCCCTTGCTGTATTCGTCGTTGTTGGTGGTAATCATGCCGCCTTCGCCGCAGGTGGTGATGTTCTTGAGCGAATGGAAACTGAAGGAACCGGCATCGCCGATGGAGCCCGCCATCCGGCCCTTATAGGAGGAACCGGTCGCATGAGCGCAGTCCTCTAGGACCTTCAGACCGTACTTGTTGGCCAACTCCATGATGGGGTCCATGTCGACCATCTGTCCGGCGTAGTGGACAACGTAGATGGCCTTGGTCTTCTTGGTGATCTTCTTGGCGACCTCTTCGGGGTCGATGTTGAAGGTCCGGGGATCGATATCCGCGAAGACCGGGGTGCCGCCTTCCTTGAGGATGGGCAGGCTGGTGGCCACGAAGGTATTGGGGGTGACGATCACTTCATCGCCCTTCTTGATGTCGAAGAGCTGGGTGATGACGTGCATGCCGGTGGTGCAGTTGGAGCAGGCATAGGCATACTTCACTCCGTGGATCTTGGCGAACTTGTTCTGGAACTCCTGGGTCTTGGGGCCCATGGTCAGAGAATCCTGCTTCATGGCGGCGAGAGCGGCTTCGCGCTCGGCGTCGTCATAAATGGACCCCATGAAAGAATAGGGGACCTTCAGTTTCACGCCGTCATCGGTGGCGTAGCTGCTGGTGATTCCGCCTTCGGACTCGGCGCCAGTATGATGTTTCTTGTCGATCGCCATTTTTTACCTCCTTGGTTTAAATGGGTTTGCGATTTCCTTTCAATAATATAGGACGCGCGAGGGGTAATACAAATCTTCTCCGGGACTTTTTCGCAAAAAGTTTTCGTTATGGAACGATTTCGTATCAAAAAAAGAGACGAAGCAAATGATATTGACCGGAATCATCACTTTTCCGGTTCACGAGGGGGCGGAAGGGACAGACCTTGAGGTACCGTTCCCGCTTCAGAAAAAGAGCAGTTTGACCGTGGCCGCAAGCACCAGCGTCTGAACGATCCCTTCGAAGAGTGCCCGGGGCATCTTTTTGAAAAGGTATATCCCTGCAATCCCGGAGAGCAGCAGAATGGGAAGCATCAGCAGGTCCAGCCGGATGGATTCCATGGTGATCCGGTGCTCCATGGCGAAGATGGGCACCTTGATCCAGTTCAGCATCAGGAAGAACCAGGCGGTGCATCCCATGTACTGTTCCTTGGGCAGACGCATGGTGAGGAAGTAGATGGCGGAAACCGGTCCCGCCGCATTGGCAAGCTGGGTACAGGCGCCCAGCAACACCCCGTATACTCCTGCTGCCATTTTGCCGGAAGGGATGCGTTCCGGGTCCAGCCGTTTCCGGATGAAGTTCCCGATGACGAGAAGCAGGACGATGATCCCGATCAGCCGCCGCATGACGAGGTCGTTGTCCGGCGGAATGAGGTGCAGTATCAGCGAGCCCACCGCCAAGCCAGCCAGTGCCCCCGGGAAGAGCCGCAGGAGGATCTTCCAGTCGGCGTGGCGCCGGTAGTAGGCCACCGCGAGAATGTCGGTCATGGCCAGCATCCCCAGTTGAAGTCCGGTGGAGAGCCGGGTGGGGAAGAAAGCCGCGAGGATCACTACCGGCAGAATGCCAAGACCGGGCATGGCAGTCTTGTTCAGTCCGATGAGGACGGCGGCCAACACCAGCATGGTCAGCTGCAGCGCAGAATAGTCATTGAGAAAAGCAAACATTACATCTCCTTTTTTCCGGGGATACCGGCAACAAAAAGGCGGCTGTCGCCAGCCGCCGTGAAAATCATTGGATCGGGATCAAAGGGAGCGTCCGGAAAGCATCCGGAAAGCTTCCAGATACTTCTCGGTGGTCCGTTTGATCACGTCGGCCGGAATCTGGGGACCGGGAGCGGTCTTGTTCCAGTCCAGCGTCTCAAGATAGTCCCGCACGTACTGTTTGTCGAGACTGACGGGACTGGTTCCGACCTTGTATTCCGCCGCTGGCCAGAACCGGCTGGAATCCGGAGTGAGCACCTCATCGGCCAGAATGATCTGCCCGTTCAGTTCGCCGAACTCAAACTTGGTGTCGGCGACGATGATCCCCCGCGCCGCCGCGTAATCTCGGGCGGTGGTGTAGATTTTGAGCGCCATGTCCCGGATCTTTGCGGCCTTGTCGGCACCGATGATCCCGGCGACTCCGTCGAAACTGATGGTTTCATCGTGCTCTCCGGCCTCCGCCTTTGTGGAGGGGGTGAAGAGCGGCTCATCCAGTTTGGAAGCCTGCTGATAGCCGGCCCGCAGTTTGATGCCGGAAACTTCGCCGGTCTTCTGGTAATCCTTCCAGCCGCTGCCCACCAGATAGCCGCGGACGATGCACTCCACGGGGAGAATCTTCACCTTGCGGACGATGATGGAACGGCCCTGCAGATCCTTCGCGTAGGGGACCAGCTCGGGACGAGTGGTGACGTCTGCGGAGAGCAGGTGGTTCGGGATATCCTTCAGAAGATCGAACCAGAAGAGGGAGATCTGCGTGAGAACTTCGCCCTTGCGGGGCACGCCATTGGGCATGACCACGTCGAAGGCGCTGAGCCGGTCGGTGGCCACGAAAAGCAACGCATCGCCCAAATCATAGACATCGCGGACCTTTCCCCGGTTCACCAGTTTGATGCCGGGCAGTTCCGTGGAAAGCAGCGCTCCGTTGGCGTCGTAAGTCATTTCCGGTCAGCCCTTAATCTCGCCGATCTCGATGCGGGTCAGGCTCTGGCGATGGCCGACGGTGCGGCGATAGCCCTTGCGGCGCTTGATTTTGAAGGCGACGACCTTCTTGCCGCGGAAGTGGTCCATGACCTTGGCGGCGACGGAGGCGCCGGCGACCTTGGGGGTGCCGACGTTGAGCTTGCCGCCCTCCTCGCCGACGGCGAGGACTTCGGAGAAGGTGACCTGAGCGCCGACTTCGGCGTCCAGTTTTTCGACTTCGATGACATCACCGGTTTTCACGGTGTACTGCTTGCCGCCGGTAACGAT
>DCGG01000075.1:0-156 GCA_002315455.1 Lentisphaeria bacterium UBA1784
TCGGAGCGCGTCCGCTGAAGCGGGCCATCATCAATCTGGTGGAGACGCCCCTCTCCCGGAAGATGCTGGAAGGGAACATCCTCCCCGGCTCCGCGCTGGTCATCGACGCCGACGGAGACAAACTCTCCTTCAACGTCAGGTAACGGCAGACGAAAA
>DCGG01000075.1:195-15799 GCA_002315455.1 Lentisphaeria bacterium UBA1784
AGAGGGCCGGGATGCGAAATGATCGCGTCCCGGCCCTCCGCTTTTCGGGAGAAATTACTTCACGTAGAGTTTCACGTAGGGCATAATGGCGGCGGACCAGATCTCATAGCCCTTCTTACGGGGATGAAGTTTATCCGGCATCATCTCATCATCGATGGTACCGTCGGGATTCATCAGTTTATCGTTGATATCGACCCAGATGACGTTCTCGCCGTCGGTGAAATTCTGAATGATGTGGTTCACCTTCTCGTTCTGCCGACGGGCGCGGTCATTGGCATCCTTGCCCCGGGGGAAGATGGCGAAAAGCAGGATCTTCGCCTTGGGGAAACGCTCGCGGACGGCGGTCAGACTGCGGCGAATCCCCGCCGCAGTCGCCTGCACTCCGGTGCCGCCCTTGGCTTTCTTGTGTCCGGCATTGTTGGTGCCGATCATCATGACCACCAGCTGCGGATCCAGCGGATCCAGGATCCCGCTCTTCTCAATGATCCAGATAAGATTCTCGGTGCGGTCCCCGGAAACTCCGGCATCAATGGTGTTGTACTTCTTGAAATCCCGCTCGAAGACCTCTTTGCCGTAGGTCTCCCAGAAGTGCGTGATGGAGTCACCGAGGAAGAGGATCTTGGCACTGTGTCCCAAGGTCTTGGCCTCCTGTAATTTCTTCTCATAACGCGATTGGTAGGATTTGCGTTTCGTGGGGGTGACGGCGATCTTGATCTCAACGAGTTCCTGGGCGGAGGAGAGAGCCTCCTCCTCGGCGAAACCGGCGACGGAAAACAACATCGCCGCGATGAACAGAAAATGACGCTTCATAAAACGGTACTCCTTTATCTTATTTTCGGGGGAGTGTTTCCTTATGAACAAGCCCCCTGTACAGTTCAAAAAACATGGCGGGGCTCCCGGCAGAACCCCGAAGGGCAATCAGATCCGCCGTGATCCCGACCATGGAGGGGCGCCGCCGAAACGGCGCGAAGTAAATATAGCACAGATACCGGCTTTCCGCAAATCGGCACAGATAATGTTTCCCCAAAAAACCGGCCCCGGAGATTTTGAGTGGTGTCGTGCTTGAAAAAAGCAAAAGCCATGGTATATTTTGACAACAGCCCGATGAGGGCGGTTTTCGAGAGCGAACGCCCCAGTTCCGCAAGCAAAGGCGGAACGGTAAAACTTGTCCGTAATGCTCGAGAAAATCCGTAAAAATTTTTTTGAGACCTGATCCGCAATTTCAAGGAGAAATTTCAGATATGAAAATCGTTTTTGCCCCGGACTCCTTCAAAAATGCCCTCTCCGCAGAGGAGACCGCATCCGCATTGGCCGCCGGATGGGCATCCCGCAGGAAGGGCGATGAACTCATCCTGCTTCCCCTCGCCGACGGCGGCGAAGGTACCGCCGATGCCATCATCGCGGGAACCGGGGGAGAGATCCGCTCCGTAAAGGTCCACGATCCTCTGATGCGGGAGGTCCCGGCCGGGTTCGGCATCACGGGTGACGGTTCCACCGCCGTGGTGGAACTCGCACGGGCGAGCGGTATCGAATTTCTGAAAGAGTGCGGCCTTGCCCCCCTGCGCGCCACCACTTACGGTACCGGCGAACTGATCCGGGCGGCCCTCCAAAGCGGCGTCTCCCATCTGCTCATCGGCATCGGAGGCAGTGCCTCCACCGACGGCGGAGCGGGAATGCTTCAGGCCTTGGGGGCGGTGTTCCGGGACGCCTCCGGGAACATCCTGCCTCCCGGCATCGGAGGGGGAGACCTTGCCCGGATCGCTTCCGCGGATTTCTCTGCGTTGGAGCCCCGTTTGAAAGCGGTGCGACTGACCACCGCCTGCGACGTGGATCATCCACTTACCGGTCCGGAGGGGGCCGCGGCAGTCTTCGGTCCGCAAAAGGGGGCAACGCCGGAGCAGGAGGAAGTTCTGGATGCGGGACTGCGCTCCTATGCGCGCCTTCTGCGGGATTCCGGGCTCGCCGCGACCGGGGACGCCCCCGGGGACGGGGCGGCCGGGGGGACCGGCTTCGCACTGCGGGCCGTGCTTGGCTCCAAACCGGGGTCAGGGGCGGAAGCAGTCCTGAAGATCTGCAACTTCGATGAACGCGCCGCAGGTGCGGACCTCATCCTCACGGGAGAGGGCAGAAGCGACGGTCAGACGCTCCACGGCAAATTGTGCAGCGTTGTCGCCGCTCACGGCGCAAAACTGAAGGTCCCGGTGGTCCTCTGCTCGGGATCCATCGGGGGAGACGCCTCGCCTCTGCTGGAGCATTTCGCGGGAGTCTTCAGCATCGCCAGCGGCCCGGGAGCCTTGGCGGACGCCATCGCCGCCACAAGAGAAAATCTTTTCCGCATGGGAGTTTCTCTCGCCGGACTCTTCTCCGCCGGACGCTGACTTTTCAGTTCCGGCGCAACTTGTCGCAGACCGCCCGGGCGGCGGCGAGAATCTCCGCCTCGCCGGGAACCTCGCGGTGGTGCATCAGTACCCTGCCCGCGCAGATGGTGGTATCCACCACGGAACTGTCCGCGGAATAGACCAGATTGGAGACCAGATGATAGTCCCCAATCATCATGGGCGCATCCCGCCGGATCAGCAAAGCATCCGCAGCCTTCCCCTCGGCGATGACGCCGCCATTGATCCCGAAGGCCTCCGCCCCCAGGCGGGTGGCGGCATCGTAGATCTCCCCGGCGCTTCCGGCAGAGGGTTCCATGGCGGTCAGTTTCGCAAGGAGCGCGGCGGTCTTCATCTCATCGAACATGGAAAGATCATTGTTGCTGGCGCAGCCGTCGGTCCCGATGACGATGCGACAACCGTCCTTTTTCGCCTCCGCGAAGGGAAACGCTCCGCTGCAGAGCTTCATGTTGGAAACGGGATTATGGGCGATGACCGCCCCCTGCTCCGCGACGATCTTCCGTTCCTCGGGAGTGATCCAGACGCAGTGAGCGAGGATGCTGCCTTCGAAGATCAGTCCGAGATCGTTCAGGTGGGCGATGGGTGTCTTGCCGGTACGCTTGACGCAATCCGCCACCTCCTGCTTGGTCTCGGAGGCGTGGATGTGAAGGCGCAATCCCCGCGTCTTTGCCTCCTCCGCAGATCGGCGCAGAACGTCGTCCGGGACGGTATAGACGGCGTGCGGAGCACAGCAGATGCGGATCAAATCACTGGGATCGGAGGCGATGCAGGCCTCCAGCGCGGCGTTGTTCTCCACCACCCGGGGCAGGAGTTTGCCGTCGCTTCCGCACATGTACTGCAGACCGATCTCAGCGCGGATACCCATCTCCCGGATCGCCTTCCAGACGCAGGCCTGTTCCCAGTACATATCGTTGAAAAAAACGGTGCCGGACTTGATCATTTCCAAAATGGCGAGGCGGGTCCCGGCATAGATGTCTTCACCTGTCAACTTCGCTTCAGCGGGCCAGATGTGCCCGTTGAGCCAGGTGAAAAGCCCCATGTCGTCCGCGAAGCCCCGCAGGACCGTCATGGCCGCGTGGTTGTGAGCGTTGTAGAACCTNNCTCTCCGCCGCCGTCCCGGCACGATATCCATCCCCTCCCCTTCCAGCACCGGGACGGCGGCGGAGAGTCCTGGGGCGATGCGTTCAAATTTCCCGTTCCGAATGAGAACGTCGGTGGCGGCTCCGTGGAGCCGAACATTGCGGATCAACAAATCAGACATTGTGTTTTCCTTATTTCAAGCGTGATCCAGACAGGACCATTTTTTTGTTCAATCACAGGCCGATCGCAGTCATCTCGTCGGCGATGCATCCGAAACGGCGGATGCGGTCAAGAATCTCCCGCTCCCCGGCGGGAAGCGGTTCGTTCAATCCGGGACGGCACTGCCCCTGCAGAAGCGAGACCACGCCGGAGTTGTCCAGCGCCATGGTGGGATCGATGTATTTGAGATGCGTCGGCTCGTCCAGCAGGAAGTTCAGCGGAGCCTTCCCGTTCAGCACCCGTTCCGGCGGCATGGACGGCCCGAACTCATCCTCCACGCCGATATTGGCAATAAGCGCCGGGGCTTTCAGCATATCGGGGACGTACTCCTCCACGGCTCCGGCGAGCCCGGTGGCGGTGACGATGCACCACGCCTCGCCGATCGCCTGCCGGATCGCGGGGGCATCCCCGATGCCGACGTAGTGCAGATAAGGCCGGGAAAGCCAGTTCTCCCGGGCTTCCACCACCTGAGGTAAAGCGCACCGGCGGGAGAGCGCCAACGCGACGCCGCGTCCCACCTTTCCGCCGCCGAAAATCAGGATCTTCCTGCCAGTCACATCCCGATATCCCAGTTTGGTCATGGCGCGGCTCAATCCGTCCCCGGTGCCCAGTTCCGTCTCGAGGATCTTGATTCGGCCGGAATCCGCGAAAAAGACCGGAAATTCCGCATCATTGTAGTAGGTGATGCCGGAGCGGGTCAGTTCCACGTTCCCAAACTTTCCGGGAGCGTGAGCGAAACAGCCGCAACAGTCGCAGATCACGTCAAACTCCCCGGGAACGACCGCTTCCGGACGCCGCAGAGGGATGCCGCAGGACTGCAGCAGTTCCGCGATGGCCGGATCGAAGGGGATCTTGTCGGAGATGCCGACGCTCAATTCCGCGCCACCGGCCAGCAGAGCGAGATATTTTGCGCAGGTATTGCGGAAAACCGGGGTTGCATCCAGCACCCGGACCCCGTCAAAGGGACGAAACTGTTTCCCCGTCCGGATCTGGAAATCCAGCGCAGGGTACTCTTCCGGTTTGTAGTGGGAGGAGATCAACTCCTCCAAGGGCTTTTTATTCATCGCAGAAATATCTCCTCCAAACAGGTCCGGTCCTGAAACGGATGCCGGACGCCATTGATCTCCTGATAGGCTTCGTGTCCCTTGCCCGCCACGAGGACGATGTCCCCGGGACCGGCTTCCGCCGCCACCAGACGCAGGGCCTTCGCCCGGTCCGGCTCGATGACGTACTCCCGCCCCGCCGGAATCCCGGAAACGATCTGCCGGATGATCTCCACAGGGTCTTCGCTCCGGGGATTGTCGCTGGTGACGAGGATTTTGTCCGCACACTCCGCCGCCGCCCGCCCCATGCGGGGGCGCTTGGTGGTATCCCGGTTCCCGCCTGCACCGAAAACGGTCCAGAGAGTCCGGGGCTTCAGCGCGCGGAGCGCCGTCAGCACCCGCACGAGAGCATCGTCGGTATGGGCGAAATCAACGAAAAAGTGGGCTCCCCTGGGCGAGACCAGATGCTCCAGCCGTCCGGGGATCGAAAAAGGCTCGGCAAGCACGCCGGAGATGATCTTTTCCGGGATGCCGAAATCCAGAAGCGAGAGGATCACGCCCGCCGCGTTATATACGTTGTGGGCGCCGATCAAAGGGATGGACCCTGCAAAATCCACGCCGTTCCCCCTGAGGGTAAAACGCGTTCCATCCGCAGTGACCTCCCCCATGGAGAGGCGGACCATCGCATCGGGATGCGTTCCGAAAGTGAGTTTCCGGCAGGAAAGTTCCCGTGCAAGACGGCGGCACCAGAGATCGTCCCCGTTGAGGACGGCAATCCCCCCGGGAGCCAGCAGTTCGGTGAACATCCGGGTCTTGGCCTGGTAGTAGTGTTCCATGTCGCCGTGGTAGTCCAGATGGTCCCCAGTGCAGTTGGTGAAGACCGCCGCACGGAAGCGGGCGCCACAGGCACGGCCCTGATCCAGCGCATGGCTGGAGAGTTCCAGCGCCGCCGCCCGGCATTGGTTCTCCGCCATCCGGTGCAGGGCGGAAAAGAGCGAATCCGGGTCCGGCGTGGTATGCGTGGCAGGACAGGTCATCCGCCCGTCCCGGAATTCGATGGTGGAGAGAAGGCCGCAAGGCACCCCGGCCTCTCGCAGGACGTGCTCCCAAAGCCACGCAGTCGTGGTCTTGCCGTTGGTCCCGGTGACGCCGAAAAGGGCGAGTTTCTCATCGGGACGGCCTTCCCGCTCCCGCACCAGAAAAGCATAGGCGCGGGCCGGATCGGGACAGGCGAGGAAACGGACGTTTTCAGGGAGACACTGCGGACGTTCCCGACCGATGATGACAGCGACTCCCGCCGCGACGGCATCCGGGATGAACCTGCCGCCGTCGCACCGGGTCCCCGGCACCGCCACGAAAACACCGCCGCGGACGACTTTGCGGGAATCCGCGGTAACAGCATCGGGAAGTGAAATTTCCGCATCCCCCAGTTGGAGCGCGGCGGGGAAAGTGATCTTCATTGGGGAAACCTCCGCAAAATCCCGGTCAACGCGCGGCTTCCGGCAGCGCCAGTTCCACCGCGTTGCCCCGGGACCCTTTGGCAAAGACCATGTCTCCGGGGCGGACCTGCTGCGCGAGCCAACTTCCGGCCTCCGTCGAAGCGGCGAACTTCTGCGGCCAGTTCACGCAGGAAAACTCCGGTCCGATCAGCACCAAACCGGCATCTGGAAATTCTCTGCGGACTCGGGCAAAAAACGCCTGATGTTCCGCATCCGAAGCCGCACCCAACTCCCGCATGCCGCCGAAAACAAACCACAGCCGCCCAGCGACCGGGGCCTTGACAAACTGCGCAAGCGACGCCTCCATGCTCCTCGGATTGGCGTTGTAGGCATCATTGACGTAGGTGACTCCGTCGACAAGGGTGCGCTTCATCCGCATCCCGGGGAGCGAGGTTTTCGCCAGCCCGGAAGCGATGACTTCAGGGGCGATGCCGAGCGAAGAAGCGATTCCGGCCGCAGCCGCCGCATTGGCGGCCTGATGCGCGCCGGAGAGGTTCCACGCGATCTCAAAGGACCTTCCGCCGGGGAAAGTCAGGAGAAACCGGCTTCCCTCCAGCGAGCCGGAGAGATAGTCCGCGCGGAAGTCGCCGTCAGCACCGCTCCCGAAATAGAGACAGCGATGTCCGGCCGCCGCTTTTTCCAGAATGGCCCGCTGGGGCAGATCGGCAGGGATCACCGCCGTCCCGTCCGGCTGCAGATGAGAAAAGATGGAACCCTTCTCCCGGGCGACGCCGTTCAGGTCGATGAGTTTTTCCAAATGACAGGGAGCCACCGTATTCACAAGGGCGGCGTCCGGCTTCGCCATGGAGGAGAGAGGTTCGATCTCCCCGGGGGAACTGGTCCCCATCTCGATAACGGCGAAACGGGTCTCGGTCGTGAGACGCAGAAGGTTCTGCGGGACGCCCACCTGATTATTGGTGTTTCCGATGGTGGCAACGACCCTTTCCGGCCCGGCCTCCGCCTCGAAAATGGCCCGGATCATCTCCTTGACGCTGGTCTTGCCCACGCTTCCCGTGACCGCCGCCACCTTCAGCCCGGAGAAACGGTTGCGGTGAAAGGCGGCGATTCGCTGGTACGCGAGCAGGGGAGAATCCACGACCAGCAAGGGGAGCCGGCTGGAGACCGTTGGGAGCTTCCGTTCCGCGACGCAGAGAGCCGCGGCGCCGGAACTTTCCGCCCGGTCCAAAAAGTCGTGTCCGTCGAAACGCTCCCCGGAGAGAGCGAGAAAGAGTTTGCCGTGCCCGTCGAGGCGGGTATCGGAATAGATCCCGAGGGCTCCGGCCGGGGGAACTCCGACCCAGCGGCCGCAGGAAGCCTCCGCAAGTTCTGCTGCGGAAAAGAGAGCGTCAGCCATCGTCGGCACCTCTTCCTTCCCTGCTCAGCGCAGATTGACGTTGAGCAGGTGCGCGACCACGTCTCCGCGGAAGACCACCCGTACCGTGGCGGATTCGCTGATCCAGTAGATCCAGCTCTCGTTGCGGCGGTCGGGAGTCCGGACGGCCGGCGGAGGTCCGTAGGCGAGGATGACCTGCGCCTGATTCATGCCGGGAACGACTTCGCCTCGGAGCAGACGTTTCTGGTTCGCCGCGGGGATCCCCTTCAGCATCTCCTCGCGGGTGCTGGTGGTGAAGGTATAGGCGATGAAGTCCTGCATGGCGCAGAGCCGCAGTCCGGGATCGAAGACGATGCTGTACTGCTGGCCCTGCTTATCCCGGAATGTGATGGTATTTTTCCAGCCGTCGGTCCCCACGGGTTCGATCTCGGTACCCAGCGGCAGGAAGGTCCCCTCCTGAATGTTGAGGCAACTGATCTTGGCAGGATCGGTATACCAGATGTTGTACTTGGTGTAGAGTTTCTGGCCCTTCTTCAACTGAAAAACCTCGCCGAAAACCACTGGATCGGCACAGCCGCTCCCGCAAAACACCGCCGCCAGAGCGAGGCAGCAAATAAACAGAAAACGCTTCATTCCCATCATTCCCCTGCGTTGTTTTCCGCCTTTCCGGACGGATTCAAAAAAGGACGGCAACCCGCCGCCCCCGGTTTCTCTCAAACCGCGAATCCGATCCTCCTTGATTCCGGGAAGATCGGATCCTGATGCTTATGCGCCCGGCCCGACCGGGACCGGACAAACGATCCGTCAGCGTCCGAAGACCTTGTCCAGATCCACCGTTGCCTTGCAGTCCAACGTCACCAGCGTCTTGGTGTGGACCAATCCGGGGATGTCGTGAGTCATCTTGGCGGCGATGATGTTGGCGAGAGTGGCGTTATCCCTGACGCGGATCACGGCGACCAGATCATATTCCCCGGCGACAGTATATACTTCCGTGATGCCGTCAATCTTCATCAGACCGTCGATGGCATCGCAGATGAGGCTTCTTTCCACGTTGATCAGCACGATTCCAGTAATCATAATGACACCCGTTCCTTTGAGTTAATTGCCCCGGGACTGACCTCAATCCCGGCTTGTCTGTGGTAACTATAAACGGGATTCGCGTGGAAGTCAAACCGATTTTCAGAAATATTTCAAATATTTTCCGTTTTTTCTCCGAAAGGCAAAAAAAGAGAGGCCGTTTCCGCTTTTTGTTTGCAAATGTCCGAGGGGGAGTGTATATTCAAATGTGCATTTGAAAATCGCGTTTTTCTCCTCAAAAAAAAGGACGGGAGCGCAAATCAGCAAAAGGGGAAGCCTTATGGCGCAGTTCGGGTCCGTACTTCAGGAAATGCAGGTCCGGAAATTCCGGGCTAACCGGGAACTTCGCAAGCGGAGACTGGCGGCGATCACCACGAAAGCGCAGGCGGAAGCCTACGTCGCGGAGGTCAGGGCGAAACTTCGGGCGGCGTACGCCCCCAAGGACGCCTGCGATCCTGCGCCGAAGATCACGGGGACCATCGAACTGCCGGACTGCTTCATCGACAGGATCATCTACTTCAGCATGCCGGATTTTCCCGTTTCCGCACTGCTCTACCGCCCCAAGAAGATCGAGGGCAGGGTCCCCGGCATCGCCCTTTTCAGCGGTCACAGCCGTACCGGCAAAGCCGCGCCGAAATACCAGCAGGCCTGCCGCAACTTCGTTCAGCTCGGCTGCATCGTCATCGCGCCCGATCCCGTCGGACAGGGCGAACGGTGTCAGTTCCGCCGGGACGATCTGCCGACGGCCTCCCTCTCCACGGTCACGGAACATAACGCCTTCAACCGGAAACTGGTGGGATTGGGCGATCATTTCGGTTCCATCCGCGCCAACGACTGCCGCAAAGCCATCGACGTTCTGCTGATGCGGTCCGACGTGGATCCCGCCCGTATCGGCATCAACGGAATCTCCGGCGGCGGCACCATGACCACCATCGTCAGCATGCTGGAAGACCGGGTTACGGCCGCGGCTCCCGGATGCTACGTCACCACCTGGCTCCGGAACGTTGAAAACGAACTCCCCGTCGATGCGGAACAGACCCCCACCGGCGCCGCCACTGACGGGGGCGAGATGGCGGACCTGCTCATTGCCGCCGCACCGCGTCCGCTCCGGATCCTCGGTGCAAAGGAGGATTTCTTCGACATCCGGGGCGGGCAGGAAGCCTACGAGGAGGTCCGGCACATCTACAGACTTCTCGGAGCGGAGGACCGGGTCTCCTTCACGGTCTCTCCCGGTGGCCACGGCTACGACCGGCCCATGCGGGAATCCGCCGTTGAATTCTTTCAGAAGACCTTTGGTCTCCCCGGGACACCCGAAGAGCGGGAGGAGGAACCGCTCCCCGACGAACAACTTTTCTGCGCACCCGGCGGCCGCACCATCGACCTCCCCGGTACCCAGGATCTGCATGCGGTCCTGCTGGAACGGCTGGAGCAGATTATTTCCATGAGACCCACCCTCGCACCGGAAGAACTCCGCCGGCGCGTGGCGCAACTTCTGAAGATCGAACTGCCTCTTCAGGAACCTTCTTATCGGGTCCTCCGCCCCCGGATCGACGACGGAAAACTCGTCTCCCGGTTCGCGGTGGAGACGGAACCGGGGCTCCCCGTGACCATGCAAGTGTTCCTCCCCGGGGAGTACAAATTCGTCCTCGGGAAGTACGACGACGTTCTCCTCTATCTGCCCCATCAGGACAGCGTGAAAGAACTGAACACCGAACCTCTGCCCGAGGAACGCCTCTGCATCGGCCTCGACTACCGCGGCATCGGCGAATCCCTCCCGGCCGGATGCGATCAGAACTGCCGGGACTTCTTCGGATTGTACCTCTGTGATTACCACTTTGCCTCGCTGGGATTGCTGACGGGAGAGGAGTTCTTTTCCGGACGGGTCCGGGACGCCCTCGCCGCCGTCGCGCTCCTCCGGGTGAAGGGGACGAAGAACATCACCCTTACCGGAAAAGGCATCGGGCTTTACGTGGCGGTCTTCGCGGCATTTCTCGATCCGCAGGTGAAACTGCTCATCCCGGAGGGAGAACCGCCGCTCTCCTATGCCGACGGCATCCGCCGCAAATTCGACCCCATTCCGCAGTCCATGATCCCCTATGGCATCCTGAAGTTGACCGACGTGGACCAACTGGCGGAACTGGCGCTGAAAAATGGAATCCATAAATGACATGAACATACAGGAATTTCTGAAAATGAATCAAACGACAATCCCATTTCCCACTCCGCAGGAGATCATCACCAAAGGCGGTCTCTGGATCGACTACTCTCAAGGCGCTCCCCGCTGCATGCTCGGTAATGATCCTTTCTACTCCCGCATCTACACCTTCGACCCCAAGCCGGACCGTCCCTGGCAGAAGCAACTGAAAGAGATGTACGAACACGGCATCCGGATGTTCTCCTACCTCGCTCCCATGCTCCTCGGCTGGACGGCGGAACACACCTTCGACTACTCCGAACTGGATGCGATGGTGGACGAGATCCTCTCGCTGGCCCCCGATGGTCTGCTCATGCCCCGGGTCTTTCTCTCCACTCCGGAATGGTGGGATCAGGCCCATCCGGAGGAGATGCAGGGCTTCAGCGGCAAGCCCCCGGTGACGCCCATGAGCCCGCCCCTGACGGGAACCTACTGGCGCTACGACAGAAAATGCATGCGGGGCACCGACAATCCGGACATGGCCTCCGAACTCTGGCGGCAAGATGCGGGAGAAGCGCTTGCTGACTACGTGAAGCACTGCTGTGAAAAATATCCCGGGCACTTTGTGGCGTTCCAGCCGGCCTACGGCACCTGCGGCGAATGGGGCATCTACGGCTCCTATCAGGGGGATCAGTACGGCAACAGCGGCTTCGGAGTTCCCAGTATCCGGGAGTGGCGGAAGTTCCTGTGCGGAAAGTACGGCAGCGATGCCGCCCTGCAGAAGGCGTGGCACCGCTCCGACGTAAAACTGGAAACGGTCCTGCCGCCCTCGAAACACCTCCGCCACCGCACCGAAAAGGGATGTCTGCGGACGCCGGACTTCACCCGGGAATTTCTGGACTTCGAGGCTTTTTACGCCAGGCTCAAAGCTTCCGCAGTCGATTTCTTCTGCGGCGTCGTCAAGAAGGCCGCTCCCATCAGGGTACTCGCCGGAAGTTTCGGCGGGAGCATCGTGCAGACGGGGAGTTCCGCCTACATCTCCCACCACTCCCTGTGGCCGGACCTCTTCCCGCTCTATTTTCAGAGCGAGGAGATCGACTTCCTTGCCACGCCCCACATCTATCAGGACCATCAGAACGGCATCGTTTCGCAGGTGCCGCTGCGTTCCATGACCAGGCACAAGCTCTTCCTCTCGGAGTGCGACGTGCGGACCCACCTCAACGTCCCCACGATCTACACGCCCAAGGATGCCGTTGCCGGAATCTCCAACGTACTGTACCACACCGGATACGACTTCTGTCAGGGGTCCGGGTGGCTTTGGTGGTACGATTTCGGCAACGGCTGGTATCTGGACCCGGAACTCCGACACATCATCACCCGCCTCAATGCGGAAATGACCGGCGACAAGGCCGGATTCCTCCACACCCCGGCCAAGGTCACTGTGGTCTATTCTCCCGAAAGCATCGCTCTCACGGAGGGGACCTCCAGCTATTACCGGAACGTCCGCTGGCTTCTCAACAACGAACTCGCCGGCATCGGATGCTCCTGCGACGTCATCCTCGACACGGAACTGGAGGACTACCCACCGAGCAAACTCTACATCTTCGTCAATCAGTTCCGGCGGGACGATTCCGGGAAGATCCGGGCGTTCCTCCGGAAAAACAACGCTTCCGCAATCTGGTTCTACGCCGCGGGAGCAGTGGGGGAACACGACATTGATTTTGTCCGGATGCAGGAGTTGACCGGCATCCCCGTGGAGGAACTGCCCGGAATGCAGACTCCCTGCTCCGTCCGCATCACCAATTCGGAACACCCAGCCTGTGCCGGCATGCGTCTGCCCAAGCCCACCACCGATCTTGGCGACGTGGCAACCACCATCTATCCGCCCATGCTGGTGGTCAGGCCGGAGCCGGGAGTGGACGTCCTCGGCGAGATCGAAGCAGTGGACCTCCCTGGACTTGCCTACCGTCAGGACGGGCGGCGCTTCGATCTCTGGAGCAGTACTCCCCGTCTGCCTCTTGCGCTCCTGCGCAACCTCCGGGAACTCGCTGGGATCCCCGCAGATGCGGAGCCGCTCCCGCTCCCGGCGGAGGCCCCGGACTACAAGCCGGCCGATGACCCGGCGTTCCGCATCCAGTTCTTCGAAGGGGACGGAGCCATGGTCCTGCGGGGCTGGCATGCCGGCGGGGCGCGGATCCGCTCCGCCGTCGCACTCCGGGACGCGGTGGAAGGAACCGTTTTCCCAACGGACAACGGTTTCTGCACGGTCCCGCTGTCCCACCGTCAGTGCCGCATTCTGCTGAAGCAGAACGCAAGGTAAAAAGATCCGGTTTCGCAGCTGAACGCATTTCCTTCGTACAAAAAATACGGGGAAATGCGTTTTTTCTTTTGGGAGAACGACCGATCCGGTTTGACAAAAAGCCATTTTACGGATATGTTAAGAGGTTTTCTTCTGCGCGACGCAACGGGGAAAAAACGCTTTTTTACCGAACGATCAATAAGGGGGACTTTCAGAAGGGGGAATTCATGAAAATGAACGTGTGGAAAAAATTCGCTGCAGGTTCCGGTATCGCCGCCGGACTTCTGCTCTGCGGGGTGGCCTTTGCCGCGGCTGATCGGCATCCCGGCTGGAGCAATATTTCACCGGACCGCAAGCCCATTCTCCCGGCAAAACTGCTTTGGAGCGGGGATTTCAAAGAAGTCGACATCTCCTTCTGCGACGGAGCAAAAGGGCGGACGCAACTGGTGGATTCCAAACGTCACCCCGGCCAGAAGGCCCTCCGCATCATCAAGGAGAACCAGCAGGGATACATCCTCGTTCTCAGCAAAACCTCTTTCACGGCCAAGCAGGGAAAAGTCCTGCAGAGCGTAGCGGAAGTCGCCTGTTCCGGCGCCAACCCGGACTACTCCATCGGAATGCTCCGTCTGGTGGGTAAGTCCGGTTCCCTCGCCTTCTACGACAAGGTGACGGGGGCTTCCAACGGCGGAGAGAAGATGACCTATCTGGTCAACACCGCCCCCGGGATCTACGAGCGGAAACTCTGCCATCTGAACGTGGATGACGAATCCGGGGAGAAAATCACCCCCGCCATCATCGTCGCGGGAACGCCGTCGGACTCCATCTGGGACAGCTGGATCGCGGAGGATTATCCCGCTGCGAAGAAGGCCTGGAGCGCCAACATCGCCCTCCAGCCCAAGCCGGATCGCCAGAAGGAGATGATCCCGGATGCAGAACTGGATAAACTCCTCGCCGCTGACGTTGACCACACCGCAAAAGTCATCAAAAAGAACGGTCTCGCCGTCCTCACCGTGGATGGCAAACCGGTTCCGCCGGCCGTGTTCAAGGGGTACCCCTACTCCAAGCCGGGAGTCAGCGAATACGCCGGGAAACGCATGGAGGAGGTCGGTCTTGACCTACAGGTCGTCGCCCTGCGTTTCGGGAATTCCCACCGCATGGCCGGCCTCTGGACCGGCAAGGATCAGTTCGACACGAAGCAGGCGATCCAGATCATCCGGGACGCCATGCGCATCTGCCCCAAAAGCAAATTCATTCTCACACTCATCACCGACCCCTACGAGGAGTTCGGGAAGGAGTATCCCGATGAAGTCCTGATCAACGAAAAGGGGCAGAAGGTCTATGGCAACTACGTCCATGCGACCTATTTCCTGAAGGACCAGCGTCCCTCTCAATACTGGTACTGGGCCTCCATGGACAGCCGCGTCTGGAGAAAAGGCGTGGAGGACATCATCTCCGATCTCACCGCAGAACTGAAGAAAAACGGCATGAGCAAACGCATCATCGGCGTCCATCTGGCCGGATTCCACGATCACCAGTTCGCGCTCCGCCACGTGGATTACAGCAAGCCTGCCGAAGCGGGCTTCCGGGAGTTCCTCCGGGAAAAGTACAAGACCGATGCTGCCCTCCGCAAAGCGTGGAAGGATGACAAGGTCTCCTTCTCCACCGCCATGCTCCCCGCCATCCCCAAGGAGACCTACGTTGATCCGGCGACCCGGCAGAACGTGGCGGACTTCTACGCCTACCAGAACCAGATGCCCCAGCGCACGCAGGAGGCTCTCGCCCGGCATGCGAAAAAGTGTTTCGGCAAGGACATCGTGGTCCTCCGCTGGTGCATGTCCCCCTTCGGCGGGACTTGGGGAAGCGTCTATAACCTCACCCGCTTCACCCGTAATTCCGATATCGACATTCTGGTGGCACAGCCGGCGTATTCCACCCGGTTGCCAGCCCTCGCCTGCCCGCTCCGGAGCAGTTTCCGCAGCTACCACCGCCACGGGAAACTCTTCCTCAACGAGTTTGACCTGCGTACTTGGGGCGGACTCCATCACGGCGAGACCGAGATGCGGGTCACTTGGGCCAGCAACGCCCTCGATGCCCCCATGTGGCGCGCGCTCCACCGGAAGATGGCGGGGCAGATGATCGCGCAGAACATGGGGTACTGGTACTACGACATGGCGCCCAACTGGTTCGAGCCGAAGCCCATCGCCGAGGACATCGGCGAAGCGGCCAAAGAAATGGCCCGGGTGGAACTGGGCCGTCCCGATGCCTGGATCCCCGAGGCCGCCTTCGTGGTGGACGAGGAGGGGATGCTCCTCCGCAATCTTGCCAAGGACAAATGGAACTTCGACGAGGAGGAACTTGTGGGCGGTCAGCTGAAGTCCATCACCAGCGCCGGAGTTCCCTATGACATCGTCCTCCTGCAGGACCTGCTGGACGATCCGGCCTTCGCCAAACACTACAAGATGCTGATCTTTGCCGGGATGAACAATATCGACCCTGCCCGGGAGGCGCTGATCCAAACGCTGAA
>DCGG01000075.1:15813-16634 GCA_002315455.1 Lentisphaeria bacterium UBA1784
GAAACGGCTCCACGCTGGTCCTGCTGGCGGGAACCGGAGTGATCAGAGGCGCTGATAAAATCAGCGGCATGACCATCCTGCGCCGCAAGAAGCCAGCGGATCATGAGATGGTCCCGGCGGAAGGCGTGAAATTCAACGTGCTCTCCTCGTTGCAAAAGGCGCTGATTACCCAGTTTCTCCGGGCGCCGGAAGTGAACAGTTTCTACCGTCCCGCGCGATTCGAGGTGAAACCAGGGCAAAGTATCCGTCCCGTGGCCTACTACGCAAAACCCAAGGCCATCGCCATCGCAGAGAAGACGGAAGGCAAGAGCCGCATCGTTTATATCGGCGAACCAGGCGGACTCACCCCCGAATACTTCAACGACCTGATGAAACGCTCCGGCGGGTTCGTGGCTACTGCGCCCGGCGTGCAGTTGGATATGAACGGCAAGTTCCTCTCCGTTCACGGACTGGACAGCGGCAGGCGGACCTTCCATCTGCCCTTCGATGCCAAGGTGCGCAACGTCAAGACGGGAGAGTTCCTCCCTGTGAAGGACCGCTCCTTCTCGCTTGACGTGGAACCCGGTGCGACCTATTGGTTCGACCTGATCCGGAAGTAAACAGGGAAAACAGGAAAAGATAACAAGGAAAACATCAAACGTTTTCATCGTCCCCGAAACCCAAAAAGAAAGGATTTCCCCCATGTCTCTCGCAAAAAGAATTCTCCTGCTGTTGATCTGCATCGGCGCATTCGCCGCCTTTGCCGGACGCACCGTCTACGTCACCCGTCACGGACAGGTCGGAGACAAAAACTTCACCTCGCCCGTTTACAAGAAGAGCAG
>DCGG01000095.1:0-6474 GCA_002315455.1 Lentisphaeria bacterium UBA1784
GTGCGCGGTCAGGAAGTTTGCAGACCGGCGTGCGGGCATTGGCATTACTTGAGGGCGTCCAGCAATTTTGTCTTGGTCTGCACTCCGGAAAACTCCGCCGTCAATTTCCCGTCCCTGAAGCAGAAGAAGGCGGGGACCGTGGACACTTCGTACTTTGTTGCCAATTCCTGCGCATCGTCCACGTCGATCCGGGCGATGACCGCATCTGCCGGCGCGGCGGCGGCGGCCTGCTCCACCACCGCTTCCATGATTTTGCAATAACTGCACCAGCCGGCCCGGAACTCCACCATAACACGGCCCTTGGCGATGGTCTTCCCGAACTCCTCCGCTTTGATGTCCCTGATAACCGCCATACGCACCTCCTTTTTCTGCGGTCCGGCGGAACGGCCGCCGGAAGCTTCACCCTCAGCCCTTTCTTCCCTTATCCAATATAACCGGAACGCAGGAAAAATCAAGAGGGCCGTCCTCCGCGTCTCCATCGCTTCTCCGGAGAAAAAACGGTCAAAATTCACGAATCCACTTGAAAAATCGGTCCGGCAACGCAATATTAGAGGTAGAACGCAACCTGTTATTTTCTGGAGGTACATCATGGCCGGTTCTGAAAACACCCATACCCTCTCTTTTCTGGTGGAAAACCGCTTCGGCGTGCTGGAACGCATCGCCGCGCTCTTCAGTGGACGCGGATACAATATCTCCTCCCTGACCGTCCACGCCACCGAGGACCCCCGCTACTCCCGGATGACCGTGGTCTCCGTGGGCGACGACTCCGTGGTGGATCAGGTAAACCGGCAGGCCCGGGAACTCTCCGACGTGGTCAAGGTGGAGAACCTCACCGGCAGTCAGTTCGTGGAGCGGGAGATCGCCCTCGTGAAGGTCAAGACCGGCAGCCGCGACACCCAGTCCCAACTGATCCAGCTCGCGGATATCTTTCAGGGCCGGATCGTCTCCGCTTCCAGCAGCGAAATGGTGGTAGAAATCGCCGGACGCGCCGACCGCATCGACAGTTTCATGGAGCTGGTCCGGGAATTCGGCATCGTTGACATGGCCCGCAGCGGCCGCGTCGCCATCGCCCGCTGCGTCAACGCCAGGAAGAACGACGTCCGGGCCTGATCCCGAGATGCGTTTCGACCTTTTCCTCCCGTGGAAACCATGACCGTCAAGCTCGGCGACCGCTCCTATCCCATCGGGATCGGAGCAGATGCCGTTCCGGAGGCGCTGAAATGCGCCGCCGGACGTCCCGTGCTCGCCGTTGCGGACGCGAAAGTGCTGGAATTCCACGGAGAACGCATCCATTCTCTGCTTCCCGCCGGGACCGGCATCGTTTCCCTCTCCGGCGGAGAAGCCGCCAAGGATCTGAACACCGTCCTCGCCATCTGCAGGGAAGCGGCGCGGCACAAACTGGACCGTTCCTGCGTCTTTCTCGCCTTCGGCGGCGGAGTGACGGGGGATCTGACCGGATTCGCCGCCGCCATCTACCTCCGCGGAGTGGATTTTATTCAGTGCCCCACCTCGCTTCTCGCCATGGTGGACTCCAGCGTGGGCGGCAAGACCGGCGCGGATCTGCCGGAAGGCAAGAACCTGGTGGGAGCCTTTCACCAGCCGCTGGCAGTGGGAATGGAGCCCGGTTTTCTGAAAACCCTGCCGCCGGAGGAGTTGAGCAACGGCCTCGCGGAAGCGGTCAAAACCGCCGCCATCCTGGACGAGTCCTTCTTCCGCCGGCTGGAATCTCTGGGGGATGGGGTATTCACCGCAGGAGTCCCCTGCGAAGTCATCCGCCGCTGCTGTGAGTGCAAGGCCAGGATCGTGGCCGCTGACGAAACGGAACAGGGCATCCGGGCCATCCTGAACTACGGACACACCATCGGGCACGCCGTGGAACGCCTCAGCCGTTATACTCTGCCCCACGGAGCGGCGGTAGCCATCGGCATGACCGCGGCGGCCCGCATCGCCCGGCACCGGGGCATGCTGACACAATGCGAATCGGATCGTCAGGAGAAACTCCTGCAAGCCTTCCGTTTGCCGGTCCGCATCCCGCAGGAATACTCCGCGTCCGCCATTCTGGACGCCATGGGGAACGACAAGAAAGCCAGGGGCGGCCGTCCCCGCTTCGTTCTGCTCCGGGGGTTGGGGTACGCTGAAGTCGTTTCCGACGTCTCCGATGAGGAGATCTTCCGCGCGATCGAGGAGGTGCGTTCATGACCGACCGGGAAGGATGTATCGCCCTCAACATGGTCCAAGGGATCGGCTACGCCCGCTTTTCCGCGTTGGTGGAGGCTTTCGGGGCACCGGAGAAAGCGCTCTTCCGGAGCGCGGCGGAGTACCGGAGCGTCCCCGGGATCGGCTCCGCGCTCGCCGCAGAACTCGCCAGTTTTGACTACTCCGGGGAGGTGGAGTGCGAACTGGAGATCGCCGACCGCGCCGGAGTCCAGATCCTGACCCTGTACGACAACGCCTATCCCGCAGTGCTGAAGGAACTTTACGATCCGCCGCTCTGCCTCTACGTCCGGGGCCGACTTCCGGAGTTCCCGGACAACGCCGTGGCCATCGTCGGCTCCCGGCGGATCTCCTCCTACGGAGAACGCATGGGCCGCGCCCTTGCTTCGGATGCCGCCGCGGCCGGATTCACCGTGGTTTCCGGCCTCGCCTACGGTGTGGACACCGTCGCCCACACCGCCGTGGTAGATGCGGCAGGCACTACGGTAGCCGTCCTCGGTGGCGGCCTGAAACACATCCATCCCAAGGAGAACATCCCCCTCGCCCGCCGGATCATCGAGACCGGAGGTGCCGTCATCAGTGAATTTCCGTTGGATTTCCCGGTGAGCCGCACCAGTTTTCCCCGCCGGAACCGCATCGTCGCCGGTCTCTGCCGGGGCACCATCGTGGTGGAGGCCGGGACCGAAAGCGGCGCCCTCATCACCGCCCGTCTGGCCATGGAGAACGGCCGGGACGTCTTCGCCGTCCCCGGCCACGCCGACAATCCGCAGGCGCAGGGATGTCACAAACTCATCAAGGAGGGCGCGATGCTCATCGAGAGTTTCGACGACGTACTGAACGCCTTCGGTGCGGGATTGCTCCCGGGCATGGCTCCGGAAGGGATCCCGGACAGCAGCGACCAACTGGACGCAAACCTCAAGGCCGTCTATGACCTGATCGCCGCCGGAGAGTGCACTTTGGAGGAGATCCAGCAGGCACTGGGCATTGAGACCGGGGACCTGCTCTCCCGGCTGATGCATCTGGAACTGAAGTTCCTCGTGGAAAAGGGCGCCGACCGCCGCTACCGGCGGATTCGGTAGGATCACTCTTTCGGAGAGAGCATTCGGCGCAACCCCTCCCCCATGAAGTTGAAGCTCAACACCGCCCAGAAGAGTGCCAGTCCGGGGAAAAAGGTCAGGTGCCAGTAGTCCAGCGGATTGTCAAAAGCCTGCCGCAGAAGTCCGCCCCAGCTCGCCGTGGGCTGGCGTACGCCGAATCCCAGAAAACTCAGGCCGCTCTCCGCAAGGATCGCCCCCGCCACCCCGAAGGTGAAACTGATGAGGATCGGTCCCGCAATGTTGGGCAGAAGATGGCGGAAGAGGATCCGTCCCGTCGGGATCCCGGAGACGATACAACTCTCCACGTAGGGGAGACTGCGCTGTTTCAGGGTCTCGCCCCGCACCAGAAAGGCCAGTCCGATCCAGCCGGTGAGGGAGAGCACGCCGATGACGATGAGGATGGACTGCTCGAAACGGCAATCCCCGAGAATGGACATGAGGATCAGAAGCAGAAGAAACGTGGGAAAACAAAGCAGTACCTCCACCAGACGCATCACCGCCAGATCGAACCACCCCCGGAAGAATCCCGCAGCAAGCCCCACGCAGGTCCCTATGAAAAGCGCCGCAAGCGTGGAGAAGATCCCCACCGCCAGCGATACCCGGGCGCCGTAGATCATCCGGGCGGCCACGTCCCGACCGACGGTGTCCGTGCCGCACCAGTGTTCCCGGTCCGGCGGCCGGCAGGGGGGAGCGGCGATCTCGTTGGGCCCATAGGGAATGGGGGCAAAGAGAGCCGTTCCGCCGCTTTGGCGCACCATAGTGCGGTAATCGTTGCGGTCCAGCCGGGAGGAGACCGTGCAGAAGGGGACCGCAAGCCCGATGGCCAGCGCGGCGAGCAGATACCCTCTCCGGCGTTTCCGGCGGCGGCAGAGCCAGCCGGTCAACAGCGCGGGCAGGAGGAAGAGCGCGGCGTAGTTGAAGATCGTCTCCACCGCCGTCTCGGTGGTGTCCGGCGCAAAAAGATAACGCAGAAAGGGCGACGAGAGTTCGCCGGCTCCGTTCCAAAGCAGAAAGGGCCGTCCGTTGGCGAAGAAAGGCGCATAGAGCGCGGGCAGAAGCAGGCCGACCGCGCCCCAAAAGCCTGCCAGAGCCAAGCGGTCCCGGCGGAATTTCCGCCAGAGTCCGGCGGCCGGAGTTTCCTGTGATGCCATATTCCCTCGCAATTTCTGATGACCGGCTATAAGATACATCGGCATCGGGAATTTTTCCACCCGCACCGCCATCATTTGGGAGGCGCCTTGCATCTGCGCCCCTTGCAAAATCCGCCGTCTGTGCTACATTAGACTCTGGATACGGATCGTATCCGGAAGGAGATGATTTCCCATGGCTGAAGAAAACGTTCCGGCACTCCCGGAGAAAGTCCGGCTCAACGACAACGCCGCCGTCGTGGCAAAACTGCAGGCCGCGATGAAGCAGAACGGCGGATACTGTCCCTGCCGGCTCAAGCGGATTCCGGAAAACGTCTGCATCTGCAAGGAGTTCCGGGATCAGATCGCCGATCCGGATTTCGGGGGGTTCTGTCACTGTCACCTGTACTACAAGGAGAAATAATCATGGAAGTCCTGCATCTTGATCAGGCATCCTTTGAGAAAGTCACGTCCCAGACCGCACAGCCCGTGCTGATTGACTTCTGGGCAGAATGGTGCGGTCCCTGCCAGATGATGGGGCCGGTGCTGGAGGAACTTGCCGCCGAACACCCCGATCTCATTGTGGGCAAGGTCAACGTGGACGACCAGCGGCAACTGGCCATTCAGATGGAGATCGACAGCATCCCCGCGCTCTTCTTCTACCGCAACGGCAAACTGGAGAAGCGCCTCATCGGTTTCCGCAAAAAGCCGGACCTGATCGCCGCGCTTGGCCTCTGATCTGCAGAGAAACGATCCATGGGCGAAGCATCCAACGTCTATTTCATCCCGCTGGCGGGAGAGGCCTCTGAAACAGAACTCTCCGGCGCCGGACGCCGCATTCTCGCAGCGCTGCTGGAACGGGAATCCGTCACCCTCGCTCCCGAAGTCCCGCTGAAGGTCCACTTCGGCGAAAAAGGCAACCGGACCTACCTCAAACCCGGAACCTACAACGGCATCATCGGTCTCCTCCGGGAAAAGGGCGTCAGTTCCGCATTCATGGAGACCAGCGTCCTCTACGGCGGCGAACGGTTCCGCCGGGAGAAGCACCTGAAACTGGCCGCGGATCACGGTTTCGACCAACTCCCCGTGATCATCGCCGACGGAGCCAACGGCGAAGAGGCCCGGGAGATCCCCATCGCTCTGAAACATTTCCGTAGCGCCAGCATTGCCGCCGCCCTCGCCGATGCCCCGCAGGTGCTGGTGGCGGCCCACTTCAAGGGGCACATGCTGGCAGGCTTCGGCGGAGCCATCAAGCAGCTTTCCATGGGCTTCGCCGCAAAGGGCGGGAAGATGGCCATGCACATGAGCGTGAAACCGAGGATCCGCCGCTGGATGTGCAAGGGATGCGGCCTCTGCGTCCGCCGGTGCCAGAACGGGGCTCTCCGCATGGACGGCGGCAAAGCCAGGATCAATGCCGCACGCTGTGTGGGTTGTGGCGCCTGCTTCTCCATCTGTCCTCACCACGGAGTCTCCATCTTCTCCCTCGCGGGCCTCTGGAACGCCCTCATGGGCGGCCGTCCCTTCCGGGAGAAACTGGTGGAATACGCCTACGCATCCGCCCACGGCAAGCCCCACATCTACGTCACCTTCGCCGTGAACATCACCCGGGGCTGCGACTGCGAACCCCTGCCCATGAAGCGGACCATCCCGGACATCGGGGTCTTCGCCTCCATGGACCCGGTGGCCATCGACAGCGCCTGCCTTGACGCGGCGGCAAAACTGGGAAAGAAGTTCCGGGGCCGGGAACAACTGGAATACGCCGAGAAGATCGGCCTCGGTTCCCGGGATTACAGGATCGTCACGCTGTAACAAGGTGCGTTCTGCCTGAAATCACACCGCTCCCGCGATGCTTCTGAAGTACCGCGGGAGTTTTTATTCGTAGCGCAGCGCATCAATGGGGTCCAGTTGGGAGGCCTTCCAAGCGGGGTAGAATCCGAAAATGATCCCCACCGCCGCAGAGACCGCCACCGCCATGACCACCACGTCCGGACTGGATTCGATGGGCCAGTTGAACTGGGCGTTGATGAGTAGCGCAG
>DCGG01000095.1:6486-6652 GCA_002315455.1 Lentisphaeria bacterium UBA1784
CCAGTTCCGTGTCCCAGCAGGATGCCGATGATCCCGCCGGCGAGGCAGAGCACGATGGATTCGATAAGAAACTGCTTCAGGATGTCCCGGGACCGGGCGCCCACCGCCATGCGGAGTCCGATCTCCCGGGTCCGCTCCGTCACGGAGACCAGCATGATGTTCATGA
>DCGG01000100.1 GCA_002315455.1 Lentisphaeria bacterium UBA1784
TTGCCGTTCTTGTCGTAGGCGAAGAAATCCATGAAACTGTAGGTGCCGTTCTGCATCACCAGCACCGGTTCGCCCTTGGTGTTTTTGCCGCCGATGAGGACGAAACGGTAGGTTTCGCTCATGTTGCCTCGGGTGACCTGCACCGGGAAACGCAGAAATTCTTTACCGTCCCGGGCCCGGAGCCCTACCAGACTGCGCCGGAGGCTCAGGGGGAACTTCGGGCGCTCATTGTCAATGTAGAAGATCTCGTCTTCCCCGTCGGCATCCAGGTCGAAGGAGAGCACCGGGCAGAACCAGTCACCGGTGGGGATGCCCATGCCGAGGTCCTTTTTCCAGAGGACTTTGTTTGCCTGCAGGTCCAGCAGCGCGAGCTTGTAACTGTCGGTGTGGAAGCAGTAGGCCTCCTGCCACGGATCGATGCGGACGCTTGCGGTGTACTTCACCAGCAGATGGCGTTTGTCCTTGATGGTCACGCAGGCTCCCCGGGCGTGATCAATGGGTTGACCCATGTCGAAGCCGTTCACGACGCGCATTTTCGGGGGCAGTTTTGACTCTCCGGCCTCCGTCGTCGGCAGGAGACCGAGCAGACAGAGAACAAACGGCAAAGAAAACAGTTTCCGGGAACGCATGATTTCTTCCCTTGGGTTATTGTCCAAACTTTTGCGGCAGGGTGAGTTCTCATAAGGGAAGCCCATTCCTGCGTTGCTTCAGCCGTTCCGCAAAAACGGCCGGAGAAACAAACACGGGTAAAAGTTAGCATGGCTTTCCCTGTTTTTCAAGGCGGAAACGAACAAAATTGAAATCTTTGATAAACTCTCCAATCTTTTGACAAAACCTATGATTTCCGGTTGCAAAAGTATGTTTTGTTTCTATATTAAATCGTGCGAAACGGATCATTCACAAAGATGCAAACACGGAGGCCCATGATGAATAACGCTCCTGACCTGAAGATGGAGGAGAAGATCTCCCGGATCATCTCCAAGCTGGACGATGAACAGATGATGGCGCTCCTGCATGGACGTACCGGCATGACCTTCGGCAAGATCCCGGAGCAGGGAGTCCCGGAGGTGACGTGCGCGGACGGTCCGCAGGGCATCCGCATGGAGAACGGCACCTTCACCACTGCTTTGCCTTGCGGTATGGCGCTGGCCGCCACATGGGACCCTGCGGAGGCGGAGGAATACGGCGCCGTCATCGCCCGGGAGGCCAAGGCGCTGGGCATTCAGGTCTCGCTGGGGCCGGGAGTGAACCTCATGCGTTCCCCCCTCTGTGGGCGGAATTTCGAATACTACGGGGAGGACCCTGTCCTCGCCGGGAAGATCGGCGCCGGATACGTCCGGGGCTGTCAGGCCCGGGGTGTGGCCGCCACCCCAAAGCATCTGGCAATGAACAACCAGGAGCAATCCCGCACCCTCGCCTCCAGCAACTGTTCCCGCAAGACCCTGCGGGAACTCTATCTGGAAGCCTTTGAGATCATCATCAAAGAGGCACACCCGTGGGCGATGATGTCCAGTTACAACCGGATCAACGGCGTCTATGCCTCCCAGTGCGGCGAGACCCAGCAGAAGTTCGCCAAGGACGAGTGCGGCTTCGACGGCGTGATGATGTCCGACTGGGGCGGTACCCACGCCGCCATGGAAGCCCTCCGGGGCGGATTGGATCTGGAAATGGGCGGCTGTGAAGGCAACTGGATGCACGAGACGCTGTGGCGGCAGATGATCGAGACCCGCTCCATCACCCGGAAGGAGTTGGAGGATCACGTCCGAAGGGTCCTGCGCCTCGCTTTTCGGACCATGGAGGCGAAGCCGGAGAATTCGGAACCGGGCGAGATCGCCACGGAACGTCACGCCGCCATCGCCCGGCGCATCGGCGGAGAAGCCAGCGTACTGCTGAAGAATCAGGGAGGCATTTTGCCCCTTGATCTGAAAAAATACCATCGAATCCTGGTCTGCGGTCCCTCGGCGGATTTCCGCCACTGCATCGGCAATTTGATCTTCTGCGGCGGTAGCGGAGCGGTACACCCCAAGTACGAGATCTCCGCGCTGGAGGCGATCCGGGAGCGTTGGGGGAAGACGTGCGAGATCACCTATGCGCCGGGAGAACTGTTTTCGGACGTTTCCTGCCTGCCCGACGAAGCGCTGGCGAAATGCCGTTGCGCCTTCTTTGAGAGCATGGAGGAGTGCATGGCCGGGAAAACTCCTTTCTTCACCGAAGACGAGACCGGGACGAGCCTTCGCTGGGGGGCTGCTCAGGCGGCGGGGTTCGATGCCGGCCCGGAGATCCTTCAGAATCGGGGGTTTGCGCTTCGCCTGCAGGCGGAATTCCGAATGGAAAAAAACAGTTCTGCGGATTGCGGGCTTTATCTCTCCGGTTTTGCCGACATCACTTTTTCCGTGAACGGCAAGACGGTTTTCGACAGCCGGGACCGGGCCCATGGCGTTGTTCCCTTCCGGGCGGAGGCCGGGGCGGATGGATTGTGCCGCGTTGAACTGACGGCCAGCCGCAGGATCATCCGCAACATGTTCGGCGCCTGTGAGATCCGGTTCCTGAAGGAGCAGGACCGTTCCGTCCTGCGCAAGGAGGTGCTCGCCAAGGCGAAGGAGGCCGATCTGGTGATTTACGTGGGCGGCAACAACCACTCCTGGGACAAGGAAGGCATCGGTTCTGATAACACCGGCAAGGACATCCCCTCCTACGCTCCCGTCGGCGGACAGAGCGAATTGATCTCTGCGCTGGCGGAGGCAAATCCCAACACCGTGGTGGCGCTGATCAACGGTTCTGCGCTGGAGGTGGAACCGTGGATCGACCGGGTCCCGGCGGTCGTGGAGTTCTGGTATCCCGGACAGGAGACGGGCCGCGTCATCACCGACGTGCTTTCCGGGGAGGCCGCGCCCGGCGGACGGCTTCCCTTCACCTGGGGCAGGCGTTTGGAGGACTACGCCTGCCACGGAAACAACACTTTCTATTTCGACGTGGATGCCTGGTGGCCGCAGGTGGAGTACAAGGAAGGCATCTTCATCGGCTACCGTCATTTTGACCGGGCGGGGATCAAACCCCGGTTTCCCTTCGGGTACGGTCTGAACTACACGACCTTCGACTGCAAGGCGGAGGCTCCTTCCGTCTCCGGGAACGTGGGAGATAAGAGCGTTTCCGTGACGCTGAAGGGAAGGGTGGAGAACACCGGTTTCCGCGCCGGGAGCGAAGTGCTTCAGCTCTACGTGGCTCATCCCGGATGCAAGCGGGAAGTGCGTCCGGTGAAGGTCCTGCGAAACTTTGCCAAACTGGCGCTGAAGCCCGGAGAGAGCAGGGAGTTCTGCCTCAAACTCGCATGGCGGGACTTCGCCTTCTTTGACGAGGCGGCGGATGGTTTCGTGGCGGAACCCGGGAATTACGTCCTTCTGCTGGGCCGGAATGCCCGGGAGATCCTTTCCGAGTTTCCCATCGAACTCAAGTAGAGCAGGCGCATATTGATCGGACCGTCTGTTTGACGCGAAATTCTTTTTACGCAAAAGTGGCGATGGTCTGCCAGTAACCCGCAAGATTCGTGTCCGCGTTGCACCAGGCGATGTTGTCGGTGCCGTGATGCGCAGCGAAGTCCTTATTCTCTGGCACCTCTCCCGCAAAGGGGAATCAATGATTCTCTGTTCAGAGAAAAGGACTGTTGCAAAACGGTGAGGTTTCGCAACAGCCCCCGAAGTATTTTGTTTATGGAAAGGTTTTATGCGATGACGGCCCAGGTGGAATCGACATCGCTTCCGATCTCGTGCCACATGAAGTTATCGTTGCCGTCCCAGTAGCCCAAGGCTCCGGAGGCGAGGTTGCGGACCAGAACGTCTTCGCTGCCGTCTCCGTCGTAGTCGCCGAAGCCGGGGATCCCCCATTCGTCTTTGCTTGCCGTAGGATAGATACTACGGAAATCGTTACCGTTACAGTTCATGAAAGTCCCGATGTAACCGTTGTCGTTCCAAAGGACAATGTCAGCCTTGCCGTTGCCGTCAAAGTCGGCACATCCGATGGTTTCCCAGTCGCTGGTGACCGCGATCCCGAAACTGGTCCAGATCGGGATTCCCGCGGTGCCTTCGATGATGCCGGAGATATCCCACGCGCCCAGTGTACCATTGGAGTTGATGAGAATGTCATCGCACCCGTCGTTGTTCACGTCGCCGTATTCGATGCCCATGTCGCCGGAGGTGTTGACGGTGGTGCTGTTCGCCGTTCCCGCACTCAGGACATACATAGAGTCATAATACAATGTGACTCCCGTATTGGTGATGCCACTGGAGACATAGATGGCTGATATGATTTTTCTCCCTGATCCCAATTCCGGTTTTATTTACTGCAATCCAATCAGTTGATAATATAACACGCAAATTCAGAATTGCAAGCCACCGATTCCCCTGCGCCGGAGCATGAAAAAACGGTCCGAACGGCGGGCCGAGAGTTCGTCCGCTACACGTTCAGCGTGTCCTCGGGAGCAACGGGGGCGTAGGGGCCGGGTTTGACCTCGAGAAAGACGCAGGGGGTCAATACCTCGATGGAGTGCCACGTTCCCGCCGGGATCTCCAGTGAGGTCACATCCTCCCCCATGCGGTACTCCCGCAAAACCTGCCCCTTGTCGCCGTAGATCCGGCTGACGAATTTCCCCCGCAGGCAAGTCACCAGTTCCCACTTCCCCGGATGCCGCTGGATCGGGAAAACGCTCCCCGTTTGCGCCGCAATGCAGAGCCGGTTGACGGGGTCGTCCGTGTTTTCGTGCAGATTGAAATTGGTGCGGAGCCGCGGACTTGCGGCCGCCTTGGCCAGCAGTTCATCCAGCAGTTGGGGAGTGATGGTCTTTTCCATTGTCTGACTTCTCCTGTGTTTTCGGTTTCACCCCTAATGTACCACCGCCGGACTCGTTTGTCAATCGGTCTCTCCGGTCCTCTCTCCTCCCTGAAATCCCGCTGCCGTGAAACTTTTTGCAAGATTCTCCGCAAAAACCTGCGCGGATGCACGTTTCGGGATTGCCCCCGGTACCGGAGAGTGCTATATTATATCCGAGGAATAACGTCTGACAACAAATCTTCAGGTTTCGCATGGCTAAACTGGAACATATTCGCAACTTCTGCATCATCGCCCACATCGACCACGGCAAGTCCACTCTCGCCGACCGGATGCTGGAGATCACCGGTACCGTGGCGGTCCGGGATCTCACCGATCAATTGCTGGACGGCATGGACCTCGAGCGGGAACGGGGCATCACCATCAAATCCCACCCGGTCCGCATGCACTACGATCCGGGCGACGGCATCACCTACGAACTGAACCTCATCGACACCCCCGGACACGTGGACTTCGCCTACGAAGTCAGCCGGAGCCTCAGCGCCTGTGAAGGTGCCGTCCTTCTGATCGATGCGACCCAGGGGGTTCAGGCGCAGACCGTGGCCAACGTGAACCTCGCCCTCCGGGAAAACCTCAAGATCATCCCCGTCATCAACAAGATCGACCTCCCCGCCGCAAACCTCCCCCTCTGCTACGAGCAGATGGAGGAGATTCTTGCTCTGCCCAGGGAGGAGGCCCTCATGGTCAGCGGCAAGACCGGCGAAGGCGTCAGAGAACTGCTGGCGGAAGTGATCCGGCGCATCCCCCATCCCACCGAGAGCGACGAGCAGGGCTCCGCCGCGTTGATTTTCGACTCCCAATACGATGCCTTCCGAGGAGTGGTCAGTTTTCTCCGGGTGCGCCGCGGGACCTTCCGCCGCGGCACCAAGATCCGCATGATGAGCAACGGCATCGAGAGCGAACTCAAGGAGGTGGGCTTCTTCAGTCCCTCCATGCGCGCCGACGAGGAACTTTCCGCCGGAAGCGTGGGATACGTGATCCCCAACCTGAAAAGTCCCGCCGACACCCGCATCGGCGATACCGTGACCGACATCCAGAATCGCTGTGCCGAACCGCTCCCCGGATTTCAGGAGGTGCGGCCCATGGTGTTCAGCGGGATCTATCCCATCGACACCGCCGACTACGACCAGCTGAAGGCCAGTATGGCGAAACTTCAGCTCAACGACGCCGCGTTCCTCTATCAAGCGGAGAGTTCGGCGGCGCTGGGCTTCGGGTTCCGCTGCGGATTCCTCGGACTGCTCCACATGGAGATCATTCAGGAACGGCTCCGGCGGGAATACAACATGGACATCATCACCACCTATCCTTCGGTGATCTACCACGTTTACATGAAGTCCGGCGAGATGCTCAACATCGACAACCCGGTCTTCCTGCCGGACCCCTCCGGCATCGACCGCATCGAGGAGCCTTTCATCACCTGCCGCCTCATGACCCCCAATGCCTACATCGGCGACCTGATGAACCTCGTCATGAGCAAGCGGGGCATCTGTACCGGAACGCAGGGCGTGGACGCCGGCCACGTGATCATTGTGGCGGAGATACCCATGCACGAGATCCTCATTGACTTCCACGACAAACTGAAGTCCATCACCCGAGGCTACGGCAGCATGGACTACGAACCCTGCGACTACCGGGCCGGGAAACTGGTCAAGATGGACATCCTCGTCAACGGTGAACCGGTGGACGCCTTCAGTTCCATCGTTCACGCCGACATGGCCTACGAGCGGGGCCGTCAGATTGCGGAACGGCTGAAGGATGCCATCCCGCCCCAGATGTTCCAGATCGCGGTGCAGGCTGCCATCGGCGGCAAGGTCATCGCCCGGGAGACCATCCGCCAGTTGCGGAAGAACGTGCTTGCCAAGTGCTACGGCGGCGACATCTCCCGGAAACGCAAGTTGCTGGAGAAGCAGAAGGAAGG
>DCGG01000023.1:0-7220 GCA_002315455.1 Lentisphaeria bacterium UBA1784
CGCTTGTTCCGAGAAAATCGGCAAGCTGTAAAGTCTGCTTGATTTCCTTAAAAAAGACCTCAATGCCCCATCTGGCGAGATACAAGTCGCAGATGGAGTAAGCCGACCACTTGTAGTCTGTCAGAATCAAATGTGCGCAAAATATCGGACACTACCGACGAGGCTTTGAGGGGGAGTTTGGCAAATCGCAGATTGGGGGTTCGGGCCACCTCTGCTCCACCAGTCTTCAAAAAATCCGGTCAAATGACCGGATTTTTTGCCTCTTCGACGGTTTATGACAGAACTCATATCACTTTCCCGCAGGAAATTTCCGGGAGTTGATAGATTTTCAATTTGAAGTACTCACGGTCCCGGAAGTTGATTTATGTCATAACCCGTCGAAGAACCGTTAAATGGGAATGGATCGTCCGGATTCTGTATGTCAAATCGTATGCCCGGCAAAGGCGAAAGATTAGTGCGCTCCGTGAAGCAGGAACAGCGTCCCGGCCGCAATGCAGAGCGCCCCGGCGATGACCGGCCACGTGGCCTTCTCATGCAGGAAGAGAATCCCGAAGATCACGACGAGAACGACGCTCAACTTGTCTATGGGAGCCACCCGGGAGACGTCCCCGGTCTGAAGCGCCTTGAAATAAAAGAGCCACGACAGCCCCGTGGCAAGCCCGGAGGCGATCAGAAATGCCGCGGCCTTCCACGTCAGTTCCCGGAGGTGGCCGATCCCGCCGCCGATGAGCACGATGCTCCAGGTCAGCAACAGGATCACCGTGGTCCGGACCGCCGTTGCGAGACTGGGATCGACCGTGCGGACGCCGCACTTCGCAAGGATCGCCGTCAGCGCGGCGAAAAACGCTGACAGCAGGGCATAATACTTCCACATGATCCGCCTCCGGAGAATGCGCGCTCTATTTGCAGAGCAGATAGACCGGCCGCCAAATGCCGCCCACGCCGGAATCATCCTGCACGCGAACCACGACGTCCTGATAGTTCCGATCCCAGTCGTTGACGGGGTCCAGCCGGATAAAGAAGGGCGTCTTCCATTGATCGCCGCCGGGAGTGGTAACGTTCTCCCCCGCAAGCTTGCCGTTGACGTAGACCCAGGCGGACTCGTCCACCGCGCCGAAGTAGAGATAGACCTCCTTGCCCTTCCACTCCTTGGGGACCCGCACCGGCCATGCGTACCAGCCGATGCCGTCGTAGTCCCGGAGTTTTTCCACCAGTTCTGCGGGGAGGTTCTTATCCGCCTTCTGCTTCTCCCAGTTGGTCAGAATGGAGATCCGGGGCCACTTCTTGAAATCCCGGGCCTTGGTCTTTTCCCAATGTTCCTTCAGGCCGACGTTCTTTTCGTCCATTTTGAAGTGCCAGCTGCTGTTGAGCCGTTCCGCCTTGGAATAACCGGAAAATTCGGAAAGAACCCCGGCGCCGGTCAGATCTCCGAAGCGCTGTTCCACGAAGTTCACCATCATCCAGAACATGGGGAGGTCGTTTTTGTGTTCCTTCCGGAACTTGATGAGCGGAATGGCATAAGGCTCCTTTTTAGTCTTGGGCGCCGTCAGCGCCTGATAAGTGAGACGGCTATGCCGATTGCCCAGGAGCAGAATATTGACCAGTTTCTTCTCCGTGGGAGAGAGCGGTTTCGCCAGCGCCTTTCGCAGGATCGCATCGGTTTTGTCGAAGTCCTCCGGCTTGAAATAGTCGCCCACGTTCCACAGCAGTCCCCGGCTGAAGTTGCCGTAAAGACCTACCTTGGCGATCCTTTCGCGGTCGGGCATAATCCGCTTTTCCAACACTTCCTGCCGCCAGTAACGGAAGAACTCCCTCACCTCCGGCGCCGCCGGACCGTAAGCGGAATAGTACTCCGCCTCCAACTTCTCGAAGGAACGGTTCGGATCAATGTGGGCCCGGGCGAGGATGTAGTCCGCGATGCCGGTGGTCGGCCAGAAACCGTACATGCTGTCGTAGTCCGTCCCCACCATGCCGAACTCCCAGGTGATCCGGAAGTGGTCGTACATCATCTTCTCGATGCCGATGGGCAGAATGATGTTGGCGTGGTGGTCATTGGGCCGCAGATAGACCTTCCGCAAGCCCGCCTTGTACCACCCTTCCAGCCGCTTCCGGTTCTTTTCGTTGTTGAACATGGAACTCACAATGCCGATGACCATCTTGGAACTGACCTTTTCCCGGCGGGGCGGATCAAGATAGATGCTGTACGCATACATGCCGACTCCCACTTCGGGATTGATCTTCTCCGCCCGCTTCAGGACCTCGTTGGCAAGATGGACGTAGCGGTCAGTGAGGTGCGCCATGGGCTTTTCGCCGGGCAGGACCACGTCCAGCTTCTGACACCCGGCGCAGGTGCAGTAGTTCCCGGAGTCGTTCTCGGTGACGTTGATGATCTTCGGGCGGACCTTGGAGTTCTTCCAGTCCTCCACGATCTGATCCGCAACGGCGGGATTCGAGACGCAGATCTTCACCCGATCCCCCGACAGAGACCCGGGACCGCGAGAACCATCCGGCTGGAGCGCAAAGTAGTCCGGATGCGTCTTGCTGAAGCGCCCCCACCACCGGGTGAAAGCATGCTGAAGTCCAAAATCCTCCGAGCGTCCCATGCGCTGACGCTTCATCCAGAGCTGATTGCCGAAAACCACGTCCTTCGTGCTTTCCTTGGAGACTTCCATACCCTTGGGCATCTTGATGCGGTAGGGCTGACCGTAGGCGGGACGGATCCCCCGTATGACCATGGCCGGAACCCAATGGTGTTCACCCTCCTCGAAGGCGAGCACGGGGCTCTCTTTGTAGTGGCAGATGCCGGCGTCTCCGGGGAAGAGCCACATAAAACCGAAATTCTTTTCCAGCATGTCGTAGAGCGCGTGAAGCGTACCTGCACGCTTGGGGAGCATCTCCGTACTGGCGTGTTTCGCATCGTCATCGCCGAATACGCGGATTCCTTTGGCGTCGACGATCCAGATCGCCTCCTCCGGCTTCAGCTGACGGCCGTCCCCGCCGCCGACGGTGAGGCAGAACTTCCCCGGGGGTACCTCCCCTTTCTTCACGATGGGAATGGTCTTGCCGCAGACGAGCGCGAGGTGCTTCTGAAGTTCCCCGGCGGCGAACCGGTACATGGCTCCATCGGCGCCGGCGGTGATGACGGCATTGGCCGGATCGACTTCGACCCTGGCAGCAAACAATGCGGCAGTTCCGCAGAAAATGGCGAACAAAAGACAGGATCTCTTCATACCATATCCCCCTTTTCGGTGTTGTGTGTCGGGTGTAGAAACCGTTTTACAATATCACCGCAGCAGAAAAAAGTCAAGAGGGAAAATCCTGATACAAATGATATTTTTGTATTTTTGTTTCTGCGGAGGAATGCTCCGTTATTTCAGGATGAAACCACTTGACAACTTTCTGCGTCAACGGTATATTAGCAGCAGGATGGGACGATCCTTCGTCCGGTTCCCAAAATGGTTTCAGCCCTTCTGAACGAGGAGTATTAAAATGGCTTTCTACAACCCCGTCGTCACCGAAGAGATCCGCCGCAAGGTGGCGCAGATGGACCTTCGTCAACTGCTCAATCACGTCTGCTGTCCCAACTTTTCCTCGGATTCGCCCGATCCCGGGGAGGAGTACGCCGCCGTGTTCTTCCATCCGCAGGCAAACATCCGCGCCCGGGTGGACCGCTATATCGACCGCTTCGGAGCCAATCCTCTCGTCGCCGCCGATCTGGAAGCGGGGGCGGTTATTCTGCCGGATGCAGTGAAATTTCCTTCGCTTTTCGCTTGCGGACTCCATCCTGACGACGACGTAATCCGTACGGCAGGAGAGGCCGCCGCCATGCAGGGCCGCGAAGCCGGCATCAACTGGGCCTTCTCGCCATGCTCGGACGTGGCGGATCATCCGGACACCCCCATCGTCGGCATCCGCGCAGGAGGTTCCACCGCCGACGCCGTCATTCGCACCGGGCGCCTCTACGTGGAGGGCCTCCAGCAAAACGGCATGGCCGCCACCATCAAACACTTCCCCGGGGACGGCTTCATGACCTACGATCAGCACGTCACCACTCCGGAGAACCCGTTGGACCAGCAGCGCTGGATGTCCATCTTCGGACGCATTTACCGCACCCTCGGCGAGGCCGGAGCCATGGCCGTCATGCCCGGTCACATCGCCCTGCCCGCCTTCGACGAGCCGGACCCCATCCTCGGACTCTATCCGCCCGCCACCCTCTCACGGAACCTCCTCTCCGGGGTCCTGAGGGAGAAACTCGGCTTCTCTGGGATCATCATCTCCGACGCGGTCTCCATGGGGGGCATGGTGGGCTTTCTCAACCGCTACGATGCCTTTGCCCGCTTTCTGAATGCGGGCGGCGACTGCCTGCTTTTCACCAGCATGGACGATTTCTTCTACCGGAACATGGAGCAGCGCGTCCGTTCCGGCATGCTGACGGAGGAGGTCCTCGCCGACCGTGCCGCCCGGATGCTGGCCTTCCGCAGAGACGTGGCTGCCATGGCGAAGGCCATCCCGGTCCGGCCCCGGGTGGAGGCCTACGCCGCCGCCGCCCGGGAGGTAGCAAGGAACGCCGTCTCCGTTGTCCGGGACCGGAATGGTCTGCTCCCGGTCAAAATGGAAAAGCCCCGCATCGGCCACGTAATCATCGCGCTGGACTGGGAGGAGGACCCCGCACCCTACAAACGACTCACCGAAGGCCTGAAACCCTACGCATCCTGCGTTACCGAACTGCAGGATACCGGGCCCGGCATCCTGGCGAAATGGGTCGAGGAGGGGAGATTCGATCTAATCGTCTGCAGCATAGGGAATCCCACCCGCTGGGGCACCGGAAGCTGCCGCATTGCCGGACCGCTCGCCCGCAACATGATGCACGGCTGGATGCGACTCGGGACTCCGGTAATTTTCGTGGCCCACTACAACCGGAACATCCTGCTGGAGTTCAACGCCGCCATCGACACCCTCATCAACACCTGCGGCTCCGTCCCGGAAACCACGGAGAAGGTGCTGGAGACGATTTTCGGGAAGTGATCCGTGAGTCCTCCGCCGAAAACGCAACAAACAATTGAGGGCACCTCTAAAAATTCATTCCGGCGGCTTGCGGCCATTGAGGAAAGTCCGCAACGCGCGACTTTTCGGCGGTTACCACTCTGGGTAGCCGCCTCAAATTCGCACATTACGTCTTCTCCCCCACAGGCTCGCAATCTATCCGTTTGAATTTTTAGAGGTACCCTTGACGTTGTGACACTTGGCTCTTGACGAAAACATCAAAGGTAAGGTACATTACAACTGAAAAAGAAAATCCTTCACAAGCCGCTTTAGCGGTAAGCACGTGAAGGGAATGCGATTGGCAGGTTTTTCAGAGCCCGTGTCGGGCTGCCAGTACTTTTGCCTTCAAGACACAGTACATACCACCGGCTCAGCCGGTGGTTTTGATTTCGCGCAAAAAAACTGCGGACAGGCGTTTTTGCGAAGGGGGAAAGCCCGACTTTATTTGGCGTGATAGAACACTCCGCGGGGACCTTCCTCTGAAGTGAGCAGGTTCGCACGCTCCATTCTCCGCAGATGCGGCGTGATCCGGTCAACCGGGATCCCGATGGTGGCGACAAGGTCCTCCGCCGTGCAGGGCCGGGAACGGAGCGTTTTCAGGATCAGATCGTTATATTGCCCCACGTCGGGAACGTCCGCCTCCGAGGTGCGGATCTGGACCTTGTGCCGGGCCACGATCTCCACCGGGACTGCCTGCCGGATGACCGAAGCGATCTCTTCCAGTTTTTCCGGGGATTCCGGCCGGAGCCACTCCACCACGCCCGGACGGTCGAGGGAGTTCAGCTGTACCTTTTCCGGCATGATCTCCGCGGCGAGCGCCCGGAACCGTTCCATGGAATCCCGCGAATCGTTGATCCCCGGGACAATGAAGATCTCCAGCCACATCGGGACGGCCGGATAGACCGCGCGGAACTTCTTCAGTCCGGAGACCACGGACCGCAGCGTGACCGAACGCTCCTGCCGATTCACCGCCTGCAACTCCGCTTCGTTGGAGCCGTCCAGCGAGGGCACGATCACCGACAGGCCTTCCAGTTCCGCCAGCAGCGTCTCGTCGTTCAGCAACGAAGCGTTGGTCAGAAGGCAGATCGGGTAGGCTGGATAATTCTCCCGGACGTGCCGGATGATCGTCCCGATCCCGGTGTGGAGAGTCGGTTCGCCGACCCCGGAGAAGGTGATGAAATCCAGCTTCGGATTTCCGGAGAGAAGCGCATCCAGTTCGGCGATGACCTCGGCCGTCGGGAAGTACTCCTTCCGCTGGCAGGTGAGGTTGGTGGTAGCCCCGCATTCGCAGTAGATGCAGTCCATGGAGCAGGTCTTGAAGGGGAGCAGGTCGATCCCCAGCGAAAGGCCCAGACGGCGCGATGGCACCGGGCCGAACACGCACTTTGTTTTCTGAAACATTTTTCCGGTTCCGGTTATGGTTGACGAGATCGGTGCATAATCTATCCCCGATCCCGGATAATATCAAGCCGTTTCCCTGAAGAAAAAACCAGGAAACAGGGTCGGACGAAATTCCCGTCAATCGGTATTCATGACCTTCCGACGCGAACGGAACAGTTCCGGAATGGGTCTTGGGTTCTTGAAAAAAAGAGTCCGAAGTTGTATATTATGGAAACATCGTATTGGGGTGCCGGAGTCACCATGCTCCCGGCTGAGATCAAACCCATGGAACCTGATCCGGGTCATGCCGGCGTAGGAAATCGCGATACTCTTTTCCATCGTGGAAAACAACGATTTTCTGCGTTATATAAATGGAAAGGAGACTCAAATGTCAAACAAGCCGACTGTTGAAAACGCAGTTCCNNTCATGCCGGCGTAGGAAATCGCGATTCCTTTCCCTTTGCGGGAAACCACGATTCCCCGCGGAAACAATGGAAAGGAGACAGGAAAATGTCAAAGAGACCGCCTGTTGAGAAAAAACGTCCCGCCGCATGCACGACCATCCGGATAGCCCCCGCCGCGCGCTGAAAGGAAAACGATGCAGAAAAGTTCTTTGCTGGGCAACAGTCTGATCTGGTTCGGAGCGGCAGTCTCCATCGCCGAAATCATCACCGGGACGTTTCTGGCGCCGCTGGGCTTCCGGAAAGCCCTCGCCGCCATTTTGATCGGGCACACCGTGGGATGCGTTCTGCTGTTCTGCTCCGGGCTGATCGGCGCCCGGAACCGTATGGCCGCCA
>DCGG01000023.1:7260-19539 GCA_002315455.1 Lentisphaeria bacterium UBA1784
CGCCATGGAGTGCGTCAAGCACTCCTTCGGAGAAAAAGGCGGACTGCTCTTCGCCGTCCTGAACCTGACCCAGCTGGTGGGATGGTCCGCCGTCATGATCTCCGCCGGTGCCCGGTCCGCCCACGGCATCCTGCCCGGCCTCGCCCCTTGGGGGTGGGCCTGCATCATCGGCGGGCTGATCTTTCTCTGGATCGTCCTGCGGGCAAAGGAACTGAAAATACTGAACACCGCGGCAATCACGCTTCTTTTCGCGTTGTCGCTGGTGCTGGGCGTCATCATCTTCCGCGGCAGTTCGACGGTTCCGGCGCCTCCCGGGGGAGGGCTCCGGTTCGGGGATGCGCTGGAGCTCTCCATCGCCATGCCGCTCTCGTGGCTGCCCCTGATTGCGGACTATACCTGCGATTCTTCCCGTCCGAAGCTGGTGAGTCTGCTCAGCGCCGGAGTCTATTTTGCGATCTCCTGCTGGATGTACCTTATCGGCCTCGGGGCGGCGCTCTTCGCAGGGAGTTCCGACGTCACGCAGATCCTTTCCAAGGCGGGGCTGGGCGTCCCGGCACTGCTGATCGTGGTGCTGTCGACGGTCACCACGACCTATCTGGACGTCTATTCCTCGGAGATGAGCGTCCGGAGCATCACGGAAAAGATTCCCCTCCGGCTGACCGGCTCCTGCGTCTGCATTGCCGGAGTCCTGCTGGCGGTCTTCTGCAGCACGGCGGCCTTCGAGGGATTTCTGTACTGGATCGGTTCGGTATTCGCGCCGATGATCGCGATCCAGATCACGGACGTTTTCATCCTGAAGGAGTCCGGCGCGGAACAACGGGCGTTCCGGATCCCCGGTCTCGCGGTATGGGCGGCGGGATTCATTCTGTACCGGACCTTCCTCTCGCTGGAACTGGCCTGCGGGAGCACGATCCCCGTCATGCTCATCACGGCGGTCCTGCACGTTGTCTGCAGAAAACTTGCCGTCCGGCGCTGAAAACAAGTCTTTCCGCACCAGCGGCCATGGGAAGAGCACGGCAAAATTCCTTTCCTTCATTGAGAAAATCCGCATTTTACGAAAAGCCGATTTGACAAATCCGCTGTCCGGGGATATAGTAAGGTAGTTATATCCTTACAAAGACAGCAAAAATGCAAGAAAGGAAAGACACCATGAAACGTTTTCTCGGTATTGTGATCCTGCTGACCATCGGCATGGCGGCCTTCGCGGGAAAGAGTTACAACTTCTTCTTCATGTCCGATACGCACATGCAGGACCCCTCCTCCTACAACACCGATCCTGCCGTCGGCAAGGTCAGCACCAAGGATTACTACCGCGCCAATCGGTACATGTCCACCTTTGAGATGATGATGCGGCGCATGGTCACGCTCTCCAACGCGCAGACCATGATGCTGGTCAGCGGCGGCGACTTCATCGAAGGCTGCTGCAAGGACAGCCAGGTCCACGCCTACCAGCTCCGGAAGCAGATCGGCATTGTGCGGCGTTTCCTTCCCGCCCGGATTCCCTTCCTGATGGCGGTGGGCAACCATGATGCCGTCGGCAACGGCGGTCAGGAGGGCTTCGACGAGGTCGTTCCGCCCATGACGGCGCAGGAGTTCGGCTTCCCCGAGGAGGAGATCGAGGATCAGGAGCACGCGTGGATGTATGATGGCGACCTCTTCATCCTGCTCAACAGCTACGGCATCAATTGCAGCAGCAAGACCGCCTTGGAGTTTCTGCAGGAGGCGATCAATGAATTCGGTCCGCAGAACCCCCGCTACGTTTTCGTGATCAACCATCCCAATATGCTTTCCAGCGGTTCGGCAAAGACCTACGCGCAGATCCTCAATGGTTACAAGGCCATCTACCTCAACGGCCACAGCCATGAGAACAAGATCACCATCCACGATGGCGAATACGGCCGGCAGGCGGAAGTGGTCATCGGCACCATGTACAATGCACCGGCCCGCTTCGGCAACCTGAACCGGAACACCTCCACTCCCGCCAGCAACATTCCCATCAGCACCTTCTATCAGTACCGTTCCGGCACCGGCTTCGTGAAACTGCTGATCACGGATTCCGGCGTGACTGCGGAGCTCTACTCCACGGTCCCCAATGCCAGCCCCATCCGCATCCGGCTGATCTGATCCGACCTTGTGGGCAACTGGCAGATCCGGCAAAAAGCTGACCGAATGTCAGAGAAATAATACGGCGCCCTGTTTCATGCAGGGCGTTTTTGTTGACGGGACGCGGATAAGGAACGCATCCCGTCCTCAATCCAAGAGAAAGGATAAACAGCCATGAAACGACTTCTGACTCTTCTGATCGCACTGTGTTTTGCATACACCCTCTCCGCCCGGCAGCTCTTCATCATCCGCCACGGACAGGCCGGATACAGCGAGACGTACCGCATCAAGGCGCTCTCCGACCTCGGCGCGAAGCAGGCGGATATGGTCGCGGCTTATCTGCTGGACAAATACCATTTCAACGGCACGATCCTGGTCTCGCCCCTCTTCCACACCCTGCAGACCGCCTGCGTCATCGGCAAGCACATGAATAAGCCCGTCTATCTGGAGCCCGGCATTCAGGAACTGAACCCCGGCAAAAAGGACCGCAAAGCCCTGACCGGAGCGCAGATCCAGACGGAGTTCAAGAAGCAGTTCCCCTCCGTGACCATCAAACCCGGTCCGGCGTTCGTGGACGACTGGCGGGTCTTCAATGAAAACGCCGAGGCCCGCATGGAGCGCACCCGGAAGGCCCTCGCCCGCATTCTGAAAGAGCAGAAGGGCGACCTTCTGCTGGTGGGACATGGCGCCAGCGTCGGCGATCTCGCCACGATCCTGAACGCTTCCCTGCCGCCGGAAAAACAGGCCAAGGGAACCACTTGGAACTGCTCCATGCGCATCTACACGCTGGACGACAACGATCAGCCCATCGCGGGGATCTATACCACGGAGTTCATGCCGGACGAGATCGTCACCAACAACTTCAAGTGTCCGAAAATCGAGCGTCCTGACGATCCGGCCTACATGACCAAGGATCAGGAGCGCGCCGCCAAGCGCGCCCAAAAGGCGAAGAACGCAAAGAAGTCCAAGAAGGACAAGTGATTTTCCTTTCCTTCCGAACCTGACACACGCGTACGCCCAGTCCGATGATTGGGCCGGCCTGAAGCCGGAAGCGGTCCTTCCCCGGCGCCGCCGACAACGGCGACCTTCTCATCTGCCGCATCTGCTGAAGGACCGGATCGGAGCAATCATGACCACGATTTCGGAGGCGTTTGCACGGCTGGACCGCAGTCCTTTCCGGAGCCGGTTCCGCCTGAAGGAGAAGGAACTGGCGCAGGCCCGGGAACTGGGTGCGGAAAAACTCCGGGAGCACGCCGCCGCTTTCGTCCGGCAGAAACTGGCGCCCGCCTTTCCGGAGAACGACGGGAAACAGACCCCCATGCGCGGACATCCGGTATTCCTTGCCATGCACGGATGCGCCATGTGTTGCCGGGGCTGCATGAAGAAATGGTGGCACGTCCCCGCCGGCGTGGAACTCTCTCCCCTTCAGCAGGAGAGGGTCGTCAACTTCCTCATGGCGTGGATCGAACGGCAACTCTCCGTCTCCGCGCCGCAGGACAGGCCCCGGAACTGACGTTATTCCGGAGAAAAACCCGTGCATTTTCACTCCGCCGGACGCCTCCGCCCCTTGAAAAATGAGCGGAACACATCTATTTTATCATAAAACAACATTCCGGTGCACGATTGCCATGAAACAGCAGACGAAAAACAGGATCGACAGGACCGTTTACGCAAAACAGGACCGGCAGTACCGGGCGTTCATGCCGGAGGCCACCTCCCGCATCAGGGAGGACGTGGAGTGGTCCATCACCTACTCTTTCAACGCAAAGGATGCCGCTTCTCCCCGGGTCCTGCTGATCGGGGACTCTATCTGCAACGGCTATCAGGAGCACTTACGGAAACTCCTCGGCGAAAAGATGAACGTGACCTACTGGATCAGTTCCAAGTGCGTTACCGATCCCGACTACTTCCGGGAACTTTCGCGGATCCTCAACGCCGCCCGCTGCGACGTCATCTCCTTCAACAACGGACTCCACAGCCTCACCTCCGACCGCACCGAATGGGAGCAGGCGTACCGCAGGGGGCTGAAATTCATCCGCAAGGTCCAACCCCGGGCGAAACTGGCGCTGACCCTCTGCACGCCCCTGCGCCCTGCGGAAAAGACCGCGATCTCCCGGGCGCTGAACGGGATCGCACTCCGGATTGCACAGGAGGAGAAACTCCCCGTCATCGACCTCTTCACTCCCATGGACAAGCTGGACCGCAAAACCAACTGGCGGGATGACTACCATTTTCAGCCCCAAGTGTGCGTTACGCAGGCGGAAATCATGGCGGAGCACCTGCTCGCCCTTCTTCCGGCGAAAAAACTCACCCGAAAACTGAAGCAATCCGGCTCCGCCACCGGCCCCTCCGGCAGGATAGAATAAGGCGGGAGTCCGTGGACATGGAACAGGAAGATCTCTGCAGAACGTTTCGGCTCCAGCCGACCGACCGGGCGGCGCTGGAGTCCCGCTGGAAGGAGTTGACCGCCGGGTGGAGCACGGAAATTTTGCCCCCTTGTCTCGAACCGGTCGCCTTTGCGGAACGCTATCCCTTCTGCGAAAGCGCGTTCCCCTTGGCGGAGGTCCTGCCTCTCGCGCAGGAGATCGCCGTCATCGCCCGGAGAGAGCCGGAGCTTTCCCTTCTCGCGCACGTCACCAGCCGCGCCGCCTTCGAAGTGCAGAATCCCTTCTTTTTCTCCAGGATGCCGGATCCGCTGCCGGGGCTGGGCAAGAAGCTCTCCGGGATGTTCGCGCTCATGATCGCCCTCGGGGCATATCCCCTCATCGTCCGCGCCTACGCCGAATGCGGCGTCCCGGAACGTTACGCGCAGGAGGTGCTGAAGTGGTTCGGCGGCCGGATGCGCACCTACGGGCAGGCGCATGACGGCCTGCCGGGGATGGATTACCTCTTCTCCTGGACCCGGCGCTATATCGACGGGGACCTCTTCCGCATCGGACGTCTTGAATACCGGATGGACCCCTGCTCCGCCTGGATGCCTGCCGTTTACCGGAACGCTTCCGGAGAGATCGCGGTGCTGGCGGGAGAGGGGTGGCGCTTCCGCAACGGGGAGTACCGCGCCGGAGCCGCGGAGCCGGAGCGTTTCGTCTCCCACCTCACCGAGGATGCGGAAACCGTCACCGGCACGCCCATTCCGCCTGACGGCATCGTGGACTTCACGGTGCGGCGGACCCTTTCCCGGTCGGAATGGCACCCCGCCGTTTCGCCGTGGGACCTCTGCCCCTCCGTGCACATCCCGGGCGGCGGACGCATGACCTGGGAGGAGGTGAAGACCTCCCTGATCGAAGCGCGGGCGTTCTTTGCAAAATACTTCCACCGGCAGGTGCCGCTTTTCTGCTGCTGTTCGTGGATCCTGAACCCGGCGTGGGAAGGATTTCTTGCGAACTCCAACATCGTGCGTTTCCGCCGCGAAGGGTACGCCTTCCCCGCCGAACCGTGGGGCGAATATTCGGGGATGTCCTTCGTTTTCGGGCGGGATGACGTGCCGCCGGATCAGCTCCCTGCCGTCAACACCATCCAGAAGGCGTTTCAGAAGTGCTCCCGGGAAGGACGGTGCGGCACCGGAGGCGTGTTTTTCCTCGCAGACGATCTTGAGAAACTGGGCAGCGAATATTACCGGAACAAGGAGAAAAATTCATGATGCAGACCGAACCGACACGGCTCCTCGCAGAACGGGAACTGGAACGTTACGACCTTCAGGCGGAACTGCACCTGGAGAGCGGTCTCCCCTCCTTTGAACTGCGGCGCGTTGCCGGGAAGACCGTCATCGCCGCGCCGGATGCGCAGGAAATGCTCTACGGCGTCTACGACTTTGCCGAACGCTTCTGCGGTTGGAGTTTCTTCGAGCCGGGGCGAGATGCCTTCGATGCCGCCCGGGTGAAATCTCTGCCGGAGAACGGCGTCCTCTATCCTGCGCGGAAACCGCTGTTGAAACGCCGGGGTCTCATCCAGCAGTGCCCCTTTGACGACGAAACTCCCGTGATCTTCGACTGGATGGCGAAGAACAAACTGAACTACCTTCTCGCCCAGATGAAATTCTACGATGACCTCTCCCCCGCGTACAAGCAACTGGCCCGGGAACGCGGCATCACGATCGAGAGCGGTCATCACAACTTCAACTACTGGATCCCCGGACGCAAGTACAACGCGTCCCATCCCGAATTCTTCGCCGAGATCAACGGCAAACGCATCGAATCCTCCGATGGGAAGGACACCCTCTTCCTGAGCGAACAACTCTGCACCACCAATCCGGCACTCCGGGCGGAGATCGTTGCCAACATGGTGCGGTACTGCGAAGAACACCCGGAACTGCACACGATCTCTCTTATTCCCAACGACGGTTTCGGCTGGTGCGAGTGCTCCGAATGTTCCAAGTTCTACGACAAGGAACACAAGGGGGAGTTCTACAGCCTCTCCGAACACGTTTACAAGGCCAATGCCATCTATCACGACATGGTGCGGGAGGTCGCGGCAAGACTGCAGAAAGTCCGTCCCGACATCCAACTGACCTTCACCGCCTACGTCAACTACTGTTCGCCCTCGCCGGATCTGAGGCTGACACCGAATCTTGCGGTCCACTTCGCGCCTTACTGGCGCTGCATCAACCACACCATCGACGCCCCGGAGTGTCCGGTCAACTCCCACTACGCGGAGGACATCCGGAACTGGTGCCGCATCAAGGCGGGCGGCGAAGTCAACATCTATGAATACTACATGGGAGTCCACTTTTACCTTTCGTTGCCAATGATCCACTTCCATGAGATGTTTCATGAGATGGAGTGGTATGCCCGGGTGGGAGTGGACGGCATTATGACCCAGTTCCTTCTCTGCCATTGGACCGCCTACGGCATGAATTACGCGCTGATGGCCCGGGCCGCCCGGGGCGAGGAACGCGAAGCGGCGCTGGAGACGCTTTTCTCTGAACGCTTCGGCGCGGACGCGGAGGAGGGAAAGGCGTTCTACCGTCAGTTGAAGAAATTGATGACGGACTTCAACGGATGCCACATTCCCTATCCCTATTCGCTTTTCAGCCGGACGACGGCGGAGCAGTATCAGGCGATCCACGCGTCCGCCAAGGCGCTGGCCACAAGAAAGCCGGAGGACCGTTTCCGGCGGGAACTGGTGATCTGGACCGAATATTTCATCCGCTTCAAAAAACTTTTCGACGAGGCTCGGGCGCAGACCCTCACCGAAACGGAACTGGATGCGTTCCTTGACTGGATCCACTCCTTCCGCGACATGCGGGTCTTCGCCCATTCGAGGTTCGACCGCTACTTCTCTGCTCTGCGCCAGTCGATCCGGCAGGGGACGGAGTGGTTCCACTTCAACATCGACTGGGAGGACGAATACATCCGCCGTCAGGAGAAAACGATCTATCACTCCAAGAGAAAATAAGGAGAATGTTCCATGAAAGTCCTGCTGCTCAATGGAAGTCCCCACGAGAAGGGGTGCGTTTTCACCGCGTTGAACGAGGTGGCAAAGGAGATCGCCGCCGCCGGGATCGGGACGAAGATCTTCTGGATCGGAAACCGGCCGGTCCGGGACTGCATCGCCTGCGGCGGATGCTCCAAACCGGGAGCGGCGGGGTGCGTTTTTCAGGATGACGTCTGTACGGAGTTCGTAGAGAAGATGCGCTCCGCCGATGGACTGATTGTTGGCTCCCCTGTCTATTACGCCGGGCCGTCCGGAAGCCTCTGTTCCCTGCTGGACCGGGCGTTTTATTCTGCAAAGTCGGTGTTTTCCGGAAAACCCGCCGCCTGCATTGTCAACTGCCGCCGGGGCGGGGCCAGCGCGGCCTTCGACCGGCTGAACAAGTACTTCACCATCTGCCAGATGCCGGTTGTTTCCAGCCAGTACTGGAACGATACTCACGGCCGGACTCCCGACGAGGTGCTTCAGGATGCCGAAGGCGTGCAGACCATGCGGGTCCTCGGTAAAAACATGGCGTACCTGCTTCGCTGTCAGGCCAAAGCGGAACTCCCGTTTCCCGCGCAGGAACGCAAGATCGCCACCAATTTCATTCGCTGATCCCCTTATCGGAAGAGCCGCGTCTGAAAAATTTTTCGGGCAGATGTTGAAATTGGTGCGGAAATATGCTATTTTATCGCAAAGGGATCATTTTCGTCCCGTAACAAAAAGGAATAGAAACATGAAAAAACATTTCGGCTCCATTTTCGGCAAAATTCTGTCAGCGGCACTCTGTGCTCTCTTTTTCGCAAGCGTGGAGGTGTGTGCTTACTCCGTCTGCCCCAAACGGATCGATAATGCGGATGACTTCAATTCGTTTCTGGAGCGCTGTTCCGCGCGGGAACGGGTCCAGCTTCTGCAGACCCTTCAGGCCCTGGACCTCGAAGTCCAGGACGAGTTCTTCGGCAAGGTCGAGGGTTTGAAGGCGCTGGGCAATTACACCAACGATCCCGAACGCGCCAAGGAAATGGCGGACAAGGGAGTCATGCTCCGGCCCCGGACTTTCAACGAAGTCTCTCCTGATACCGTTCTGGACGCGCTCAAGAAGGGCTACATCACGCTCAACTATTCCATGCAGGCCATCAGAAACGCCATCGTCTGGCGGCGGTACAGCAAGTTGAATTTCGCATGGCACAGCAAGCAGGCGATCGACTATCACGATGATATCCTGCGCTGGGTCGCCACGAAGAAGGACGTTGACAACAATCAGATCGAGAACTTCTCCACCTTCCAGTTGGAGCGGGCCGTCGCCCAAAAGTATCTCGAGCAAATCTGGGAAAAGCTCTCCGCGGAACAGAGGGAAAAAATGCTGAATGATCTCGAGACCTCCACGGGAGTCAGCGTCGGCGACAAGAAACTCGTGCTGACCCTCTCCACCGAGCAGGCCGTGGAAGCGCTGGAGAAATCCCTGGCCTTCAGCGACAAGACCTTCAACCTTTCCATGGCGGTGATCACGCTCTCCACCGCAAAGGTGCTCAACATTGCGCTTCCCTTTGCCGCGCTGGTTGGAGTTTCCAGCGCAGTGACGGCGGCGGCGGCGCCCATTGGCTGGGGACTCTCTGCGGTGGCGATCACCGGCGACGCCATCCTCTCCGGAAGCACCGACGAAGATATTCTGGCGGCCTTCGTGATCCAGAGCAATATCATCAAAACGAATTGGGGCATCGCCGATCTGACGCGGAAGTGATCCGCAGATAACACGACACGCAAAACGGCCGGAGAGCGCAAGTTCTCCGGCCGTTCTCTTTTTCGCCCAAGCCGGTCAGGAGAGGCAGGCGGGCAGATGGCAGGCAGACGGGCCGACGAGCAGACGGGCAGACGGGCAGACAAATGACCATCCGTCCTGCAGGACAAAGCCAGGGGAAAAACCTTGCGATCTGCGGCAGAAAACGGTTGCGGCGGAACCAATGCCTCTCCCGGCAGGCAACCGTACAGACCGTTCCAGACTCCCGTTTTAAGTGCAGAAAGTTCCACCGGCCAAACGTTCCGGACCGCCGGCAATCCCCCGAAAGTCTTTGCCTTTGACGTTTTCCCCGTCACTTGGGGAAATAAAAAAGGCGCCCTTCCCATGCAGGAAGGACGCCAGTGATTGCAAATATCTGATCAGTAGTTCCGGCTGAATACCGGCAACCCGCGGGGCCGCTCGATATCGGGATACCGGGCGGATCCATCCGGCTTCACGATCCGGCAGGTCATGAAGATCAGCAGATTGCTCTTGACGGCCTTGGTGTACTCGGAACGGAAGAACCGGCCGACGAACGGAATGTCTCCCAAAATCGGGATCTTGTCGTGGATGGATTCCGTGGTATCGGTAGTGACTCCGCCGAGAACAATGGTCTGACCATCGTACAGTTCGATATCCGTTTCAATGGTCCGCTCATCGAACATCGGCATCTTGTAGTATTCGCCGTCACTGGTGCCGTCCGCACTGGTACTGCGGGCATCGAATATCATCCAGTCGTAGAAGGTCTTGATCGGCATCTTCACGTTTGCGACGATGACCCGGGCTTCTCCGTTGGGATCGGTGGCATCCGTTTTGAGGGAGGGCGTGATGGAAAGCTTGATGCCAAGCTCCTGCTCGTTGTCCAGCTGGGGCTGCGGATCAGCGCCGGTCATGTGCCACCCCTGTTCACTCTCGCTGGTCTCGACATCAATCAACTCGAAACTGGAGGGGAAATACTGCTTTTTCACCATGTCGATGGTGGCCTCCTGATCGGCCAAAGTCGTCACCCGGGGAGATGCAAGGACATCCTTGCTGTCGGCCCAGTTCAAGGCGAAGAGGGAGGCGAGAATGCTGGTCCCGTCACCATTCTGCCAAGACCAGTTCAGCTGGGCATTGTCCTGAGGACTGCCCGTAACGCCTTCGGGCCGGTAATAGCGCAACAATTCGTTGGAACTCTGCCGAATCGCGGCGGCACTGCCGGAGGCGGGTTGGCCCTCGGCCGTTCCGGTGAAGTTATTCGCATTGACGGCGATCTGCCAGTTGAAGGCCAGTTCATCCAGATTATTCTGCTCGATCTCGACGAACTTGAGCATAATCTGGATCATCACGTCCGGAGCTTCCATATCGCTGATGGCCAGTTCGATTTTCCGGAGATTGTCGGGAGTGTTGATGACCACCAGGCGGTTGATCGCCTTGTCGAAGAAGATATCCGATCCCTGGGGGAAGTCGATGTCATAGGGGGCGAACTTGGCCTTCAGCGCTTCGGGATCCTTATCCTCCGTATTGAAGGCGAAGTTCCGGGCCTCCAGAGAGTCTCCGAGGACGACGCTCTTACCGGTGATGATCACGCCGTGGTCATCAACGGTGTAGTTGAGTTTGCCGTTCCGGCAGATCTCCTCGATGGCGGTCCGCAGGGACTTATTCTCGATGTTGATGGTGAGAGTGCTCTCCTCGGCAGGCGCGGCAGCGGCATTTTCCGCGGCAGAAGCATTGTTGGCCTGCTGGGACTGATCCGCCGGAGCGGCGGCATTTTCCGCCGCCGGAGCAGCAGTGATCTCCTGCTTGGGAGGGACGATCTGGAAGATATCCACACCGACCCCTTCGGGATCGTTGATCCGGCTCTGCTCACGCAGATAACGGAGCGCCGCTTCCACGGTGAACTCCTCGAATTCGATCCGGGGAATGATGATGCTGTCCAACTTCCGGCTGACCCGGTCGTTCCGGTCGGAACGCTTGACCTTGGGATTGTTGGCGAGGACGTTGGTGCCGTCATCGCTGCTGCCTTCCGGCACGATCGGAACCGTCAGTTTCCAAGCGGCTTCCGCGAGATTCCGGCGGAGCATATTGGTGGTGCGCTCATCGCCCAACTTGCCGATCCGGCAGTTGACGCCGCTCAAGTTCTGCATCGCTTCCTCATTGTAGGGATTGATCAGCAGGACTTCCTGAAACTTCCGGTGCGCGGCACCCAGTTCTCCGGCGGCGAAAAGTTTACGTCCTTGTTCCATGAGCATTTGGATCTGATATTCCTGAGTCCCGAGGTTGGGCATCAGCCGGTCTTTGGAATAACTCTCGCGATTGGCAACCATATCCCGCCGCTCGGTATATTTCTCGATCAGGCTGTTGATCTTGACGCTCTGCTCGGGGCAGTACTTCAGCGCTTCCTTCAGAACGGCGATCGCTTCTTCATAGTCCTTGCTGGTGGCGAGGCGATCGGCCTCCTCCATGGCATCCGTGGCCTTGTTGAAGTAGCACTTGGCGATCTGCTTGTGGCAGAACTCGATCTTCTCCTTGAAGAGCGGCGTATCGTAGCGGTTCAACTCCGCGATGGCCGCCAGATACTTGTCGCGGGCGGCAAAATACTGGCCCTCGGAGAGCAGACGATTGCCCTCCTGCGTCAGGGCATCCGCGCGGCTCTCGACCTCCTGACGGCCGAGATCCACCCGATTGACGAAACTCTTCATCTCCGGCGTAACCTCACCGGCCGAGACGGAAACCGTCAGCAGCACGGCGGCCGGAAGAAGCACCCTCATGGTTTTCTTGAAATCGTTTTTCATGATTATCCTTACCTCCGGCATGGGATTAACGGTTAAAGTCCGGCTCGCCGCCAACCTGACGGTTGGTCATGGCACCGCCGTCATTCTTCATCAACCGGGCGGTGACGAAGAACAGCAGGTTGATGAAGAATGACGGCGGTGCCATGACCAACCGTCAGGTTGGCGGCGAGCCGGACTTTAACCGTTAATCCCATGCCGGAGGTAAGGATAATC
>DCGG01000083.1:0-14858 GCA_002315455.1 Lentisphaeria bacterium UBA1784
TTAAATTTCGCTGCTGATTTTTTGAAGGGTACAAAAATGGCGGAGAGAGAGGGATTCGAACCCTCGGTGAGTTGCCCCACACCACATTTCCAATGTGGCGCCTTCGACCACTCGACCATCTCTCCGCTTTATGTTTCTTAATATAGCCTGCCGAAAACAGAAATTCAAGCCAAAAATCAACTATTTTACATCGCTTTTTGCAAAAAGGCGGGGAAAATTCCGGCACATCGTAAAAAAAAGCGGGTCCGCGCTGATACCGGATCCGCTCCGTATGGATTCATGGAACGCTCTGGGCTGTTTTTATTTTTTGCCGAGGGCGAACATCTCCCGGTTCAGTTCCAGAAGTTTTTCGGGGAAGGCCGAAGCGAGGGCCTGATCCCAGATTTCCGCTTTCACGTCGAGGTGCTTGGCGATGGCGCCAAGGATCATGGTGTTCAGCGCCTTGGGGTGCTTCAACTGCTCTTTGGGAACGTCATCCGGTGTAATCAGAATGCCGCCTTTGCGGAGTTTGGCCTGAACGACCTCCACCTGCGTGGAATCCAGAACCGCAAGGATGTCGCACTCTCCCATGGGGACCATGGGGCTGGCCACGCGATCTCCGAAGCGCACTTCGCTGGAGACTGATCCTCCGCGCTGGCTCATGCCGTGGACTTCGCTTTTTTTTACGTCATATCCGCAGAGAAACAGGGCATCTGCGAGGATGTCCGTGACCTTGAGGACACCCTGACCGCCGAGTCCGGCGACAACAATATTTTTCACAGCCATTTTCAGTTGTTTTCCTTCTTTGCCTGATAAGTTTTCGCCTTGGCCATCGCCAGAATGCAGGGACGGCGGGCGATGATCACGCTGCAGGAGTTCTCGGCAAGCCGCTGCTTCAGCAGTTCCCGGAAGCGCTCCGGTTCGGCGGTGGTGTCAACGATGTCCACGTTCCTGATGCCGATCCCGCGAACGACCGATTCGATGGAAACCGCCGGAGCGGGGGAGTGGTCCAGTTTTCGGCCGGTTCCGGGATGCTCCTGCAGTCCGGTCATGGCGGTGGTGCTGTTATCGAGGATCACCAGCACGTGTCCCGTGGCCGGCGGATTGTAAACCATCTCCACCACGCCGTTGATTCCGGTGTGGAAGAAGGTGCTGTCGCCGATGACGCTCACCACCCGGCGGGCTTCCGCTTCGGGGAGCATCTTGCGCAATCCCAAACCCACGGTGACGCTGGCGCCCATGCAGACGCAGCAGTGGACCGCGTTGAAGGGCGGCATGACGCCCAGCGTGTAGCATCCGATATCACCGGAGACGATGCAGTTCAGGTCCCGAAGCGCTTCATAGGAAGCGCGGTGGGGACATCCGGGGCAGAGCTGGGGCGGTTTGCCGGGAGCCGCGACTGGATCGGGAGTCAGATCGTTCTTCAGAAGTTTGCGGACTCTATCCACGTTCAATTCGCCGAAGCGGAAACTTTCATCGGGACTTTCCACCGGGACTCCGGCGGCGCGGAGCATTTCGCCGAGGGCGGGATCTCCCTCCTCCACCGCGATGCAGCGCTTCACGGATGCGGCGAACTTTTTCACCCGCTCCACGGGGAGGGGCCAGGTCATGCCCAGTTTCAGCACAGAGACGGAGGGATCGGCATCCAGCACGTGCTGGAAACTGATGCCGCTGGTCACAACGCCCAGTTCGCTGCCGTTCCGGACTTCCTTGACGAAGGAGCCTTCTTCGTTCCATTTCTGCATGGCTTTGAGGTCGGCCCGGAGCCTGCGGTGGGCTTTGCGGGCGAAGGCGGGGACCATGACGTTGAGGGTCGGATCCTTGACGAACTCCGCCTGCCGGGGGGAGAGGCCTTTTCCGTGACGGTCCATGACACACTTGGAGTGGCAGACCCTGGTGGTGACCCGGAACAGCACGGGGGAGCGGAAACGGTCCGCCAGTTTGAAGGCTTCGATCAGGAAATCGTAGCACTCCTGACTGTCGGAGGGCTCGAACATCGGAACGCCGGCGGAATTGGCATAGCGCCGGTTGTCCTGCTCGTTCTGACTGGAGGCCATGCCGGGGTCGTCGGCGGAAACGATGACCAGACCGCCGTTGGTTCCGGAGTAGGCGATGGTGAAGAGGGGGTCGGCCGCGACGTTGAGTCCGACGTGTTTCATGGTGACGAGGGCGCGACCGTTGGCAAGGGCGACGCCGATGGCGGTTTCCAGCGCGCATTTCTCGTTGGGTTCCCACTCGGCCCGTCCGCCCATGCGGCTGAACTCATCCAGGATCTCCGAGGAGGGCGTCCCCGGATAGCCGCAACCAAGATCGACGGCGCAATCGAGGGCCGCCATGGCAATGGCTTCATTACCGCTTGCAAGAAGTTTCACCTTGTTTCTTCCTTCTGTTTGGAGGCGGCGGAGCCGTCCTCCGGTTGAATATTTTCAATGGATTCCATGATTTCGCTCTGCTCGTCTTCCCGGCGGTCGATCAGATCCTCCAGATGCTCCAGTTCCTCGGGGGAGGGGGTGAAGCCGGGATCGTTCAGCATGCCCAGCACCTCGTCCAATTGGAGCGCACCTTCCGCCAAATGGTGGAGCAGGTGTGTCGTCTCGTGGTCGGGTTCCTTTTCCCGTTCGGCGAGGAACTGGAAAAGTTCCTGCCGGGCGTCCACCAGATCGAGGATGCGGCTCCGGAGGGGAGCCTTGGGTTCGTCGTCGGGACGATTGTAGTTTTCTGTGAGGTACTCGAAGCGCTCTTCGAGGAAGTTCATCAGCACGGCCTCCTGACCGGCATCGGCGAAATGAAGTTCGCCGTGGCCGAAGGCGCGGCTGTAAAAGTTTTCGTAGTTCAGGTCCCGGAGGCTGCATTGGTCCAAAATGAAACTCTCCACCTCCACGGGAGTCAGGATGGAGCCGACCTCCTTCAGAATCGCACCCACGTCCGACGTTTCGCCCCGTGAGACGCCGATGCCTTCGGGGAGTTCTGGGACGTCGTCTCCTGCGGAAGCTACCGTCGTCCGGAGGGAGAGGATGGCGTGATCTCCGTCCGCCCGGATCTCGGCCCGGGGAGAGTCGGATAAATATTCATCCATGGACGCGGCGGCGGACTTCAGCGTTTCCCCGCCGAGGTAGAAGGCCCAACTGAGCTGTTCCCCGATGTCGAGATAGCCTTCGAAGCGTCCGATCACCTGCTCCAGGGCGGAATCCAGCGCATCCGCGAACTCCCTGCGTGCCTTGGCAGCGCGCCGCTCGCCGGAGAGATACTGAAAACTCACTTCGCCCTTCTCGTAGTCGATGACCTTGCATTTCAGGGCGTCTCCTGCGGAAAATCCGTGTTTGCAATAGAATTCCGCGAGATCGAATGCTCCCAGCGTCACCGGATCGCCGGGACGCGCGGAAACGGCCAGTTTTGCGTTGGCGGCGGACTCCGCAATGAGGAAGTCGAAAACCTGATCAGAACCCAACAGCGTGTGATAGCGGAACACCTTCCCAAGGGGCAGGGTCAGTTCCTTCAGCGGGACCTCTGTTCTGCCGTTTCTGAAGGTAATCTCAGAGGGGAATACCTCCGCGGAAAGGAAGGGTGTGAAACGATGTCCGGGGAAGAGGATACCTTGGGCGATCTCCCAGTCATCCGGGGTCACCAGAAATTCGAAACCGTTGAAAAAGTCGGCGATCCGGTGATATCCGCTGTCGCCGTCGAAGAAGAATTTCCCTTCGCCGTTCAGCAGACGTTCCACGCGGTCCCGGAAGGCCTTGCTCCGGCTTCCGCCCAGCTTTTTGATCACGTCATTGATGGAGAACGCCCCCTGCATTTCGGAGATGACGGCATCGAATTCCGCGATGGAAAACTCTTTCTTCTCCATGGGATTACTTCTCCTCTGCAAACCGGATCAGCTGGTCCGCCGCAACTTTGGCGAAACCCTCCTGATCCAGAGTTTTGAGTTCATCGACGGTGACGGCATCCTTTAGTTGGAAGCGTCCGCTCCGGGTGCGCCGGAGTGCAGCAAGAACTCCGCCGCAGCCCAGTTTGCGCCCCACGTCATCACAGAGCGTGCGGACGTAAGTCCCTTTGCTGCAGTGCAGCGTGAAATCGCAGAAGGGCGGCTCCAGCCGGGTGACGTCGATGGAAAAGACGGTGATTGGTTTGGCCTCCCGCTCCACTTCGATCCCTTTGCGGGCCAGTTCGTAGAGTTTCTGCCCGCCCACCTTCACTGCGGAGACCATGGGCGGTTTCTGCATCTGATCTCCCACGAAGGAGAGCAACGCCTCCCTGATCTGTTCCGGTGTGAGTCCGGAGGGATCGGTCTTCGTCAGCACTTCGCCCTCAAGGTCCCCGGAATCGGTGGTCATGCCCAGTTGCAGCGTCGCCTCATAAATCTTGTCGTCCCCGGAGAGTTTCGCGCTGTAGGCGGTGAATTTTCCCAGCACCAGCACCAGCAATCCGGTGGCGGCGGGGTCAAGCGTGCCGCAGTGTCCGACCTTCGGGACGTTGAACCTCGCGCGCACGAAGTTGACCACGTCGAAACTGGTCCAGTCCCTGGGCTTGTCAACCAGAAGCACCCCGGAGACTGTGCAGGGCGGAAGGCGATGTTTGTCAGGACGATAACGCATAGAATATCCAGTGAAAATGATGTACCGACGTCAATTGTTTGAATAATATAGCACATATCGGGAAAAAGGGCAACGGAGAACCTTGTTTTTTTCGGGAAACCGGTGTATTTTAGATGAAAATTTGACGGCCTTTTTTCCGGCCATTCACTTTGGGATACTCTGAAAATAATGCTGATGATTGCGAAGATGCGTTTTTTCTTTTTTCCGGCCATGGCGGCAGGCGTTCTGCTTATGAGCGGATGCCAGACCTCTCTGCCTGAAAAGATGGGATCTCCCTTCAAAGCCATCGTGAAGAAGATCCGCAAGACGGATTCCGCTCCGGCGCAACCGCAGAATGCTCCGGTCTATTCCGGCAAGACGGGGACCTTTTCCTGCGGAAAGGAGACGTTTTCCTTTCAGATCGGCATGATCCGCACCACTTTCCGGGGAACGAACCTCTGGCTTCCCGAGGCTCCGGGGAAGGGTGACAACGCCTTTTCTCCCCGGATGTTCGATCAGGTGGCGGCGCCTCTGCTCGCCGGCGGAAGGGCCCGGGGCACCATCCGCACGGTTCTGCTGGACCCGGGGCACGGCGGCAAGGACCGCGGGACCCTCAGCGTCCTGAAAGACCGGGAAAAGGATCTCAACCTCGCTTTGGCGAAGGAGCTGAAAACGCAGTTGGAAAAACAGGGATTTCAGGTCTGTCTCACCCGGGATGATGACCGGTTCATCCCCCTGGAGGAGCGCAGTCCGCTGGCAAAGAAACACAAGGCGGATCTCTTCCTTTCCATCCATCACAATGCGGCGGGAAATGCTTCCGTGAGAGGGGTCGAGACCTTTGCCTGCACTCCCGGTGCCGGAGTCTGCGCGCTACCGGAAAACACTGCTCTCGCGTGGCAGATCCAACGGCAGGTCGCGCCTCCGGGAAGCGGTTTGGACCGCGGCGTGCGCTTTCAGAACTTTGTGGTCCTTCGTACCTCCGAGATCCCGGCGGTGCTGATCGAGGCGGGTTTTCTCTCCAATGCGTCGGATGCGGTCAGTGCGGCGGATCCCGCTGCCCGCCGGAGGTTTGCCGCCGCCGTGGCGAAAGGGGTCCGGGAGTTCGCCGGACCTCCGCCGAAAAAAATCGTCAAGTCCGCCGGTACTTCCGCAAAAGGCAAAAAGAAATGAAACTCACCGGATATCTGCCAGTATTGCGGCTTTCCGCTCTGACTTGTTCTCATTTCTACGTGGATGCGCTGGGCGGGACCATTGCCGGATTTCTGCCGGTGCTGATCAGCCGGTATTCGCTGACGGTGGGAACGGCGGCGCTTCTGCTCTCCGTTTCCGGACTGGTGGGGAATGCCAGCCAGTTGCTGGTGGGATCCTTTCATGCCCGGTCCCGGAGTCCCATTCTGATTTGCGTCGGACTGAGCCTCTGTTCGTCGCTTGCGCTCATCAGCATCGTTCCGCCGGTCTCCGGTGCGCTGTGGTTTCTGCTTGCAATCATCATCGTCTCGGGAGTCGGTTCCTCCATTCTTCATCCGGAGAGTCTGCGCGCGGTCTGTGCCATTCCCTCCCGCCGGATCTCCGGAAGTCTCGCCACGTCGATCTTCATGCTCTCCGGATTCCTCGGGTTTGCCTGCGGTCCTTTTCTCGGCGGATTGATCGGCAGTCATTCGCTCTTCTGGCTTTGGGCGGCGCTGATCCCCGGAGGTCTGCTGCTGTATTGGCTTCTCCACGTGGGGCTTCGGCTTGCGGTGGAGCGTCCGCAGACCGCCGCTTCCGCGGTCCGGCAGGAGCTCTCCTTCAGCGAACTCTTCTGGGCGGCCACGTTGCTCAACACCGGCTGTGCCATCGTGCAGGGATTGCTCCCCACTCTGCTTCACATGAAGGGCTATTCCCTGATCGCGGGCGGAGCCAGCGCCATGTTGTTCGGATTCGGTTCCGGGGTGGGCGCAGTGCTTTTCAGCACGTTTCTTGCACCCCGGGGACAGATCAGCCGGAGCATTGTCCGGCTTGCGGTTCCCGGATTGGCGGTATTCTGCCTCTATCTGGTCGTTTTTTCCTGCTTCAAGTGGGCGGTCTGCCTGCTGTTTCTCTCCGGAGCCATGATCTGTTCGGCCTATCCGCAGATGGTGGCGCTGGCCCGCGGCGCGCAGAGCACCCTTTCCCTCGGAAGCCGCATGGCATGGATCGTCGGCGGCACGTGGGGAATCGCCGGACTGTTGTTTCAGTGCGTTGGGTTTCTTGCGGACCTCATCGGTCTGCGCTTCGCATTTCTGGCGGCACCCGGAGCCTTTGCTCTGGAACTGGCGGTGCTGCTTTATTTCAGAAGAAAGCGGTTTGGAAGCCGCTCCGCAAAGGAGGGTCGATAGATGTACACCATTCACCACCGGGTGGGGATCCGCGACGTGGGGACGGACGCCCGTCTCACCTTGGGCGCGGCCGCGGAATTGCTGCTGGATTGTTCCTACTTTCAGGTGGAGTCGGAACGGGAGTTCTACCGCTTTCTTCAGGAGGAGAAGGTTGGGATGTTTCTTGCATCCCGGCAGATGGACATCCTTTCAATGCCGTCCTATGGAACCGAACTTGACGTGACCACGTCGGTCTATGATTGCAGGAACGTCTACGGCTACCGCAACACCATGATCCGGGATGGCAACGGCAAACTCTGCATCGCAAGCCATACCGTGGGAGCCTTCGTCAGCATGATCACGGGGCGTCCGTTGAAACTCCCGGAGGCGGTCAGAGACACGCTCATCATCGACCCCCAGGCGCCGGAGATGGAGTATCTGCCCCGGAAGGTCGCCGTGCCGGAAGGGGAGGGGATCGTGGCCGGGACCTTTCGTGTGGACAAGTATCAGATCGATCTCAACCACCATTTGAACAGTTCTCAGTACATCATCTCCGCGGACCGTACGTTGCCGCCGGACTTTACCTACGACCGGATCCGGGTGGACTACAAGGCGCAGGCGCGTCCGGGGGAGGAGATGACGGTGCGCCATTGGCGGAGCGGGACTCTGTTGACGGTCGCCATTGAAGGAGCCGCCGGACGGCGTTGTGCCGTGGTGGAGTTTTCCACGCGGGGCTGAATGGCTGCGTTCTTGCGGAAACCGCGGAAAGATTTTTTGATTTTCCTCTGATTCCCGCTTGCAAAGCCGCAGGAGAACCGCTATATTAATAACATTTCATGGGCACCCGTAGCTCAGCTGGATAGAGCGTCTGCCTCCGGAGTAGAAGGTCTCGCGTTCGAATCGCGACGGGTGTACCATTTTTTATGCCTTTTTTGCCTCTCCAACGATTTGTGACAGGACTCATGACCCGTCCGACAGGTCTGACTCTCCTTCTCCGCAAAAAAAGCGGAGGCGATCACTCGTCTCCGCCTGAAGATCAGGGGAAAATCACTTCTTCACCAGCTTGACGATTTTCGCCATCTCCTCCGGGATGCGGATCATCTGCGGGCACGCCTTGACGCAACGGCCGCAGGCTACGCAGTTTTCCGCCCGCTTGTCCGTCGGAAACGCCTGATAGGCCTTCCGGAATTTGGCGAGGTCTTTATCCTCAAGATATTCGTTGTAGATCTTCAGCATCTCCGGGATGGCGACCTCGGAGGGGCATTTGCAGTAGTGACAGCCGGTGCAGGCGACGCTGTCGATGTTCCGCAGCACCCGCAGCGCGGCGGCCAGCACGCGCTGTTCCTGCTCATTGAGCGGTTTGATGTCCTGAAAGAGGCGGATGTTCTCCTCCAGATAGTCCATGCGGGACATGCCGCTCAGGATGGTCATTACGTTGGGCAGGCTTGCCGCGTAACGGAAGGCCCACGCCGCCGGAGTGGAGTTCGGGGCCGCGTTTTTCAGGATGCGGGCCGCTTTTTCCGGCAGATTGGCAAGTTTTCCGCCCCGGAGCGGTTCCATGACGATCACCGGGATCTTCCGGCTGGTCAGGAGCTCATACTGCTCCCGGGAGCGGTAGAGTTCCCAGTCCAGATAGTTCAACTGGATCTGGGCGAAGTCCCACTCATGGGCATCGGCGATACGGGTCAGCACCTCCGGAGTGTCGTGGAAGGAGAAGCCAAGATAGCGGATCTTGCCTGCCGCCTTCTTCTGCTTCAGGAAGTCATACGCCTTCAGTCTTTCGGCGAGATCGAACATCTTGGCGTTCAGCGCGTGGAGCATGTAGAAATCGAAGTGATCCACGCGGCATTTCCTGAGTTGTTCCTGAAAGATCAGTTCGAGATCAGAGGCGCGTTTCAACTTCCGCACCGGCATCTTGGAGACGACAAAGTAGGAGTCCCTGGGATACTTTCGGAGGGCTTCCCCCACGAAGGATTCGCTCTGACCGCCGAGGTAGAAATAGGCGGTATCGAAGTAGTTGATCCCGGCTGCCATGGCGCGGTCCACCATCGCCTGCGACTTCGCCTTGTCGATGGTACGGCCCCGCAGGGGGAGCCGCATCATGCCGAAGCCCAGAAGCGGGAGTTCGATGGCGGTGTTTTTGTAGCGGCGGCGGACTACCCCCCGGACGGAGGAACTTTTCGTTTCTCCGCCGATGGCTCGGTCAACACGGGCCGCCACGCCCAACGCACAAAGGAGAGCTGCACTTTTCAAGAAATCCCGTCGGTCCATAGATCCCTCCCGCTCCGTTTCGGAGCCTGCTGAAATGTTGATCCGGCGGTAGAGACATTCCCCTTGCCGGAGGTAGCATAAAGGTCAATCTTCATCCAACCGGATGCCCATCCAGCCGGCGACAGTTCCGCCCATGATCCGCTTCCGGATCTCATCGGGAACTCCGGTCATGTCGCAGAGGGCATCGTAGTGCCGCTGGGCGTTGGCTACGATCCAGGGATGGGTCACGTAGGCATCGGAGCCGAAGACCAGTTTCCCGAAATTCTCGTAGGTGGAGTCGATGCGCTGGATTTCCGGACGCATCAGTTCCGTCAGATCATCCGCCGATACCCCCTGCCACGCGCCGCAACCGGCGAGATCGGCGTAGAGGTTGGCGTGGATCTTGACGTATTCCGCCGCTTCGTGCCGCCAGATGCTGGTACCCAGATGTGCCATGACCATGTGGAGGTTCTGGAAGGAGCGTGCGATCCGGTCCAGATTGAGGGGGTTCATGTTTTTCAGCATGGGACGGCGGTATTCCAGGTCCGACGTGCTGGGGCGGTAGTTCCCGGTGTGGAAGAGCACGGGCAGACCGCACTTCTCCGCCGCCTCATAGACGGGCATGTAGAGGTCGTGATCATACTCGTAGTAGGGGTAGATGCACTTCAGCCCTTTGAATCCGGCATCGGCGAAGCGGTAGACCTGATCGGCGTCCGCCTTGTCCCAGAGGTCAACTTTGGCCAGCGGCAGGAAGCAGTCGGAATACTTCCCCTTGCAGAAAGCGAGGACTTGTTCATTGGGGACCATGTCGTGCCCGCCGTAGCGCAGTCCACCCGACATGCAGGCCCAGGTGCGCTGTTCCCGGCAGGCGGCGGCCAGTCCGTCCATCAGTTTCGGATCATCGCTGTTGAAGTGAATGTGAAAGTCCAGCCGTCTCATGATTTATCCTTTCTGCTTTTTTGGGGTCCGGCTCACATCCCGATCTTCTCTTCCAGATAGGAACGGAGCTGGGTGACTCCCACCCGTTCCTGCAGCATGGTATCCCGGTTGCGGACGGTGACGGCGTTGTCGTTGAGGGAGTCGAAGTCGAAGGTCACGCAGAAAGGCGTGCCGATTTCGTCTTGCCGGCGATAGCGCTTGCCGATGGAACCGGTGTCGTCGTATTCGGAGCGGAAGAAGCGGTCCACGTCCTTGTAGAGGGCGTAGGCGTTCTCGTTGAGCTTCTTGGACTGGGGCAGTACCGCCACCTGAATGGGGGCGACCATGGGCGGCAGATGCAGCACCACGCGGACGTCCTCGTCCATGCCTTCCTTCTTGGTGGCGGCGGAATCTTCGTCGTAGGACTTCGCGAGGATCGCCAGCATGGTCCGGTCGAGGCCGACGCTGGTCTCAATGACGGTGGGCATGAACTTGCGGCCGTTGTCGTGGTCGAAGTACTGGAGGTCCTGACCGGAGAATTCGCTGTGCCGGGAGAGGTCCCAGGTGCCGCGGTGGTGGACGCCTTCCAGTTCGCCCCAGCCGAAGGGGAACTTCACTTCGATGTCGATGGCGGCCTTGGCGTAGTGGGCCAGTTTCTCGTGGACGTAGATCCGCATGTTGCTGTCGTCGAAGCCCAGTTTTTCGCGGTAGTAGCGGATGCGTTCCGCCTTCCAGTACTCGAACCACTCCATGCCCTTCTCGCCATCGCAGAAGAACTCCATCTCCATCTGGGTGAACTCCCGGCTGCGGAAGGTGAAGTTCCGGGGATTGATCTCATTCCGGAAGGCCTTGCCGATCTGGGCCACGCCGAAGGGCAGTTTCTGCCGGGTGGCGACCCGGACGCTGTGGAAGTCCACGAAGATGGGCTGGCAGGTCTCGGCGCGGAGATAGGCGACGTGGTCCTCGTCGAAGACGGGACCGACGAAGGTCTTCATCATCAGGTTGAACTCCCGGGGTTCGGTGAGGTCCTTGCTACCGCAGTTGGGGCAGGTGGTGGGATCTTCCATCTGGTCCACGCGGTACCGGGACTTGCACTGGCGGCAGTCGGTCATGAGGTCGCTGAACTGATCCAGGTGACCGGAGGCCTTCCAGATGGTGGGATTGGCGATGATGGTGGAATCCAGACCTTCCACGTTGTCCCGGGTCTCCACCATCTCGTGCCACCAGAGAGCCTCGATGGCGCGTTTCATGCGTGCACCGTAGGGACCGTAGTCCCAGAAGCCGTTGAATCCACCGTAGATCTCGGAACTGGGGAACACAAATCCCCGGCGTTTGCACAAGCTGACGATCTTATCCATCAGCGCCTGATCGTTGAAATCATCTGCCATGATCCCATCTCCTTGCTGTTTGAAACTGTTATTTTCAAAAGAATCGTTCTTTTTGATCCGTTCTTCGCGGTATACGCGACATACCATCCAATAATATAATCCTTATTGCGGAGTTTTACAACTGTTTTCCGGTCTGTTTTGGAGAGGAACTTGAAAACCGGACCAATCTCTGCTATTTTATGCCGGGAATCTGTTGTACTGCATCAAAGAAAAGGGATTTTTCCGTTATGGCCGGAGCCTGTCATTTCTCCGAAGTATTCGCTTCCTGGCCCACGGTTTGCGCGGTAGGGCGGGAGTATCAGATCATGGTCCCCGTCCGAGCCGAGACTCTCATGTGGGCTGAAACGGGAGGAGAACTGTTCTACGATGAATCCAACGGCATCCTGCGTTCCGCCACCGGGGTCCACCGGATGACGGTCCCCGCTGAATTGTTGGACCGGGAGAAACGCTACACCATCCACTGGCGCAAGGTCATCGAAAGGCTTCCCTACTACACCAAGACCGAAGATGAGGAGTGCGCTTCGTTTTCCTTCCGGCCCGTGGCGGCGGATGCTTCCGAACTGCGGCTCTACCAGATTGCAGACACTCACTCCCTGATCGAACAGCCCATCCGCGCCGCTTCCTACTGGGGAGACCGGGGCGAAACGCTGGACCTTCTCGTGATGAATGGCGACACCCCCGAGGATTGCCGCTCCATGGAGAACATCGCCGCCCCCTATCAGGTCTCCGGAACGCTGACAAAAGGAGAGATCCCGGTGGTCTATGCCCGGGGCAATCACGACCTCCGGGGCATTCTTGCGGAAAAGTACGCGGAGGTCACCCCCTCCTGCAACGGTCTTACCTACTATTCGTGGCGGATCGGCTCCGTGTGGGGCCTCTCCCTCGACTGCGCCGAAGACAAGTGGGACCAGCAGATCGAATACGGCAACACCGTCTGCTGTGAGGCCTTCCGGCGCCGGGAGACGGCGTTTCTGCGGGACCTTGCGGAAAAGGGCGGGGAGGAGTTCAACGCGCCCGGCGTAAAGCTGAAACTGGTGCTCTGCCATATCCCGTTTTCGGAACAGTTCCGGCCGCCCTTCGACATTGAGGAGGACACCTACCGGGAGTGGTGCCGGATCCTGCGGACCGGCGTGAAGCCGGATCTGATGCTTTCCGGGCACAACCACAAGTGTTACGTTACGCTTCCCGGCGACCCCATGGATCACAAGGGGCAGCCCTGTCCTCTCGTGGTCGGAGCCAAGCCCGTGCGCGGCGAGGGGGTGGAGCCTCACTATACCGGGACCGCCATTCATTGGAAGACCGGCCGGGGGGTCGAAGTGTTATTCACCGATGATTCCGGGGCCGTCACCGGCAAGGCTTTCATTCCGGAACAATACTGAAACTGTGTGGAAGAGACTGAAAGAATGGACCTTAAACTGGACCTTATTCCGAATCATTACCGTCCGGCGCCCTTCTGGAGCTGGAACGAAAAACTGGACCCCGCAGAACTGCGCCGGCAGATCCGTGAGATGCACAAGGCCGGGATCGGCGGTTTTTTCATGCACGCCCGAGGCGGACTGCAGACCGAATACCTCTCCCCCGAATGGATGGCCTGCGTGGAAGCCTGTCTCGACGAAGCGGCGAAACTTGGCATGGACGGCTGGCTTTACGATGAGAACGGCTGGCCCTCCGGCTTCGGCGGCGGACTGGTCAACGGTCTCGGAGTGAAGTATCAGCAGAAGTATCTGCGCCACGAAGTGATCGATGCCGCCGGCGCCGGGGAAGGGGAGCACACCATCGGCTTCTATTCCGCCGACGGACGGGAGTTTTTGGGCAAAAAACTGCCCGAGGGGACCCGAGGACGCATTCTGCGCTGTTTCTTTGAGGTCAATCCCTACTACGTGGACAACATGGACTCCGCTGTTGTGGCGGAGTTTCTGCGCGTCACGCATCAGCGCTATTACGAGACCCTTCCGCCAGCGCTGATGAAGCATCTCCGGGGGATCTTCACGGACGAACCCCAGTTGAGCCGTCAGGGCATCCTCTGGTCCGGCATCCTCGAGGAGGAGTACCGCAAGGAATACGGCATCGACCTTCTGAAGGAACTGCCGGAACTTTTCCTCGATTCCGCAACGGCTCCGGCGGTGAGGATCCGTTTCTGGCGGCTCTGTACCAGACTTTTTTCGCAGAACTACCTCCGGCAGGTCCGGGAGTGGTGTGACGCCCACAACTGGCAGTTGACGGGGCACCAGTTGCTGGAGGAGTCCTGCATCTCCCAACTCTCCTGCAACGGCGCGGTCATGCCTCATTACCGCTACTATCACGTGCCCGGCGTGGATCACCTCGGGCGCCGGCAGGCTTCGCCCTTCTCTGCGGTGCAACTGGCGTCGGTTGCTGCACAGTACGGGCAGAAACAACTTCTGACTGAAAGTTTTGCCATGACCGGCTGGGCGTGCGACTTCACCGGGATGCGCTGGATCTACCAGCAACAGATGGCCCACGGCATCAACTATCTCTGCGCCCATCTGCAGGGGTACTCCCTGCGGGGACTGCGGAAGCGGGACTTCCCCTCCAGCGCCTTTTACCATCAGCCGTGGTGGGAGGACTACCGGAGTTTCAACGATGCGGTCTCCCGCGTCGGGATGCTTCTGGCGGAGGGGGAACAGGACGTTCGCGTGCTGGCGATCCATCCCCAATCCTCCGCGTGGAAACTCTACGCCGGAATCGACCGTGACTGCCCGGGGGGGCGTTACTCCGATTCTCTGGAGCGCCTGACCCGGGAACTGGATGCCCTGCAAATCGGCCACCATTATGCTGACGAGACCATCGTGGATGAAAGCGGTTCCGTGGAGGAGGGCCGTTTTCGCATAGGCAAAGTCGTCTACGATTGTGTGATTGTCCCCCAGTTGAGCAACCTTTCCGGCAAGATCGCAAAACTACTGAAGGAGTTTCAGCAGGAGGGCGGGACCGTTCTGGTGGTCCGCAATCAGCAGGAGGACGGCCCCCTCACCATCGACGGAGTGCCGGCGGACGCCTGGTTCCGGCAGTGGTTCGGGAACCTTCCCTCCTTCGATTCGGAGGTCGCCGCCGCCCGTGCCGCTGCGGAACTTCAGCCGGACCGGGTCCGGATCTGTGAGAATGGCGTCCCTGCGTCCGGCGTTGTCGGGACCCGGCGGAAGGTGATTCTCGACGGACGCAGTGGCTGGTTTTATTACTTCGCCGCCACCAGTTACAGGAGGAATTCCCGACTGCGCTTCGCATTGCCCCGCACCGGCGCGCAGGTGGAACTGCTGGAGCTGGAAACGGGAAAACTTTCCATTTTGGACAACGTCTCCGCCGATGGAGATGCTCTCTGCTTCGACGGACTTCTGCCCGGGGCCGGTTCTCTCGCCTTCTTCGTGTCAGATCCCGCTCCTGCGGCGAATGCCGAACAC
>DCGG01000083.1:14910-21343 GCA_002315455.1 Lentisphaeria bacterium UBA1784
CGGTCCCTGCCGCCACGGTCCGCCTGCGGGACAACTTCCTTCTGAAAAAGAGTTCCGGCAATCTCATCACCCTGGATCATTGCCGCTACCGGGTGGATGGCGGGGAGTGGGATTCCTGCTTTGTCATTGATCTCCAGACCCGGCTGCTCGCGCTGGGGCATGACTGCGATCTGGAGATGGAGGTGGAGTTCTTCTGCGATGAGGACTTTGATTTCGGAGCCCCGCTCAAACTCGCGGCGGAGACTCCGGAGCGTTTCCGCTTCACCCTCAACGGCGCCCCCTTCGTGCCGGAGGACGAGGGATATCTCTTTGACAAAGCCTTCCATCTCAGCACGTTGCCCCGCGGGGTGAAGCCGGGACGCAACGTTATCGGACTCTCCGCCCGGTTCACTCAGCCGGCATTCCTTTACCAGCAGATCGAAGGAGCCAAAAAGTTCGAGGGCGAGCGGAACAAACTCTCCTATGATTTCGAGGTGGAGAGCCTCTATCTCTGCGGAGATTTCTCCGTGCGCCACGATGGACGCGTGGAGACGCTTCTGCGGGACGCGGTCCGTTATGACGGCCCCTTCCGCCTCGGCGCGCCGCTGACCTTCACCCCCGTGAAGGCTTCGGACCTGCCGGGGGCTGGAATGCCTTTCTTCGCCGGAAAACTGGTGCTGGAACAGCACTTCGAATTGACGGCGGAGGAACTGGCATCATCCCGCTGGCTCCGGCTTCAACTTCACGGCGCGAACTCCTGCCGGGTGAAACTCAACGGCGAGGATCTCGGGGCACGTTTCGGACTTCCTTTTGCCTGGGAGGTCGGTGATTTTCTGCAGGAGGGTGCCAATCACGTCGAACTGGAGTTGACGACTTCTCTCCGGAACATGCTGGGGCCCCATCATCTGGCGAGCGGAGAGGCTTACGGCATTTCCCCCGGGAGTTTTTATCTGGAGAGGAACATTTTCGGCAATCCTCCGGCGCCCAACGTGCCCGGCTACTCTTTCGTCAACTTCGGCGTGGAGTCTCCGGAACTGGCCGGTCGGCGGAAGAAGTAGTTTTGCGGATGCAAAAAAACTCACATACAATCGTTAATATACAGGAAAGAAAAGGATCTTCGACATGCCGATCAGCACGCTTTCTTCTTTGATCCCGGTACCGGCGACTGTGGTCTCCGGGGCCGGGCGTTTTCCGGTCGCCGACTGGAAGGCGTACTTTGTGGACCCCGCCTTGGAATCCGTTGCGGGAGAACTTCTTCATACGGCGGAATTTTTTATGCTTCCGGTGAGACGGTCCGGCAGCAGGGAGGGGGCACAGGTGCATCTGCAACGGGATCCCATGCTGACCTCGGAGGCGTGGAGTCTCACCGTCTCCCCGGAGGAGATCATTCTGACCGCTTCCGATGACGCCGGAGCCTTCTACGCCGTCAATGCCCTCTCGCAGATGCTTTTGACTGCGTTTGCCGGCGGATGCAGGGATGTTGCATTGGATTGCGGTACGATCCAGGACCGTCCCCGGTTCCGCTGGCGTGGATTTCTGCTGGACAGTTCCCGGCATTTCCAGAGCAAGGAGCGGGTGCTTGCCATGATCCGGACGCTGGCCCGGTTCCGGATCAATGTTCTGCATCTGCACCTGACCGACAGTCAGGGCTGGCGGATCGCTTCCGAGATCGTTCCCGAGATCGTCGGACGCGGCACGATGACGGATGGCGCCTATTCGCTTGAGGAATTGCGGGAGATTGCCGCCTGCGCCAAGGCTAACCACGTCACCATCGTTCCGGAACTCGACCTGCCGGGGCACTCCACGGCGCTTCTGAACGCCCATCCGGAACTGCGCTGTCCCAATGGCAAAAGTCCCCGGGAGTGGTGTATCGGCAGTCCGGAAGCGAGAGCTTTCGCCAAGAAGCTCCTCGGTGAACTGTTTCAGATCTTCCCGGCCAGCCCTTACATCCACATCGGCGGCGACGAGGCGGATATGGACAACTGGGAGAGTTGTTCCATCTGCCAGAAGGCGATGCACGATAAGAAACTCGCCAACCTGCGGGAATTGGAGCGTGATTTCATGGTGGAAATGATCCGGTTCGTCCTGCAGAACGGCCGGACTCCCATCATCTGGGGTACCTGCAACGGTCTCACCTATCCCAAGGAGACCATCATCCAGGCGTGGCTGGACCTGCGGGAACCTCTGCGGATCGCTCCTGCCGGGAACAAGGTGATCTACTCCGTTCACACGTCGCTCTATTTTGACTATCCTGCAACTCCGGCGGAACCTCATGAAAGTTGGATGTTCGCCCTCCCGGAGGACGGCGTCTATGAATGCGACCCCTTCGTGATCTGGCCGGAACAGTTGAAGGATACGATCATCGGCGCGGAAGCCTGCCTCTGGACGGAGATGGTCCCCCAGTGGCGGGTGGAGGCAAAGACGCTTCCCCGGCTTTATGCCGCAAGCGAGTGCGCATGGAGCGAACCCGCCCGGAAGGACTGGTTCGATTTCCGCCGCCGCCGGGAACTTCTGCAGGCGGCCGGGTACGAGGAGTTTCTCCGCTCCTGCAAGTGACGGAGCTTGGGGCTGCGGAGGGAAACGTCACCTGAAACCTTGTGTTTCCTCCGAACGGAAGTTACATTATGAGAATGTACCTTCCGTTTTTTATGACGGCTGAACCATCGAAGGAATTGTTTCATGCATCAGAAAAAAATGTGTTTCGGGCGTTTTGATTACGCCTGTTTTCTCTCGTTCATCGCCTACGCCAGCTGTTCCGTGGCGGTCCCGGTGGTGCTGGTGGAACTCGCCGCCGACTTGGGGTTTCCGCTGACTGATGGCGGGCAGGGGGCGGGGGGCGCCCTGCAGGTCGGTCGCAGTTCGGCGATGCTGGTCACCATGTTGCTTGGCGGTTTCATCGCCGGACGCTGGGGAATGCGCCGGAGTCTGGGGCTCGCCCTCTGCGTCATGGGCGGCGGCATTTTGATGAGCGTCTTTTCGCCCGGCTATGGCATACTGTTCTTCGCCCTGTGCGTCGCCGGACTGGGGGAGGGGATCATAGAGGCGCTGGCGACTCCGGCGGTCCAAGCCCTCCACGAGTACGACGAACCGTCGCGTTACGTGACGTTTACCCACGGCTTCTGGTCGGTGGGGGTAGTCGGGGCCATGCTGGTGGCCGGAGTCGCCCTCACCTGCGGAGTTTCGTGGCGGATGATCCTGATTACTTGTTTCCTGCTGGCGCTGATCCCCGCTTCCCTTTTTCTGCTGCCGGGCAGGCAGGTATTCCCGGAGAACGCATCCCGCGGGAAGCGGGAGGTCTGGGGCGCGACGAGGGAGGTGTTGAAGAGTTCCCGGTTCTGGATCTTCTTTGTCGCGATATTTCTCGCTGGCGGCGGGGAGTATTGCCTCACCTTCTGGGCCGCGGCGTTCATCCGGCTGGAGTACGCAGGAAGTGCTTTTGCAGGCGGCCTCGGGACCGCCGTTTTCGCCGCCGGAATGATTTTGAGCCGTCTCGGATCCGGATTGTTCGTGTCGGAACGTCGACTGCCATGGCTGATCATCGGCTGTGCCGCACTTGGGGTGATCTTTGGGATCATCCCGGTATTTTTGAGTTCCGTATGGCTCCTCTTTGCGGTACTCTTCGTTCTCGGGATCGCCAGCGGACCCTTTTGGCCCTGCATCCAATCCCACTGCGTGGCCCGGCTGAAGCTGGATTCCACGATCATCTTCATCCTGCTCTCCTGCGCCGGAGTGCCGGGGTGCGGATTCTTCACCTGGCTCATGGGAGCGCTGGGGGATCAGATCGCTCTGCGGTACAGTTTCTTCCTGATCCCCGCGTGTTACCTGTTCACCGGGGTCTGCGTGGCATGGGAGATGCTTGCCTTCCGCCCGGGTAAAAAGAAAACGGCGGGAAACTGATTTTTCCGCCGTTGATCCCAAATTCGTGCGTTTCGCCGCACCGGGAAGGATTCAGAAGGAGACGTTGACTTTGCCGGTGATGGCGGTGGGTGGATCCATCAGCACGATCCCCGCCGGTTTGCTCCAATCCCGGTCCCAGGAGCGCAGAAGCAGAGGATCCGTATCGCATCCCCATGGATTGAGGTCGATAATCAGGACCTTGTTGTCGCTGGTGACGTAGATATCCATGACCAAGGTCTTGATCGGCAGGGCCCAGCAGAGTTGTTCCACAAACTTTTCTGCCAGTTTCCAGTACTCCTCCTTCACCTTTTCCAGACGGACGAAATGCCGGTCCAGATTGTATTGGCTCATGGCGGAAAGGGTCCCGTTCCAAATAAAAAGCCGGAACTCCCGGGTGCGGTTCAAGGTGCGGAAGGGACGGATGCAGAGGAAATTCACGTCCCCGGCCGCCGCCGCCTGTGCCACCTTCAGACTGCGCAGCATGAAGTGCCACGCGCTTCGTGCGGAGTGGACCGCTCCGCCTTTGGAGGCGAATCGTTCGGTATCCGTGGGCGCACAAGTGTCCACCGTGAGGAAACGGTTGCTGGGAAAGATCTCCATGGCCAGATCCAGATCTTTGATGACCTGCTTGCTGGTGGCGCACTTGTCCCGGTCCTGTGCGAATTCGCCGTTCACTCCCTCTGCCAGCAGTTCCACCGCATCGCAACGCAGGGGCACGAAGGCGGTGAGAAAGGTATGAGCAGAGACGTAGGGATACCAGTTCTGCATGCGGAAGAAATTCCGCTCGAAATCAGGATTCATTTTACTCCCCTCCATTATGATCCTGCGAATCGGCACTGCGTTCCATGCGGCCGATTACAGCCATCCAGTAGAATACCAGTCCGACCATATAGACCAGACGAAAGTCCAGAAACGGAAGTTCCAGCGCGGGCCAGCAGGCACCCACCGCCAACGCCGGAAATCCTGCGTAGAGCCCGCACTTCCAGAATTGCCGCAGTGTAAGATGGCGCAACCGCTTTGCGTTGAAGATAGCGAAGACTCCGGCATAGATCCCGGTGAGGATCCATTGGCTGAACAGAAAATCAAAAAAGTTCAACAGGAAAAGCGTTGCTCCGGTCAACCACGCCGCGATCCTGCCCAAGGTTCGGACTGTGACCGTGATCCGGCCGTCCTCCTCTTGTGCAGGCGCGGAGAACCAATTTTTCTGCCGAAAATTCCGGACGTTCCGAATCAACTCCTCGGTGTGGAGTTCCGTCATTTTCCCGATGGAACGGGCTTTCCCGTCATGGAGAATGCACTTTCCGAAGAGCCATTCTCCGGGGGCGGTCTGCCGGGCAGAGGCGAAATCGGATGCACTCCAGACGATCAGGTTCTGAACGAGAGGAAGTTCCTTCCGGGGAAGTTCCACGCCGGATTCTCCCGTGCCCACATAGGCGAGAAGCGTATCCTGGGGCAGGGGAAGAAGGCGGTTCTTTTCCGGAGCTTTCTCCGGGATCACCTGATCGTCGGAGAAGGAGATCCGGTCCCCGAAGGCGGAACGGAAAACCTGTTCCTGACGCTGCCATTGAGGAACGAAACGGTTCATCTCGAAGCCGGTCACGATGACGGCCGCAAGAAAAGAGAGCAGGATGGTATGCCAAACGATTCGTATCCACGGGTGGTCCTTCAGCCGTCCAAAGACCGCCGTTCCGGAACAGCATCCGAAAAATGCCTTCAGGAAACCGATGGGACGATTCATTTGCGGACCCGGGTGAAACCGTTTTTTGCGCCGCTGTCGATCAGGGCGTTCAGTTCGGACGCAACGGTCTCCGCCGCCGCCGGACTGAGGCGGTCGGTGAAAAGAAGTCCGTCCAAGTGATCCAACTCATGCTGAATACAGCGGGCGAGGAGACCGCCGCAATGGGCTTTGATCAATTTTCCGTCAAGACTCGTGAACTCCACCGTGACTTCGGCGGGCCGGACGACCGGCGCATAGATGGAGGGGACGGAAAGACATCCTTCCTCCCGCTCCGCCAGATTTTGAGAACGCTCCACGATCCTGGGATTGACCATGGCGATGGGCATCTGTGGCAGAAGAAGTTTTTCTCCGGACGTTGCATTCTTGCCGCGGTTGTGCAGTTCTTCTCGTGGGATCTCAATGACCACCAGCCGGAGGGAACTGCCCACCTGCGGAGCCGCCAAACCGATCCCCTCGAAGTCGCGCATGGACCGGAGCATCTCCTGTACAAAAGCCCGCACTTCCTGCGTGATCTTGTCCACGGGTTTTGCGACCTGTTTCAGAACGTCCGCTCCGGCGGTCACCACCGGAAGGTGCTTGTTATGCTTGAACAGCATTGTTTATTCTCTGCTGGGCCTGCAAGACGCTGAATCCTGAAGATCAATGAACGGGGGGCGCCGTGGGAGACTGCGGGATCGCAGGGGCCGTGCTGGGAATTGCCGTCGGTTTCTGCTCCGCATCCTTTTTTGCCGGGACGGGTTCCTCCTTGACGGGCGCCGGGGCGGCCGGCTTTGGGGCCTGCTTGATGGCCGGAACCGCCGGAGTGGCCGGAGTTACCGG
>DCGG01000083.1:21377-28810 GCA_002315455.1 Lentisphaeria bacterium UBA1784
GTGATAGCCGGAGCCGCCGGAGCCGCCGGAGTGGCGGTTTGGGCAGGTTGGGCGTTTTGCTGGAGGATCTGCGCGGCCGCAGGGGTCACAGACTTGGCTTGCGGATTCACGATTCGTGTCTGCGGGATTTGGCCGGAGGTCTGCTTTGTATCAATGGCGGCCTGATTCAGTTTAGCCGCGCCCAAGCCGGGGATGGATTCCGGTTTCTGCTCCATGTTCTTGTAGTAATCCGCATTGTTGACGCCGACCGCCGAATCCAGCAGGGCCTTGGCGTTTTGGATGTTGATGAAACTGGACGCCAGATTGGTCTCGGCTTCCACAAGGTCGCGCTGCGCTTCATTGAGACGGGTCAACTCGGTATTGCCGGCACGGTACTCGTCATCTACCAGATCCCGCTGCTTTGCAGAGAGGTCCCGGGTCTGCTTGTACAACTTGGTGGTCCGGATGCTCTGCACATAGGATGCGTATGCGGTCCGGACCTCCTGTACGACGGAGAGCCACTGGTTGGCCACGTTGTAGTCCGCGACGGCGAAGGCTGCCTGATATTCCCGCATGGTGTTGTAGCGGATGAATCCGTTGAAGATCGTCCAGTCGGCGGTGATGCCGTATGAGAAATTGGGACCGTTGGAATAGGTGCGCTCGTCAACGGGGTGTCCATTGTTCTTGGCCGAGGTCGTGTAGGCAAAGGCCGCATATGCGTTCACCGTGGGCGAATAGGCGCTGTAAGTCTGATAGACCTGATAGCGGGCGACTTCCAGCTGCTCGCGGTAAGCCTTCAGGTCGGAACGGTTTGCAAGAGCCGTATCCAGGAAGATCTCAACGGCGGGAAGTTCGGTGAAATTGGATTTGAAATCCGTGGGGAAATGCACCGAATCCGGCAGAATGCCCGCAGGATATCCCATCAGCACGGCCAAGGCGTAGATGGCGGTCTCGTACTGATATTCCGCCGCGATCATGGAAACGTCGGCGTTGTTCATCAGAATCTCAAAGTTCAGGACGTCGCTGAGGGGGACGGCACCGGCTTCGAATTTGTAGCGGGTATCCTTCAGGGAGATCTTCTGGAAGTCCCGGTCTTCCTGCGCGATCCGGCGCTTTTCGATGGCCAGCAGGACCTGATTGTACGCCTGTGCCACTGCAAGCATCAGGGTACGGCAGGCATCGCCTTCCATGTGTTTCTGATATTCCATGCTGTGCTTGGCGGCCAGCATCTTGAAGGTTCGGGCGAATCCGTCGAAGAGAAGCAAATTGGCGGTGACGGTCGTTTGGGTGGTGAAGGATTTGTCGCGGGTGACGGCTTCATTGTTGTAGTAGGTCTGGTTGTAGTCGGCCGAATAAGAATTTTCCAGTCCGAACCCCGCCTTGATGGTGGGGGAGTAGGCGCCGATCGCCTGATAGTAGCGCATTCTGGCCGCGCTCACCGCATGATATGCGGAGAGGTAGGTCGGGTTGTTGATGAGGGCGATGCGCTGGGCATCCGACAGCGTCAACATGGAGAGCCCTTTGAAGAGTTCATCCCGTTCATCTTTCTCGCGCTGGGAATAGGAATCTCCCAGCACGGCGGCGGCGGGACGGGGATAATCATAACATCCGGAGAGCAGGGCCAAAGAGGCGACGGCCGCAAACACCGGCAAAAACAGTTTTCGATCCATGGATTTTTGCTCCTGATTTTTCACGTTTCCGCGCTTGTTCCGCAGAAATGCTGTCCTTATGCGTATAATTCTGCATTAATATAGCATTATTGTTTTGAAAAAGCAAACGGATCTTTCCCGCCGCGGCTGGAGTTTCCCCGCTTTTTCGTCTTTTGCCGGGCAGATGGAATTTCAGGCTTTCCGGGTCAGGCGGGATACGGTCTCGAAGTGAGCCGTCCCGGGGAACATGTCCAGAAGACCGCTTTCCACAACGGAGTAGCCGGCTTTATCCAGCCGTTCCAAGTCCCGGCGCAGCGTGTCCGGAGCGCAGGAGACGTACAGGAGTCCCGCTGCACCGCTTCTGCCGATCATCTGAATCATGTCCGGATGCAGTCCGCTGCGGGGCGGGTCCACCAGCACGATCCGGTCCTTCAGGCCCCCGGGATGATGAACAGCGTGCTTCAGATAGCGTGCCGCATCCTCGGCGAGGAAACGGCAACGCTCTCCGACGTTATGGGAAACTGCGTTGGTGCGGGCGCACTGGATCGCGGAACGGTCCAGCTCCACGCCGGTACAATGCAGTTCCGGGAGTGCTTCTGCGGCGGCAATGGAGAACACACCGGCGCCGCAGTAGAGTTCAAGAAGGTTCCGGCTCCCGAAATCCCCGAGCATTTCCACGGTACGCCGGAGCAATTCCGCCGCAACGGGGATATTGGTCTGAAAGAAGGAGGTTTCCGGCACGGCAAAGATCCCGTGGCCGGGCAGTTCGTAGTGCAGAAGCCCTGCCGTTTTGTCATCGCCGCAACTGATCCGCACCCCTTCCGCTCCGGTGAAGCGGAACGTGACGGAGGCCGCATCTTCCGGCGGGGCGTAGGCTTTCAGCGCCTCATTGATGGCCTCTTTCGCGAGGGGACAGCGTTGGATCGGAACGATGGTCCGGTTATCCCAACCCCGGTAGCCGAGTATGGCGCATCCGGCCTGATCGGTATCGACTGCAAGCTTGATGCGGTTGCGGTTTCCGAATCTGTCCGGCGCGGGAAAGGGCGGACGGATCCGATCCGGCCGGACCAGACCGCCCAGGGTGAGGAAATGGACCAGTTGCTTCTGCTTGGCCTCCAACTCCTCCCCGTAGGTGCAGTGCAAATAGGAGCATCCGGGGCAGGCCCCGAAGTGAGGACATTCCGGCGGGATTCGGGAGGGCGAAGGGGTCAGTATCTGCTCCAGATCCGCACGGACGAAGGAGCGTTTCTCCTCCCGGATGCGGATGACGATCCGCTCTCCGGGCAGCGCGCCGCGGACAAAGGCGATCCTGCCGTCTTCCAGGCGCCCGACGGCTTCTCCGCCGAAGGCAAGGTCATGTATTGTAATCTCCAATTCGCTTTTCTCCTGCTCCCGAAGCCATGTTCTGCAAGCAGGCAGAAGACGGTTTCTGGCCGTAATCGATATTGCTTGCGCCTACTATACTGATAAAAGCGTTAATTTACAAGAGGAAAAACTTGTATTTTCGGGAAAGCAGTCTATATTTTATGGAATGTTTCTTTCCGTGCCGCGGCTGACTTTTCGGGAGATGTGCCGGCGGAGCGGAGAATCCGCAGAAAAGAGCGAAGGATAATGCGAATGATCCGGACAATACTGATATTTTTTACGATGACGGCGGTGGGGGTCGCCGCCTTGGGCGCCGACAAGGCTCCTGCGGCGATGAATGCGGTCCTCGCTTCGGTCAATGGCGAGGGGATCACCTTGGAGGAGATCCTGCCCATGACCCGCGCCTTGGAAAATCAGGCCGCCGCCGCCTATTCGGGCCCTCAGTTGACGCAGGCGGTATTGCGCTTCCGAAAGGATGCCCTCGACACCATCATCGACCGCAAACTGATGGTCGCGGACTACAGGGAAAGGGAATTCCGGGTGACAGAGCGCGACATCGAATCGGAACTGGATGAGATGGCCGAACGGTCCGGTCACCGCTCCCGCGGGGAGTTCATCCGCAAACTCCGTGAGGATGGCACTTCGATTGAGGAGGTCCGCAAGGACGTCGAGGAGCGGATCATCTGTCAGGTGATGATTTTTCAAATCAGCCATATGGAAAACTTCATCACTCCGGAGGACGTTTACAAGTATTATCAGGAGCACATGGCCGATTTCGCCACGCCGGAGAGCGTGGAACTGGCCATGATCCAGTTGCCTGCCGCCGGAGAAAATGCGTTGCAGGTCCAGCAGGAAGTCAGGGAGGTGTTGAAGCATTCTCCGGAAAAGTTCGGACAGCTCGCCGCCAGTTTTTCCACCGGACCCGCCCGGGAGAACGGCGGATCGCTGGGACGCATCGCCGTGAAACGGATCCGTCCGGATTTTTCCGCCGCCCTCCGCGAGGGGATCCAGGAGGGAAAGGTCTATGGTCCCATCACCACGCCGGAAGGGATTATCTGGTTGAAAATTCTCAAGCATTATCCGCCGGAGGAGGTGGATTTCGCCGCGCTTTCCCCCCGGATCCGCCGGGAGATGGAGCAGAGACAGCGGGAGAAAAGCATGAGGGCATACACCAACCGTTTGCGGAAAAATGCGATCATTCGATACTACTTTGATCAGGATGTCAATAAATGAAGCTCTATTGTCAAAAATGTCAGAAGGTCTTTGAGGTCGATCATCCCTCCGGGGAGGATCTTGCCAGTTGTCCGCATTGTCAGGAACTGCAGCCGTTCCCGGAGAGCGTGACTTCTCCCGGTTCTGTGATCGGAGATTTTCTGATCCAGAAATTCATCAGCCGCGGAGGTATGGGCGAGGTTCTGCTCGCACAGCAGATTTCGCTGGACCGTCCGGTGGCGTTGAAGGTCATTCAGGGTAAGTTCGCAAACGACAGGGATTACGTGGACAGCCTCGTCCGGGAGGCCCGCGCCGCCGCCAAGATCAGCCATCCCAACGTGGTCCAGGCCTATGCCGTTGGACAGGATGACGGACTCTTCTATTTCGCCATGGAGTACATCAAGGGTGAGACCTGCAAGCAACTGCTGAAGCGCGAAAAAGTGATGGATTTCAACCTTGCGGCCAAGGTGATCTGCGAGATTGCCCGTGCGCTGAATGCCATTTGGACGGAACAGCGCATGGTCCATCACGATATCAAGCCGGACAACATCATGCTGGATGCCCGGGGCGTGGCGAAACTGGCGGATTTGGGACTTGCCCAGCGTTCCGGCACGGAGAATACCGATGGCGATGAGGTCCTCGGAACTCCGCAATACATTAGTCCCGAACAACTCACCGGCATTCCTACCGACGTCCGCAGTGACTTGTACAGCCTCGGCGCGACCTTTTTTCAGTTCGTGACCGGACGCTTCCCCTATGTGGCGGAGACGCCGGCGGAAACGGCAAAACTCCACGTCCTCGGTACCTTGGAACCGCCAAAAAGCGTCAATCCGGACGTGCCGGACGTGTTGAACAACATCATCATGAAGATGATGGCGAAGGATCCGGCAGAGCGTTATCAGAGCCCTGAACCTCTGATCAAAGCCCTGGAACTCTTCCTTTCCCAGCGGCCCGTGGATGCGGAATCCGCAGCGATCCCGAAGATGAAACTTTTCCGCAAAACGGGAGCGTCCGCTTCCGCCGGCCGGGGAAAGACCAAGGCCAAACCGGATGCCGCGTCTGTGCCGGCTCCGCAGGATGGCGGCGCGTTCGACCCGGTCCCTGTGGTTCCGGAGGATGGCAAGACGATTGCAGACAGCGCTTCGGAAGGGGAGGCGGCGGAGGTCTCCGAGGCGCCCGTCAAAAAACATTTCTCCATCCATAAGTTGATCCGTCCGATGATGACGCTGGTCTTTATCGGCATTCTCTGCGTTGGAGGCGTTTTCTGCTGGAAATTCTTCGGCACCGCCAAGAAAGAACTGCCGCCGGTGGGGCGGATCGCCTCCGATGCTGTCCGGCCGGACTTCCAGAAACAGGTCGGGGCCTTCGTCATGGAACTTTACAACACCAATGCTCCGGAGAAAACGATAAGCGACGTCCTCGCTTTTCTGAACTCTCCCGAGGGGACGCCCAGAAACGTTGCGGAGCGGAAACTCCTTGCCGATCTCTACGTCGCGTTTGCCCAGTTGGATGAGAGCCATTGTTTCGCTCCTGCCCGGGAAAAGGCACATGCCGCTTATCTGGCCGATCTGAAGGTCCGGATGCAGGCACAGCAGAAGGCGGATGCTGCCGCAGAGGCGAAGGCCAAAGTCGCGGCCGCCCGCGCCGCCGCAGAGGCGGAGGAAGCCAGAGCCGTTGCCGAACGTCTCCGACAGAAAGAACAGCAGATGCACAAACGCATCGCCGCGCTCCAGAAGGAGTTGGACCGTTACTGCACAGGGATGCTGACCGGTTTCTATGCCAGCCTCGCCGGTGACAATGCGGCGCTCCGTACTGCCATCGAGGCGGCGGACCGCTACCTGCCCTCCAGTATTCACTCCACGAAGGAGGAACAGGCGATGCTCCATCGTTTCCAGCTTTGGAAAAAACAGCTTCCCGTCGAAGCGAAGGTGCAGAAGGAATTTCTGTGGGCGTTGAAACTCATTGATCATGCCAACGGCATCATTTTCACCCCGGATGGGCACACTCCTGCGACCCTTGTGGCGGTGACGCCGGAACGGGTCCGTTATCGGCTCCGGGATGAGATCCGGGACGTTTCGTGGGAACAACTTCCCGAGAGTGCCCGGCATCAGCTGGTGAAGGTTTTGAGCCGCCGCATGAAGCAGGACGACGTCCGATTCCGATTGGCGCTCTCCAGCCGTCAATTTCAACTTCTGCATGCCAACGAGGTCCCGGCCGGATTCTGGCGGGACGTTTTCCCCGACCTGATCCGGGTCGTCCGCAACTTGAATGGCAGCGCCCAGCCGAGCGAAAAATAGTCCGGGCTGGCTCAAAAAGAAAAAAGCCGTCGGTGCTTCTGCATCGGCGGCTTTTTCGTACGCCAGGACCAGGGATCACTTGGTCATTTCAAACAACTGCTTCGTGGGTGTGACCGAGAGTTCCATGCGCTGTTTGCCGGCGTTGACGGTGGTGACGACGTATTTATCGCCACAGGCAAAGTGCGGATGGGAATCGGGGTGGAGTTTGCTCGGGTTATCCTGAGTGTTGTAGGCAGGATATTTCCGGTAGAGATAGACGACTTTGCCGGTTTTGGTGTTCCAGAAGGCGACGCCCATGGCTCCTCCGCGCCACCATGGGCCGACGCCGAAGTCGAAGGTCACGCCGGAGAGATCGGCAGTCATGGCAGCGTGGGAGGCTTTGTGCCTTACCACCACCTTCTGTTTCCCAGTAGCCAAGTCGTGGAGGATCACTCCTTTGCCGCCCGAGCAGAAATAGAAGCCCTTGCCGTCGGCGGTCCAGTATTCGTGGGTGGCGTAATTGGTCATGGAGGGGATCATCTTCCTGGAACCGTCCGGCCGCAGCAACCAAAGCCGCGGATAGATGCCGTTCACCTTGTGGATGGGATGTTCCACGCCCTTGGCGTCCTTCCAGTTGACCTCCCATGCGGCGAGGGCGAGATCATCGTTTTCGGGGTTGATCTGGCCGTGGTTGATGAAGAAATCCGTGATTCCCCAAGTCTGAAATTTACCGGTCTTCAGGTCCACGGTTCCCTGCACGAAGCGGTCGTCGATCTTGAGGTCCAGAAACATCTTGCGCCGGTCCTTGCTGAGGGTGACGTGCGTACAGTAGTGGCGGATCGTTCCCATGGCCTTCAGTTCAGCGGGGATGGGGCAGAGTTTGATTTCCTTCATGGGATCGGTGTTGAGGTCCCGCATGAAGATGCCGTCATGGTTGATGTAGTAGAGTTTG
>DCGG01000058.1:0-10462 GCA_002315455.1 Lentisphaeria bacterium UBA1784
CCTCCACGGGGTAGAGGGTCCCGGGGACCTCGAATACGGGGGCGTTCCAGAAGAACTCCGAGATCCGCTTGGATTCCATGGTGGCGGAGGAGATCACCAGCCGGAACTCCGGCCGTTTCGGCAGGAGCAGTTTGAAGTATCCCAGCAGGAAGTCCAGATTGAGGCTCCGCTCGTGGACTTCGTCGAGGATCACGCAGTCGTAGTCGTTGAGCCGGGGCGAGGAGGTGCTCTCGGCAAGCAGGATGCCGTCGGTCATGAACTTGATGACCGTGTCGTCGCCGGTGCGGTTGTCGAAGCGGATCTTCACGCCCACTTCGCGGCCGGCTTCGCATCCGATCTCTGCGGCGAGGCGGGAAGCCAGCGCGGTGGCGGCGATCCGGCGGGGCTGGGTGCATCCGATCATGCCGGTGCGGCCCAGTCCTGCGGCCAGCGCCGCCTTGGGGAGCTGGGTGGTCTTGCCGGACCCGGTGGCTCCACAGACGATCACCACCTGATGATCGCGGATGGCGGAAATGATCTCCGGCAGAAGAGGGGTGATGGGAAGTTCTTCCGGGAATTCCAGTTTCAGGGCGTTGGCCCGGTCATAGAGGGAACGCTTCAGGGCGGATTCCAGTTTTCCGGTGAACTCCCGGACCTCGTCCGCATGGGACTCCGCATCGCCTTTGCGGAGAAGTTCCAGAAGGCGCTTCTTCGCGTTGTTGAGGCGGCAACGGTCGGACCGTCGCAGGCGCTCCCATGCGGCGTCCAGGGTGTGCAGGGCGTCGCTCATGGGTCAGAACAGCACGAACCACAGGGAGACCAGCAGAAATCCCCCCGCGACAAGGCAGTAGATCAGTCGGCGGCGGAAGTAATATCCCGCCGGCCGGACGCTTCCCGGAGCCATGGTCTGACCCTTCAGCCGGGAGAAGCCTCCGGTGTGAAAATACCTGCTGATCAAGTGGTTCGATCCGTTTTGGCTCATGGGAATGCGTCACTCCATGCCGGGGATGAAAAACTCTTTCCCGGTGAGGGAGGCGATGGTCTCGGTCAGCAACTGGACCGCGCTCTCGGCATCCCGCAAGTCGCACATCTCCACGGGGCTGTGCATGTAGCGGTTGGGGATGCTCAGAAGCGCCGTCGCCACGCCGGAACGGGTCAGCTGCATGGCGGCAGTATCGGTACCGCCGGTGGCCCGGAACCCGATGGATTCCTGGGTGGCGATCTTGTGTTTCTTTGCCACTTTCCGCAGAAGCCGGCCGAGGACGATGTTGTTGTCGCAGTTCTTGGCGAGGATGGGGCCGGCGCCCAGTTTCACGTCGCCGAGGAGTTTCTTGGGGATGTCGGGGACGTCGGTGGTGAAGCCCACGTCAAGCACGAATCCCACCTGCGGGTCCACGGCGAAACTGCTGGGATGCGCGCCCCGGAGTCCCACCTCCTCCTGCACGGTGCCGACGCCATAGACCGCCACTTTCAGCTTACGCTTGGCGAGGGCGCGCATGGTCTCCGCCACCACGAAGGCGCCGATCTTGTCGTCGGACCCCTTGGAGATGAAGCGGTTGTCGTTGAGGCGCCGGAAGTTGGAACGGACCACCACGAGGTCGCCCACGGAGACGATCTTCTTTGCCTCCTCGGCGGATTCGGCGCCGATGTCGATCCACATATCCGCCAGTTCCGGGGGGATCTCCCGTTCGGCGGGCTTCAGCAGATGAATGGGTTTCTTGCCGATGACGCCGGGGACCCGTCCCTTGGCAGTGAGGATATCCACTTCGGTGGAGGGGACGTTCAGTTTGTCGATGCCGCCGTTGGCCCGGAAGCAGAGCATTCCCTCCTCGGTGATGTAGGTGATTTGGAATCCGATCTCGTCGTAGTGTCCCGCCAGCATCACCCGCATGGGAGCGCCGGGATTCAACACCGCGATGGAGTTGCCCATGACGTCCGCCCGGACTTCACAGCAGTCGGCGAGGTAGGCGCGGTATGCCTTGGCTGCCTCCACTTCGCAGCCGCTGGGGCTGGCACAGTTCATGAAACGTTCGAGAAACGCCAGACTTTTCGCAGAAAACATTTTATAGCCTCACTTTCCGTATTGACGTTACAGGATCCTCGGGATTAATATAGCATTCTGCACTGCCGAATTCCAACGGCTCCGGAGCAAAAAAACGTTCCTGCCCCCTCGGAGTCCGGACAAAAAAACTCCTGCAGTCCTGCGGCTGCAGGAGCAGGAGCGTTTCGTCGTCCGCCGGAGCGGTCGTCAGTCGCGGGGGAAGGTGCCGATCCAGCTGACCACGACCTGACGGGTCTTGGGGTCCCAAAAGTAGTAGAGCCGGACCAAATTGGCGTAGGAACTGTCCTTGCCGCACTCCAGATAGTCGCCCTTGAGGTTGAGCCCGGAGTTCCGGTCGTAGTCGAATGCGCTGGAGGGCGCAAGGTCCTCGAACTCCTGCTTGTCCTCCTCGGAGACGAGGTGGATGCCGGAATCTGCCAGCACCTCGTGGAAAGTCTGCTCGGTGGTGCGTCCCAGTTTGAAGTCCCGGTACTCGTTGGCGAGGATCAGCAGCGCATCATAGACCTGATCGACGTCCACGCCTTCCAGCCGGGTGGCGACCCGCTCGGTCTTGGGGAGCATGATGAGGCGGCCCACCAGATAGCGCAGGGTCCATTCGCCCATCTCGCGGCTGTCCACGGGGATTGGGACGTCGTCGTCCACGAAGCCCTTGATCTCCTTGGCCAGGCGCTGGCGGAGTTCATCCTGCATCGCCCGGAGCGCATACAACTCCCGGCGGCTGTTCTCAAAGGAGCCGTTGGAACCATCCAGTTCCCGCAGCAGGGAGGCGTTCTCCTCTTCGGCGATGGCGAGGCGTTTCCGCAGGGCGGAGATGGTCCGTTCCATGGCGCTTTCGCGGCCCACCGGGATGGTGGAGGCCATCTGGGGGGCGCGTTCCAGTTCGATCTCGGCGTTGACGAGGTTGGCGTCCTGCGTGAAGAAGAGGTCTCTCCAGTTTACCTGACCCCGGGGTAGCCAGTAGTGGGCGCTGTCGATGAGGAACGCGGTATAGACTTCGGGACCGCACTGGTCGTTGAACTTCCAGTTCCAGATCTCGCCTTTGAAGTTGCAGCGGTGAACGCAGGGATTGCCGTTCTTCAGATCAACGTAGGGCAGGTAGTAACGGCAGGCACCGTCGAACACCGCCCAGGAACGGCCGATGGCGTTGGTCAGTTCGTAGGAGGCCTGATAGCCCAGCCGGACGATGATGGCGTAGCCCTTGACCTGCGAAGCGAGATATTCGGCATCCACGAGGAAATCGGGTGCCGTTTCGCTGAGGCTCCACTGGTTGCGGTTGACTGCGGAGATCACGATGACGGGGAGGCTGCGGCCGGGGAGCAGAAGCAGTTCCAGCAGGCGATCCACCTCCCCGGGGGTATTGATGTCCCAGAGGTTATCCTTCACGGGCCGCATGATCATGAGGCCGCCCTCGTCGATAAGGGTGTCGATGAAGGGGAGGTCCTTCTGAAGTTCCTTGACGTTGACGGAAGAATCGGTCCAGATGCGGATGCCGAAGATCAAACCGTTGTCTTTGGCGGCGATGGCGATATCGTACTCCCAGAGTAGACTTTCCCCGTTGTGGGAGCCGGGGAAGGAGAAGTGGGTGGCCCAGATGCCGCGGGCGGGCATGCAGAAAATATCCCATTCGACGTTGCGCTGGGCGTCTTCCATTTTGTAGCCCTTGGCGATCTCCTCGCCGGAAGGGATGTCCGCGCCTACGGATTTGGCGGCAAAGGGGAAGATAAGATTTGAAAGGCGCTCGATGGCGTTGTTGACACCGTCCTGGCAGGCGACCGTTGCTTTGAGCTGATAGAGGGCCGTACGGTTCGGGCGGAGTTCCGTCTGATGAAAGAAAGGCATTTTTTGGTTCTCCATAAGATAAAGCTTTCAAAGTTGACCGATTAAGGTTTCGTTAGAATGCTGAAAACGTTCTCCCGAAAACTGAAACTCCAACCGATCCAACCCTGATCTTTACAGATTCGGACGAACGACTTCTTCAAAACATCATCATATAATATAATCAGTTTTTTCCGGAAATCAATCCATTTTGAGAAAAAAATACTATTTTTTAATGAAAGATATTTTCGTTTTTTTTTTTGAAAATATATCCATAAAAATTGGAGAAAAAATACATAAAAATCATCCATTTCAGCAGACTATGACTCGTGTCTGTAAAATAATAAAACAAAGCGGCCGCCGGACGATCACGAAAAGGAGGGGGCCGAAACGTCTCTGTTCCGCCCCGTTGACGTGCCGGACGCCTTGCCGGACGCTACCGCCGCTGTTCGGCGGCTTCCAGTTCCTTCTTGTCGGCAAGGGAGACATGGCCGGAGACCATGCCGTTGTCGAGGTCGTTGGCCTCGCGTTTTTTCAGGTCCCGGAAGAGATACCGGAGGTGGACGACTGCTCCTGTTCCCAGCCACACCGTGCAGATGGCGGCAATGACGCAGGGAATCGTTACCTGCGTGACAAGGAAGTAACCGCTCCAGAACCGGTTTCCGAATCCGAAGATCGGACGGAGGAGCAGAACCAGCACGAAGGCGATGATGAAGCGGTAGAAGAAACTGTACAGGAAGAAGCTCCATGCGAGGACCCGGTCTCCCTTGGAGTATTCCGGCGTGATCCCGATGAGTTTGCGGAACACGGTTTTGAGATTCCATGGTTCCCTGGTCTTGTTTTCTCCGTCGAGGTTGTAGATGCCCCGGTGGAGCATCCGGTCCAGATTGAAAGGCGTCCTGCAGGTCAACTTGGAGACCGTCACGTAGAGCACGAAGGTGATCAGCATGATGATGAGGTGGATCTCATAACTGTTGATGGGGCATTTCACCGGGTTCATGGTCCAGACCACGTAGGGATGGAAGGGGCGGCTGATGAGTTCGAGGGCGTTGCCCACGCTGTCCGACCAGTGCATTTTCACCAGCCAGGGGTAGACCACGTCCGCCCAGTTCCGCTGGACGAAGATGCCGCCGATGCCGAGGAAAAGTCCGGAGAGCAAACTGGTGAAAGCCCCCGCCGTGGTCCCGAAGCGGCTGTACAGACCGAAGATCATGACGGGACTTGCGCCGCCCATCCAGAGGGAAGTCATGATGGAGACGAACATGGCGATGTAGTCCAGCTGGGACATGTAGGTGGACCCGATGAAAAAAAGGAGCCCCACGCCGATGGAGACGCCCCGGAGCATCCAGATGTGCTGCTTCGGCGTCAGCGGCTTTTTGATGAAGGGCAGGATCACGTCCTGGGAAATGGTCAGCGCGGAACTGAAGAGCCGCGTGTCGTCCGTGGAGACCATCGCCATGATCATCAGCAGCAGAAAGAGCCCCATGACCCCTTTGGGCAGCATGTGCCGCATGGAAACTCCCAGCATGGTCTGATGGTACAGCGAACGGAACTGCTGAAAGACCGCATTGGCCTCCGGATTGTCGTCAACGTCATCCCCTTGAAGCAGAGTTTCGTGGACGGTGGTCAGATAAGGGGTGTCCAGATTCTGCGTCTGACTGAGGGGCGCGTCCACGCCGGGAACGTGACTGGATGGCGGCAGGGCTTTGACTTTTGCGACGACCTCCGACCGGAGGGCGTCGTCCGACACCACTTCCGCCGCGACTCTGGTGGAGATGTCGGTGCGGATGGCATCCGCCTTCAGGCTGAAGCGGCTTCCGTTGAGCAGGACGATCACGGAGATTGCCACCAGCAGCGTGAACACCGTTCCCAAAGCGCTGCGGAAGGTCCCGATCAGACCGGCCATCTTCTGCTCTTGGGGACTTTTTGCGGCAGTGGAGTTGCCGCCGCCGATCCAGTTGGCCCGGCAATAGACCATGGTGATCCAGCCCAGCGCGATGTGGAAGAGGTTGAAGTCCCGCAGGTCCTTCAATTCAAAGGGATTGAGGAAGCTCTCCCCCTGCACCCGGTCCAGCATGGTGGGGACGATATCCTTGCTCCATGAGAAGGTGCAGAGGATGAAGACGACCATGGTGACCAGAAGCGGATAGAAGATGATCCCCTGAATGGAGTCCGTGACGATGAGGGCGAGCGTCCCGCCCCAGCAGACCAGCAGAAGCGCGATGGTGAGGCAGATTGCCATGACTACCATGAAGGTGCTGAAGGTAAGTCCGCAGAACTGGAAGCTTCGGGGCAGGTCCAGAAAGTAGATGAGGAACCGTCCGGCGATGGCAGGCATGATCATATTGGCGAGGATCTCGGAACAGGAACGGAGCAATGCCGCGAAGATCCGCAGCGGACGGTTGTACCGCATCTCCAGCAACTGCCCGAAGCTCATGGCCTTGGTCTCCCGGAAGCGGTACGCACACCAGCCGGAAAGTCCCGTGAAAATGCCGATGGGCACCGACAAACCTGCCCAGAAGATCAGCGCGAATCCGGTTTTGTAGTGTATTTCGATGTAGGAGACGACTCCGATGATCGAGAGGGCGTTCGCCACATCCGCCGCGCAGATGATGTAGCGCCGGGCCACTCGTCCGGCGGAGAGGAAATCCGCCACGCCCTGAACGTAACGCCGGGAATAATATCCCATGCTGACGACGAAAACCATCGGTACGAGAACGATCAGCCAATCCCAGAAACTCATGACAGGCTCCCCACTCCTTTCCTCTTCAGACGCAAAACACCGGTCTGAACGCTTTCGATATCACAATGACCACCTGCTATACACGACGATTCTTTGGATGTCAATGGAGATAACAGAGAAAACCAGGAAAAATGAAACGGGATGTGCCTCTCTGCACAGGTCTGACAGGTCTGACAAAAAAGGGCGGACCGGAGTTTCCGGTCCGCCGCTTGCGTTTCCCTGCGGAGGAGGATCAGATGCCCTGATCCACCATGGCGTCGGCGACCTTCAGGAAGCCGGCGATGTTGGCGCCCGCCACGTAGTTGCCTTTCATGCCGAAGCGCTCGGCGGCGCTGGTGCAGGCCGCGTGGATGTTCTGCATGATGCCGTGGAGTTTGGCGTCCACGTCCTCGGCGCTCCAGGACATCCGGAGGGAGTTCTGGGACATCTCCAGACCGCTGGTGGCGACGCCGCCGGCGTTGGCCGCCTTGGCGGGACCGAAGAGGAAATTCTTGCTCTGCATAAAGGCCACGGCCTCGGAGGTGGAGGGCATGTTCGCGCCCTCGGAGACGCAGAAGCAGCCGCCCTCGAAGAGCGCCTTGGCATCGTCGAGGTCCAGTTCGTTCTGGGTGGCGCTGGGGGCCGCGATGTCGGTCTTGGCCAGCCGCCACGGACGCTGCTTCTCAAAGTACTTCGCGCCGGTGAACTTCTCCGCGTATTCGCGGATGCGGCCGCGGCGGACGTTCTTCAGCTGCATGATGAAGTCCAGTTTCTCGAGATCGATGCCGTCCTTGTCGATGATGCAGCCCGAGGAGTCGGACATGGAGATCACCTTGGCTCCCATGCTGATGAGTTTCATGACGGTGTACTGCGCCACGTTTCCAGAACCGGAAACCATGGCGGTCTTGCCTTCGATGGATTCGCCGCGGGTCTTGAGCATCTCGTTCATGAAATAGACGTTGCCGTAGCCGGTGGCCTGCGGACGGATCAAACTGCCGCCCCAGTTGATGTTCTTGCCGGTGAGCACGCCCTCATAGGCGTTGACGATCTTCTTGTACTGGCCGAAGAGGTATCCGATCTCCCGGGCGCCCACGCCGATGTCGCCGGCCGGGACGTCGATGTTGGGGCCGATGTGGCGGTAGAGTTCCCGCATGAAAGACTGGCAGAAACTCATGACGTCGAGATCGCTCTTGCCCTTGGGGTCGAAGTTGCTGCCGCCCTTGGCTCCGCCCATGGGGAGGGTGGTGAGGCTGTTCTTGAAGATCTGCTCGAAGCCGAGGAACTTCAGGATGCTGAGGTTGACGGAGGGATGGAAGCGCAGACCGCCTTTGTAGGGGCCGATGGCGCTGTTGAACTGGATCCGGTAACCCTTGTTGACCTGGACTTTGTTGTTGCTGTCCACCCACGGGACCTGGAAGATGAGGATGCGCTCGGGGACAACGATGCGTTCCAGAATGGCATTCTGTTCGTAGTTGGGGTTGCTGTCCAGCACCGGACTGAGGGTGTCGATGACCTCCCGGACCGCCTGGATGAACTCGCTCTGATCGGCGTTCTTCGCGATCACGTCCTCCAGGACTCTCTTGCCGTACTCGTTCATGGTACTTCCTTTCTTGGGGCTTGCCGGACCGGATCCGCCTTCCGGATGGAGGTCCGAACTCAAATTTATTTGTATAATATACCATTTTAACCGATGTTTTTCAATGAGTTATGACTTTTTCAACGGAAAAAATCCGCAGATTTTTCACGGATGAAAAATGCATTTTTGTGAAAGTTCCTTATATTGCGAAAGATGGAAAGCATTTCAGTTTTTTGTATAGGAACGGCTTTTTTGTTGCTTTTCGGATGGAAAACGGAGAAAACTTCCCTTTTTTTGATGCGGAAACGGTGCAAAACCCGTTTTTTTTCGATTTTTTTTGGAAAACGGGACGAATTGGCTTGACTTTGAGAAAAGGAAGGTTTATATTTAGTTGTTTCTATACAAAAAACAGTATAAAATATATGTCCGTCATGACCCGCCAGAAAAACTCCATGCCCCGCAAAGTGGAATTTGCCAGGGACGCGATCATCAATTACATCCACGATCACCGGCTCGTGGCCGGAGACCGGCTCCCCTCCTACTCCCAGCTCCGCAAGGAACTGGACTTGGGCAGCCAGACCATCTCCGATGCCGTGGCTTCGCTGTGCAGCGCAGGGGTGCTCGAGGTGCGGGACAAGGTGGGCATCTTCGTTCTGGACCCCGCCGGCGGCGGCATCTCCGGACGCACCATCGCCATCGCGGTGCGGCAACTGGCTTCCAGCGCTTACTCTGCCACGCTGGCCGGATACATCCAGAGCATCCTGAACCTCCATAGTTGCAGTTGTCTCACGTTCTATCAGCAGTCCGGGACCAGCGCCGACAGTTTTCCCGGGCTGGCGCAGAGCATTTCCGAGCGGCGTTTCGACGGTTTGATCGCGCTCTGCCCGCTGGGGGAGAATCTCTCCAAACATCTCGTGGAGGCTGAGATTCCCTGCTGTTTCGTGGGGGACGACGATGAACTGCCCTCCGGCGCTCGTTTGAGCGTGGTTATGGGGGTGAAGGAGTTTCTCTCCCGCTCCCGCGCCGCCCTTCAGGAGGCCGGATGTCAGCGTCTGGTTCAGCTCTGCATCTCCTCCGGACAGGCCCGGCGACGGGAGTGCGGCATCCCTGCGTTGATCGGCCGTTCTTATCCCGGCGGGGAAGCCATCGCCGCCAAACTGCTCGCCATTGATCCTGCAGAGCGGCCCGACGGCGTGATCTGCGATGACGATACGGTGGTCAGCGGGCTCATCAGCGGATTGATCCGGGCACAGTTGCCGGACGTTCGCTACATGCCGCGGATCAGCGCCATCATCCACCGGGAACTGGGCGAATCCTACCCCGTCAGCCGGATGGTGATCTTCGAGCAGAGCGTGGAGGAGTACGCCCGCATGGCGGTCCACCTGCTGCTGGAGGTCCTCCGGGAAGGCGGGACTGACGTGCCCCATCAGGTCTGCCGGTTCAACCCGGTGGAGCGACTGGAGTCCTGCCGCGAATAAGCCGAAAAAAAGATCCTTTGGATCGGAAGCGACATAAAAACGTTCCAGACAACCAAATCTCAACCAACAAAAGGAGAAAAGATCATGTCTGACAAACTCAAACAGCTGGCCATCAACGGCGGAGCCAAGATCTACGACAAGGCGTTCCCTGCGTGGCCCCAGTTCAACCCCGCCTGCTACGACAAAGTGGTGGACATCCTGAAGAGCGGCAAGGTCAACTACTGGACCGGCAAGGTCGGCATGCAGTTCGAGAAGGCGTGGGCCCAGTGGCTGGGCGTCCGCAACGCCATCAGCGTCTCCAACGGCACCGCCGCGCTTCACACCGCGCTCTCCAGCCTCGGCATCGGGCCCGGAGATGAAGTAATCTGCACCAGTTACAGCTTCATCGCTTCCAGTTTCTGCGCCCTGCAGGCCGGCGCGCTGCCCGTCTTCGTTGACGTGGACACCGACCACCTGCTGAATCCCGCTCTCATCGAGGCCGCCATCACCGAGCGCACCAAGGCCATCGTTGTGGTCCACCTCTACGGCATGGTCGCGGACATGGATCCCATCATGGCCATTGCCAAGAAGCACAACCTCTACGTCATTGAAGACTGCGCCCAGTGCTTCGGCGGCGTTTACAAGGGCAAGAAAGCCGGTACCATCGGCCACGTCGGCTGCTTCAGTTTCTGCCAGAGCAAGCATTTCACCACAGGCGGCGAGGGCGGCATGGTCTGCACCAACGACGACGATCTCGCCTGGGAGTGCCGTTCCTTCCGCGACCACGGCTACGACGTGAAGGCCAAGCTGAACCTGCTGGAGATGGAGGGCAAGCAGCTCTACATCCACCG
>DCGG01000058.1:10506-10674 GCA_002315455.1 Lentisphaeria bacterium UBA1784
TCCAGAGCCAGATCGGTCTCTGCGAACTGGAGCGCTTTGAGTCCTGGAACTTCCCCAACCGGGTCCGCAACGGCAAGCAGCTGATGGCGGGTCTGGCCGGCCATCCTCTCATCAAGTATCAGCCCGTCGATACCCCCGAGCGGCAGAACGCCTTCTGGCTGGTGCCCT
>DCGG01000058.1:10792-11726 GCA_002315455.1 Lentisphaeria bacterium UBA1784
TGGCCCGAGATGTACAAGGAAGAGGCCTATACCGGCCGCAAGGGCTTCGGCGTCGTGGGCTATCCCTTCAACGATCCCCGGTCCCGGAACATCGACTACACCAAGTTCAACTGCACCATGGCGAACTGGCTGACTGACCGGACCATCAGTTTCTGGGTCCATCCGACCTACGAGTCCTGCCACATCCAGGCTGACATCGACGCCTTCAAGAAGGTCGCCGACGCCTACATGAAGTAAGTTTTTTCTGAAACTACGCTTGCGAAACGTGCGCGGCATGCTATAGTATGCACTGCGCACGTTTTGTCGCATTCGGAAAAACACAAAGGGGAAAAGAAAAATGGAAAAAGTTCGTTATGCAATGATCGGCTTCGGTGGCATCGCGGAAAACCGGATCGCCAAGGAGGGGTTCGCCTGTGACGTCAAACGCTTCAAATCGCTGGAGCACGCGGTGTTGAAGGGCGCCTTCGACCTGAATCCCGCCCGCAAGAGCGCCGCCGCCGCGCTGGGTCTCAAATGGTATGACTCCATCGACGCCATCCTCGCCGACAAGGAGATCGACGCGGTCTACATCGCCACCAACAACGCCAGCCACGCCAAACTCACGCTCAAGGCGCTGGAGGCCGGCAAGCACGTCCTTGTTGAGAAGCCCCTCGCCACCTCTCCCGAGGACGGCCGGGCCATGGTGAAAATGGCCGCCCGGAAGCACCTTTCCCTCGGCGTGGACCACATGATGGTCAACAACGCCTATCACCACATGGCCAAGAAGTACGTCGAATCCGGCAAACTCGGCAAAGTGGATGACTGCTGCTTCCACATGGAGTTCGCCTACGGTTATGCTCCGGCGGAAGCCGCCAGCTGGCGTTGCTCCAAGGTGGAGGAGATGGGCGGCCCCATCGGCGACGTGGCTTCCCACTGCTTCTACGTGGCGGAGTTC
>DCGG01000033.1 GCA_002315455.1 Lentisphaeria bacterium UBA1784
GCGACCGCATTTCGCTGATGCACGCGGGGCGTTCCCTCGCCTGCGACACCCCGGATGCCCTGAAGAAGGCCCGGAACGCGTCCACCCTGGAGGATGCCTTCATCGGCTACCTCGAGGATGCGGATTCCGGAGCCGCCGAAGCCGCCGAGGCCGCCGCTGCCAAGACCGGCAACTCCGAAGCGGAGCAGAAGGTTTCCGCCAAACCCGGCTGGTTCAGCGAACACGTCTTTGACTTCGGGCGCTTCTACACCTGCTATTGGCGGGAGATGCTGGAACTGCGGCGCGACCGGATCCGGACCACGCTGGCCCTTTTCGGCGCCATGATCCTGATGCTGGTGATCGGCTACGGGATCAACATGGACGTAGAGCACATCAAATTCGCGGTGCTGGACAACGATCAGAGCGTTCTCAGCGCCAACTACCTGCTGGCGTTTCACAGTTCCCGGTACTTCAGCGCACATCCGCCCGTCATGAACCACGACGAACTGGATACCCGCATGAAGAGCGGCGAACTGGAACTTGTGGTGGAGATTCCGCCGGGCTTCGGGAAGAACGTCCAGAGCGGTCGGTGTCCCACGGTGGCCTTCTGGGTGGACGGCGCGGAGCCGACCACTGCCGAGACCATCGCCGGATATGCGCAGGGACTGCACCAGTTGTGGCTGGATAAACTGCGGATGACCGACCCCAATTCCTCCGCGATCGCAACGGTCTCGGTGGAGAACCGCTTCCGTTACAATCCCGACGTGATGAGTCTGCCGGCCATGGTGCCGGCGGTGATCCCGCTTCTGCTGATGATGATTCCGGCGGTGCTGGCGGCGCTGTCGGTGGTGCGCGAGAAGGAGCAGGGATCCATCATCAACCTCTACGTGACCCCGGTGCGGCGTTCGGAGTTTCTCCTCGGGAAGCAGTTGCCCTACGTGCTTTTCTCCTTCGCCAGCGCGGTGCTGCTGGTGCTGATGGCGGTGTTCTTCTTCCGAATCCCGCTCAAGGGGAGCATCCTTCTGCTGGCGTGCAGTCTTTTCGTGTACTGCATTCTTTCCACGGGGTTCGGACTGCTCTGCTCCTCCGTGACCCGCAGTCAGATTGCGGTGATCTTCCTCGCGATGATCGCCACCATGCTCCCTGCGGTGCAGCTGTGCGGATTGACCAATCCGGTCCCCAACGACGGCAGCATCGGAGCGGTCATCGGACATCTCTATCCCACGACCCACATGCTGCTGATCAGCCGCGGAGTATTCAACAAGGGACTCTATTTCGGCGATCTGGCCGCGCCCATGCTGATCCTGCTGGCGGAAATCATTTTCGTCTGCGGCCTCGGCGTGGTACTGCAACGGAAACAGGAGCGCTGAGACCATGAAAGCGATATTGAATCATATTTTTTCTCTGGGCGTCAAGGAGATCATCGGACTCTTCCGGGACCCTCTCCTGATCTTTCTGATCCTCTACGCCTTCACGCTGGGGATCTACATCGCCGCGACCTCCCAGCCTGACGCCATCAGTCAGGCGGCGATCGCTTTCGTGGACGAGGACAACTCCCCGCTGACCAAGCGGCTGACGGATGCCTTCCTGCCGCCGATGTTCCTGAAGCCCGCGAAGATTTCCCGTGCGGACGTGGACAAAGTGATGGACGAGGGGCAGTACACCTTTGTGGTGGTGTTCCCCAGTTCGCTGCAGGAGCGGCTGCTGGCCAACCACCGGGCGGAGATCCAGCTCAACGTGGATGCCACCCGGATGTCGCAGGCCTTCACCGGAAACGGATACATCCAGCAGATCCTCGGGCGGGAAGCCCGGGCTTTCGTGCTGCAGACCGCCGGGAAGACCGACTCCCGCGAGGCGGAACTGATGGTGCGGAACCGCTTCAATCCCAACCTGACCAAGACCTGGGACGGCGCCATCAGCGAACTGGCCAACAACATCGCCATGATCGCGCTGATCCTGACCGGCGCGGCGCTGATCCGCGAACGGGAACGGGGTACCTTGGAACATCTGCTGGTGACTCCGGTGAATCCCATCGAGATCATGCTCGCGAAGATCTGGGCCATGTCGCTGGTGGTGCTGGCCGCCACGGCGGGATCGCTGTTCTTCGTGATCCAGTGGATGCTGAACATCCCGGTGGCGGGTTCGATCCCGCTGTTCCTCTTCGGGGTGATCATCAATCTTTTTGTCATGACGTCGCTGGGGATCTTCCTCTCCTGCTTTGCGCGGGATATGCCGCAGCTGGGGATCCTGATGATCCTGGTGTTGATGCCCATGCAGATCCTGTCGGGCGGAGGCACTCCCATCTCGAGCATGCCGCTCCCGATCCAGCTTATCATGCGTTTTGCTCCGACGACCTATCTGGTGGAACTCTCCAAGGCGGTGATCATCCGGGGCGCGGATTTCAGCCTGATCTGGCGGATCTTCGTGCGGATGATCCTCCTTGGCGCTGGATACTTTCTGGTCGCGCTGTGGCGCTTCCGCAAATCGGTGGCCTCCTGATCGCATGCTCCCGCCGGAAGGACGGGGGCGGAACGATCTGCGACTGGATCGTCCGGATCACCGGCTTCCTCTGACGCTACCGGAGCGATCACTGGATCGAACTCGCCCGCCTCCATCGCTCCCTCCGTGCCGGAAAGTGAGTTTCGCCGGGGTGGCTGACGCGGCGACGCTACACGCTTCTGCGGAAGAAGTTGCGGTAGGTGGCGGGGGGCATCCCGTAGAACTCCCGGAAACTCCGGGAGAACTGGCTCCGGTCCCGGATGCCCACCTGATCGATGATCTCCTCCAGCGTCAGTTCGGAACGCTCCAGCAACCGGGCCGCTTCCGCGTAGCGCAGGTTGGTGAGATACTGGTAAGGCGTGGTCCCGGTCTCGGCCCGGAACCGCCGGATCAACTGGTTCGGCGAGAGCCGCGCACAGCGGGCCAGATCATCCAGAGAGAGCGGCTGGCGGAGGCAACGGCGCAACATGTCGCAGACGTTTTCAATGCAGGGATCCCGGGAGACGCTCCGGAGCGCATCCGCAGGCAGCAGCGCCAGCACTGCGGCGGTCAGCGCACCGGTGGCCAGTTGCTGCCGGGGGGAGTGGGGTTCCGCCTCCTCTGCCCGGCGTTTCAGCTCCAGCAGGAATGGGTAGCCCCGGACCTCCGCGATGGGATCGGGCAGGCCCCACTGGAGGCAGTCCAGCCGGAAGTGCACGTAGAACTGCCGGATCTCCTGATTTTTGCACCACGTCTTCAGATTGCAGTTGGGGGGCAGGACGTAGAAGACTCCCGCCTCCAGCTCCCGGCGTCTGCCGCCGATCTCCAGCCCCGCGCCGGGGCCGGAATTGAGGTAGAGCCGCCAATGGCTCCCGGTGAGCAGCGTTCCCCGCCAGTAGAGCGAAAGAAGCGCCTCGTGGACCACTTCCACGAAGGGGGCGATGGGGCCGGCTCCTGATTGTTCGATCTTTCCCACGTCAGACTCCTTGCGGGGCGTTGTTTCCGGCGGTCATGGGATGATTCCCCATACGCCAAAGGAGGGCGCTCCGCCGAAATTAACATACTGCACCTCCCGGAAAAAAACAAGCCTTTCCCCATAGAAAAAGCGAAAATCTTCCCGTGTCCGCCGCCGGACGGGTGCGCCGCCGACGAAATACTCCATGGTTATTTTCTCCACAAAAATGGTGTTTTTATTCACACCTTCGGAATTGAAAACACTCCGGACCGCGACTATATTCATCCGTGAACGAAAGATACGGCGCGGTTCCGTCTTTATTTTCCGGAAAGATCGGCTGCGCCGCGAAGAAGCAAGGAGAGCATCATGGAGATGAATCAGCCTGTAAACCGTTATTTCGATGCCATGCCCAAGATCGGCATCCGCCCGGTAATCGACGGCCGCCGCCGGGGCATCCGGGAGAGCCTCGAGGACCAGACCATGGCCATGGCGAAGGCAGCCGCCGACCTGATCTCCAAGAACCTCCGCCACGCCAACGGCCTTCCCGTGGAGTGCGTCATCGCCGACCGGACCATTGGAGGCTCCGCTGAAAGCGCCCTCTGCGCCGAGAAGTTCAAGCGCAACAACGTCACGGCGACCCTCACCGTCACCCCCTGCTGGTGCTACGGTTCCGAAACCATGGACATGGACCCCTTGACCCAGAAGGCGGTGTGGGGTTTCAACGGCAC
>DCGG01000118.1:0-1491 GCA_002315455.1 Lentisphaeria bacterium UBA1784
GATTACATTCCCGACGTGTTCCATGAGAAGGCGCTGGAGGTCCCCAACGACGGACGGGCCCTGCTTCAGCCGGTGCGGGTGCAGGATCTTGCGGAGTCCTTCGTGCTTGCGCTCGCTCAACCCCGGAGCATCGGCGAAATCTACAACATCTGCTCCGACCACGCCATGACGCTGGACCGCTACCACGAGGTCACGGCGGAGGCTTTCGGGAAGAAACCGAACCTCGTCCACGTGGAGATGGAGGCTCTGCTTCAGAAGCACGGCGCCGCGATCGAGGATGCCGGTCTGCGCTTTCTTTGCTGTCACATGTGTTTCACCAACGCCAAGGCCCGGCGGGATCTGGGATACGTTCCCAGTCTCACCCCCGAGGAGATCGTGGAGGAGTGCGCCCTCTGGACTGCAAAGCAGGCCGGATTGGTCTGACGCGGGGAAGCGCCGATCCGGCGGAAATCCCGGTGAAAACGGCGGAAAGACGAACTTTTTCCCGGGAAAGACTTGAAAAGCCGGCAAGGTGTGATATATTATTCTTCTGTCAATTCGAGAGTAACAACAACTTTTCGGAGTTTGAAACATGAAAAGCGATATCCATCCCCAGTACGGCGATGCCATCGTTTCCTGCGCCTGCGGCGCGGTGTGGCACATCAAGTCCACCCGTCCCGAGGTGAAGGTCGGCATCTGCGCTCAGTGCCACCCCTTCTTCACCGGCAAGCAGAAATTCGTCGATACGGCAGGTCGTATCGACAAGTTCAACCGCCGCTACAAGAAGGCGTAGGGGTCACTGCCCTGAAGTTCGGGCCTGCCGCTTTCGGCAGGCCTTTTTGCTGTAGAGAGGATTTGCCGTCAACTGTTTTGCCAAACGATGAGGTGACCCATGGTCCCGGCGGATATTCAGGAATATGTCGATAAACTGCGCGCCCGCGGCAAGGAACTGGAACAGGAACTTGCCGATCCGGGGATCTATGCCGATGCCGCCCGCGCCCGCCGGGTGACCGGGGAACATAGGAAACTGCAGAACCTCTTCGACTCCTTCGACGAGTGGGTCAACTCCCTGAAAAGCATCGGGGACAGCCACGAGATGCTGGCGACGGAGGAGGACTCCGAGATGCGGGAACTGATTGAGCAGGAGATGGAGTCTCTGAAGGTCAGGGCGACCGAACTGGAGGAGTCCATCCAGATCGCGCTTCTGCCACCCGACCCCAACGATGCCAAGAACATCATCGTGGAAGTGAAGCCCGCCGCCGGCGGCGACGAAGCCGCTCTTTTCGCCGGAGAGATGTGCCGGGTCTATCTGCATTTCGCGGAAAAGCAGGGCTGGAAAGCGGAGATCCTCGAACACTCCGCCACCGATCTCGGTGGAGTGAAGGCCATGTCTTTCTCCCTCTCCGGCAACGACGTCTACAGCCTGATGAAGTACGAGAGTGGCGTGCACCGGGTCCAGCGGGTCCCGGAGACCGAGGCCGGCGGTCGGATCCATACCTCCACCATCACCGT
>DCGG01000118.1:1599-5591 GCA_002315455.1 Lentisphaeria bacterium UBA1784
TCAACACCACCGACTCCGCCGTGCGGGTCACCCACATCCCCAGCGGGCTCTCGGTGGCCAGCCAGCAGGAGAAGTCCCAGCACCGGAACAAGGAGATTGCTCTGCGGATCCTCTACGCCCGGCTGCTGGAAAGAAAACAGGAGGAGGAGAGCGCCCGCCAGGCCGCCGACAAGCGTTCCCAAGTGGGTACCGGCGACCGTAGCGAGCGGATCCGCACCTATAACTTCCCCCAGAATCGGGTCACGGACCATCGGTTCAACGTCTCCTGCTTCGATCTGCCGAAGTTGATGGAAGGGGATCTGGAATTGATCCTCAACCCTATCCTCAAGATCGCCTGCGAACGTCAGCTGGATGCGCTTCGGCAGCAGAAGTAGGTCCGCGCCGCGTTCCGCCCGGCTGCGCGCAGAATGTATCGGGGCCGCCGGGGGGTGAAGAGAGAAAAACAAAGAGAGGGATCTTCATGGAATCCAAAAACGCCCCGGGAAACCGGGAGATGCTCGCCTCCCGGATCGGTTTCATCCTGCTTGCGGCAGGCTGTGCGGTGGGGCTTGGCAACGTGTGGCGCTTCCCTTTCATTACCGGGAAATACGGCGGCGGAGTGTTTGTCCTGCTTTATCTGATCTTCCTCCTGATCCTCGGATTCCCCCTGCTGGTGATGGAACTTGCCATCGGCCGCGGCGGACGGGCAAACCTTGCGGTCGCCTACCGGAAACTCGCCGCCCGCTCCTCCGGTTTCTGGAGCGTGCTCGGGAAGATCGTCATCTCCGGGAACCTGCTTCTGCTCATGTATTACAGCGTGGTCACCGGCTGGCTCTGCAGTTACGTGAAGTACTACCTCTGCGGAAAGTTTTCCGCCGATACCACCGCCGCCGGATACGGGGCGGTTTTCGGAGCGCTGACCGCATCTCCGGGCGGGCAGTTGAGCGCCATGACGATCGCCGTCGCCATCTGCACCGGAGTGTGCATGCTCGGCCTGAAGCAGGGCGTGGAACGGGTGGTCAAGTACATGATGATGCTTCTGCTCCTGCTGGTGCTGGTCCTCGCCGGGAAGGCGCTTTTCATGCCGGGGGCGGCCGAAGGACTCCGCTTCTATCTGATTCCGAATTGGCAAGCCTTTTCCGCCCACCCCTTCGAGACGGTTTTCGCCGCCATGGGGCAGGCTTTTTTCACCTTGAGCCTCGGGATCGGTTCCATGGCGATTTTCGGGAGTTATTCGGACCGTTCCCGCCGGCTTGCAGGAGACGCCGTCCACGTCATCGCGGTGGATACCTTCATCGCGTTGCTTTCCGGCGTCATCATCTTTCCCGTCTGTTACTCTTTCGGCGTGGAACCGGGGGCGGGGCCATCGCTGATCTTCGTTGCGATGCCCAACGTGTTCGGCAGCATGGCCGGCGGACGGTTTTTCGGAGCGCTGTTCTTTATTTTTCTTGCGATCGCGGCGCTGACCACGCTGATCGCCGTCATGGAGAACCTGCTATCCTATCTGATGGATGCCCACCGTTTCTCCCGGAAGGCGGCGGCTCTGTTCACCGGGATCGTGGTAGCGGTGCTTTCCGTGCCCTGCGCGCTCGGGTTCAATCTCTGGAAGGGATTTCAGCCTTTCGGGGAGGGGACCAGCGTGCTGGATTTGGAGGATTTCATCCTCAGTCAGAATATCCTTCCCCTCGGCGGCCTTGCTATCGCGATTTTCTGCGGTACCGGGTTGGGCTGGGGATGGAAGGTTTTCATGGACGAAGCCAATGCCGGGAGCGGCATCCGTTACGGCAACGGCTTCGCGGCCTTCTCCCGTTGGATCGTTCCGGTATTGATCATTGCGGTCATGATTTGCGGCTATTGGCAGTTTTTTCACGAATAGAAACCTTTGAAGAAGAAGGAAAACGGCAAAATGAAAATCCGGATCCTCGGTTCGGCGGCGGCGGAAGGCATTCCTGCCGTGTGGTGTTGCTGTGACACCTGCCGCAAGGCAAAGCAGATGGGCGGCAAAGAGTTGCGGATGCGCACAAGTTACCTCATCGACGATGACACCATCGTGGATTTCGGGCCGGACGGCTTCCCCCAGTCGCTGAAGTACAACATTGATCTGCTCAAGATCCGGCGGATCATCTACACCCACGTCCACAAAGACCATCTGAACACTCTGGAGTTCTGGTGGCGGTGGACTCCGGGTTACTTCAGCCGGGTGGACTCCATGCTGGAGATCATCGGTTCCAAGTACATCCGCAGGGATGTGATGAAGGAGCGCATCGACCCCAACGTGACCGTGCCGAAGGACCTCTTGCTGGAGTTCCGGGTGACCGAGGACGGAAAATGGCTGACCTCCGGGGATATGGAGATCTACTCCGTTCCTGCGGAGCATGCTCCGGCGACCAACGCCCAGTGCCAGGTGATCCGGCGGGGCAGCAAAACTTTCTTCGTCTGCCACGACACCGGATTCCTTTCCGAGGAGGCTTGGAAGATGCTGGAAGGCATCAAGATGGATGCCGTGGTCATTGACTGCACCAGCGGCATCTCGGACGGCAACGGGTATCACATGGGCGGGAAATACGTCATCGCCACCCGGGACCGGCTGGTGGAGATGGGCTGTCTCGCCAAGGACGGCATCGCCATCGCCAATCACTTCACCCACAATGCGGGAGTGCTCCATGACGAACTGCGCTCCTACTTCGAGCCCAAGGGGTTTCTGGTGGGATACGACGGCATGGAGATCGACCTCTGACCGATCGGGCACAGACGGCGGGAGATGCAATCATGATCACGACTCTGACCCCGAATCCCTGCATTGACAAGACCCTTTCGGTGGAGAAGTTCGATCTCTATCGGATGAACCGGGTCCGCGTGCTGCGTTCGGACTTCGGCGGCAAGGGCATCAACGTCTCCTCCGCCGTCCGGGGACTGGGGGCGGCGACCTGCGCCATCGGATTCAGTTTTGCGGCCGACGATGCCGCGCTGCGCAGAATGCTGGCGGAGCGGGGCATCCCCTGCGAATTCGTCACGCTCTCCGGCGAGACCCGGACCTGCTACAAGCTCTTCGACGAATCTTTGCACCACACCATCGAGATCAATGAATCCGGGGCGGAGGTCCCGACGGATGCGGGGGAGAAATTGCTGGACCTCGTGGAGAAAAAGGCATCCGGCAGTACTTTTTTTACCCTCTCCGGGAGCCTGCCGAAGGGATTGCCGGAGGATTTTTATCTGCGGTGCATTCCGGTGATCCGCCGGGCTGATCCAAACTGCCGGGTCGTGGTGGACGCGGAGAAGAAACTGCTCCTGCGGGCGCTGGAGGAACACCCTTTCCTCCTGAAGCCCAATATCCATGAGTTTCAGGAGACCTTCCAGTGCCAGGCGGACACCTTGGAGGAACTGGACCGCGAGGCCCGCCGGATCCTGTCGCGATTCCAGGTGGGTGCGATCTGCGTGAGCCTCGGCTCCAAGGGGGCGTTCTTCACCGATGGACGGGAGTCCTGGCACTGCGATCCGGTGCAGGTGACGGTCCGCTCCATTCAGGGGGCGGGGGATTCGGTCGTCGCCGGGATGTGTTTCGCGCTGGAGCAGGGACTGCCGCCCCGGGAAGTCCTGCATTGGGGCGTCGCGGCGGCGGGGGACTCCATCTCCCGGGAAGGGACCCAATTCTGCACCAGGGAGGGAGTGGAAGAGTTGTTGAAACAGGAGATCGGGCTCCGGCGGCTCTCCTGAAACGAATGGAAGCGCCCAAGAGAAAGGTGTGTGCGACATGAAGATCCAGTTCCTCGGTTCCGCGGCGGCGGAGGGTTTCCCCGGAATATGGTGCAGTTGCGGGACTTGCCGCGAAGCGAAGCGGCGCGGCGGCAAAGATCTGCGGATGCGCACCAGTTACCTCGTCGATGACGATACCCTTGTGGATTTCGGCCCGGATGCCTATCCCCAATCGCTGAAGTTCCATATCGATCTGCTCAAGATCAGGCGGATCGTTTTCACTCACGCCCACGATGACCATCTGAATCCGCTGGGATTCC
>DCGG01000118.1:5619-7845 GCA_002315455.1 Lentisphaeria bacterium UBA1784
TCCGCTGGCGGCAGGCCGGCGGCCGCTTCTGCTCCGTGTCGGAGCCTTTGGACGTCATCGCATCCGGCATCGTTCTGAAGGAACTGATGCGGGGGGCTGTTGACGTGCATGCCTACAGCCCGGAGGATCTGAAACTGAACCTGCGGGAGGCCATCGACGGCCGCTGGCTCACTTCCGGCGACCTGGAGGTGTTCTCCATTCCTGCGGTCCATGCGACGGGGACCAAGGCCCAGTGTCAGGTGCTCCGGCGGCAGGGTAAGACCTTCTTCGTCTGCCACGATACCGGTTATCTTACCGAGGAAGCGTGGAGGATGCTGGAAGGCCTCCGCATGGACGCAGTGGTGATCGATGCCACCTTCGGCCTGCGGGATCTCTCCGGCGCCCACATGGGCGGGAAATACGTCATCGCCACCCGGGACCGTCTGGTGGAGATGGGCTGTCTCTCCAAGGACGGCATCGCCATCGCCAACCACTTCACGCATAACTCCAAAGTGCTTCATGACGAGATGTGCGCCTACTTCGAACCGAAGGGGTTTCTGGTGGGCTACGACGGCATGACCGTGGAGTTATGACGGAAACTCCGGCGCAGAGGCCTGGTGGGTGAATCGCCCAGCCGACACGTGGAAGCGGTTGATATCCCGGAGCCGGGCGTTCCGGGTCCCCGTCAGAAATGGTCTGGCAACTGGCTCATGGCCACGTGACAGGAGAGGCGGAAGCACCACTTCAGACTCTCCATCAGCGCCAGCCGGGGATCGGAGGTGCCGAATTTCCCGCCGGCATAGGCCTCCCAGAAGTTCTTCGCCGCGTCGGTGGGGAACTCCAGATGGGATTTGAAGTGATCGCTGAGCCGGTCGTCCGCGCAGATGGGGATCTTGCCATCGAAGAGACCGTGCATCTCGAACTTCGGCTCCTGATGGTTGCCGAAGGAGGTGACCGCCTCCGCCGCCTTGGCGAAAACGAAGGTGAACATGGAACTGATCTCGTCGGGAGAGAGTTCCTCTTTCTTCAGTTTTTTCTGCTCCTCCAGCTGGGCGAGGACCTGCAGGCAGAGCTGTTTCTCTGCCTCCGCCAGTTCCTCCGCCACGATCACCGGACCCGCCAGCAAGCCGTTGGAGCGGGCGGCGTCGATCACCGCCAGCGCGGCTTCATTGGCCGCGAGAGAGCGGCTGAAAGGATTCTTTTCCGTCTGTGCGGCCATGGATCACATCTTTCTCAATTCGGTGCGGCGGATCTTGCCGCTGACGGTTTTGGGCATTGCGTCGATGAATTCGATGCTTCGGGGATACTTGTAGGGCGCCGTATGGTGCTTGACGTACTCCTGGATCTCTTTTTTCAGCTCCTCGGAACCTTCCTTGCCCTTGGTAAGGACGATGAACGCCTTGACGATCTGCCCCCGGATGGGGTCCGGCGTGCCCACCACGGCGCACTCCAGCACGTAGGGCAGTTCCATGATGATGCTCTCGATCTCGAAGGGACCGATCCGGTACCCGGAGGATTTGATGAGGTCGTCGATGCGGCCCACGTACCAGTAGTAACCGTCCTCGTCCCGCCACGCGGTGTCGCCGGTGTGGTACCAGCCGTCGTGCCAACTTTCGCTCGTGGCTTCCGGATTGTCATAGTACTCCAGAAAGACTCCGGGGATCTGGTTCCGTTCCGTCTTGATGACGATCTCGCCAGTCTCGCCGGACTTCACCGGGCGGCCATCGGGATCCACCAGTTCCACCTGATAGAGGGGGGTTGGCTTGCCCATGGAACCCGGCTTGGGCGTCATGCCGATCAGGTTGCCGATGACGAGGGTGGTCTCGGTCTGACCGAAGCCTTCCATCACGGAAAGTCCGGTAGCTTTTTTGAACTGATTGAATACCTCCGGATTCAAAGCCTCTCCGGCAGTATTGGCGTGCTTGATGGAGGAAAGATCGTACCGGGAAATATCCTCTTTGATGAAGAAGCGATACATGGTAGGCGGTGCGCAGAAGGTGGTAATATGATACTTTGCAAACAGAGGCAGAATATCATGGGCATCGAAGCGGTCGAAATCGTAGACAAAGATGGCAGCTTCGCACAGCCACTGACCGTACAGCTTGCCCCACATGGCTTTGCCCCAGCCGGTATCGGAAATGGTCAGATGCAGGCCGTCGCTTTCCACGCAATGCCAGTACTTGGCGGTGATGAAATGACCTAAGGCGTATTTGTGGCTGTGGGCGGCGATCTTGGGATATCCGGTGG
>DCGG01000025.1:0-320 GCA_002315455.1 Lentisphaeria bacterium UBA1784
CCGTCAGCAGGGAGTTGATGATCTCCTCGGCGTTTGCCACTGCCGTTTTCAGTTTGCCAGGGACCTGCGCGCCCGCCTCCAGATCGTCGAAGTAACAGCAGAGCGCTTCGGTGAAGGCGGAGATCGCTCTGCAGGCGATGGAGAGGATCCTCCAGACCCGTTCCGTTCTGGCGTACTCCTTTTCGGAGAGGACGCCTTTCAGCGTCCGGACCTGTTCGAGACCCTTCTCCGCGAGGAGGAGCGCCTCCTGCTTCTCTTTGCGGATGGCGTCTCTGCCGGGAGCGTTCCCGTCGGCGAGGATGCCCCATTCGCCCCGGAGC
>DCGG01000025.1:326-9201 GCA_002315455.1 Lentisphaeria bacterium UBA1784
TTCGGAGCGGAACGCCGTTGCGGTACAGCCCGAGAGAACCGCCGGCGGCGACCCACTTCCAATCCGGCAGGATGGGAAACTTGTGAAAGACCACGTTCCCGCAGACGAAGTTGGTCTTGAGCACCGCTTCCAGACCCATGCGTGAGAGGGAGATCATCTCCTTTTCACAGCCCTGCCAGTGCTCCTTCGCCCACGCGGCCTCGATGTCGGAGGCGGAGAGTTCGGGATGGCGGATCTTCTGATGGTAGGCGAAAAGATTGATCTCATGGCAGTCAAAGATGGAGTTCCCGATGCGGTCCAGCCGGATGGCATAGCGAGAGACACCTGCCGCCATTCCCTCCTCGACGTAGCGGACGATGTTCTTCACGTTGGCGGCGGGGAGATACCCTGCGCCGAGAAACTCTCCCAAGCCGTCGCATTCGGCGTTCAGCCGGGTCCCCGGCTGTTTCTTCAGGAAGGGATTGGGCGGCAGGAAGGGGTCGAAATCGTAGGGCGTGATCTTGGTCTCGACGTCGAAGAGGTGATCTTTGGCGGCGTTTCTCGCGCCCCGGAGGATATCCTCGTAGTCCGCGGCGATGGAGCCGAAGGAACGCAGAATGAAGCGCTTGTGGTGCATCTCGTGGACCTCGGCGAAGAGCCGGACGATGGTCTCCACCACCTTGTCTGGCGGATAGCGGTCCGGATCGGAATTGTGGATCACGGAGTAGTCCGCCTCCGTCAGCGTGAGGACGATGCCGCCGAGGTCCGGGACGACGGCGAAGGCGTTCTCAATCTTGTAGCGGAGGAATTCGAGGAAATCCTTCCCGAGAAGGTCGAATTCGCCGTCTTTGTCCAGCATGGCGGGGCGGTCCTCCAGCATCCCCTTGGGCATCATAATCTCCCGGTGCCAGAGGTAGACCGGACGGTCTCCCGCGAGCCGGACGATCTCCCGCAATGTTTCCCGGGTCTTGAGGACCGTCTCTTTGTCGCATCTGGCGGCGGCGTGGGGATATGGCTCAAAGAGCAGAAGCCCGTTCAGCCCGCCTGCCGGATTGGCGAAGGCGCCGCAAAGCTCGAAGCTGTCTGCGTCATAGCGGGATGCCTCGTTCACCACCCGGCGCATGTAGGCGCTGTCGATGGTGGTGGGGTGCATCAGGCTCCAGGTGATCTCCGTGTGCTGATCCATCATATTCCCTGCGTTTTTTCCGTTATTTCAGAATGAATTTTTTGATCCACTCCTGCCGTTCCACGCTCCCCGCGTCCAGCGCGGTGGGGGCTTTGGGCAAAAGGCTGGGACCGTGTCCGGCAAACTGCACACCCACGATCTTCTTCGGCTGGTTCAAGCGGCTGTAGAGCGCATAGACCGAAGCCGGCGGCACCGTCTCGTCCACGAATCCAGCCGAAATCAGCACCGGGCAGTGGATGCGGTGGGCGAAGTTCACCGTATCGAAATAGGGGGCGGTATTCCGGGCTTCCGGGACCCGAGCCAGCAGGTCCGGCCAGCCGGGACGGTTGCCGGAATCCGCGCCGCAGTGGTTGCTCATGGCCGGGACCGTGGCGATGCAGAAACGCACTTTGTCGGGAGCGAGCGCACTTGCGGCCAGAGCCTGCGCTCCGCCGAGAGAACCGCCCTGCACGCCCACACCGTCGCCGATCACCTCCGGGCGGGAGGCGAGATAGTCCACCGCCAGCAGTGCCCGCAGGAAGATCAACCTCGGATAGTAGGCGTCCCGGAGGGAGGCGTTCTTATACTGGTAGTTCTTGACCATGGCCCGGCGTTTCGCCTGCAGTTTCAGGGGGATGACGGGGATGTTTTCCAGCGCGTGGAAGTTCACGTTGCAGCTGACGATGCCGAAGCGTCCGGCGAAATTCTCCGCCGCCTTCAGGTCGGCGTTGACCTTGCTCGCTCCGTTGAAGAATACCATGCCTGGAGCCGGTTTGGCCGCGGAAACACCCTCGGGGATGCTCAAAAACACGGTCACTTCCAGCGGCCCGCGCTTGAGACGCAGATCGTAACTGCGGACGCCGGACCGCAACGCCTTCACCTCCTTGCCGGAGAGAAGTTCGATCTTCTCCGCCCGCTGACGGGCGACCTCCCCGTCCCAAAACGCATCGAAATCCGGAGGAAGCGGCGTATCCGCCTTCAGTTTTTCCGGCTCCACGGCGGCACCGGCGGGGACCTGCGTTTTTTTCCGGTCCCCGGGGCAGGCGATCTTCGCGAGCACGAAGGCCGGACGCGCGGAGGTGAAGCGGATGACGTCTCCGTCGAGAGGTTGCCACTTCTCCTCTCCGGGACCGCTGCTCACGGTATATTCCAGTGCCTCTCCGGGAGTCGCCCGGGTGATCCTGAACACGATCTCTTCGCCGCAGCGGTACTCCGGCTTTTCCGCCTGGATGAATCGGGGCGGCATTGTTTTTTCTGCCATTGCTTTTTCCGCCATTGCTCCGACGGTGAGGAGCGCGGCAAGGGCGCCAGCTGCGTACTTCATGCACGGCCTCCTTTCCCATTCCGGAACTGATCCCGAAGCCAGAAGAGTTTCCGCACCGAACAGCTCCAGAAATCCTTCTCGAAATCCGCCGACATGGCGGCGAGGTGGGGCGTGATGATGATCCCCGGCACGGAGAGAAGCGGATCGCCGGCCGGCAGAGGTTCCACCTCGGTGACGTCGAGAGCGGCTCCGGCGATGGTGTGGTTTTTCACGGCATCCATGAGGGCGGGGGTGTCCACCACGCCGCCCCGGGAGGTGTTGATGAGGAAGGCGGTGGGCTTCATTTGTGCGAATTGCGCAGCGCCGAAGGAGTGCCTCGTCTCCGGGGTCAGAGGACAATGCAGAGAAACGAAATCCGACTGTGCCAGCAATTCCGGGAGCGGCGTGCTCTCCGGCTGAAAAGGATCGTAGTGCAGGACCTTCATCTGAAAGCCGGACATCATCCGCTCCAGCGTCCTGCCGATGAGGCCGTAGCCCACCAGACCGAGGGTCCGGCGGCGGACCTGATAGCGCATCCTTTTATCCGAGGGGTCCCAGAAGTCCCGGTGGACCTCCGCATTGAGATCGATGAGCTGGTGGGCCAGAGCCAAAATGAAACTGGCGGCGTGTTCTGCTACCGCATCGCTGATGGATTCGGGGGTATTGCAACAGAGTATTCCCAGCTCTTTTGCCCGGGCCATGGGGATGGCATCCATGCCGCTGCCGCTGCGGAAGATCGCCTTGCACTTGGGGAGCAGGTCCAAAGCCCCCGCATCGAAGCTGACGCAGCGGCCGTAGAGCCAGACCACGTCCGCATCAAAAGCGACGGCTTTCAGATCCTCATAGGTCTGACATTTTTTACAGCGGACCTGAACGCCGTTGGCTTCCAGTTCCTCCAGATACTGCGGCGGGACTTCCGCACGTTCCTTGGTGATGAGAGCAGCGATCATCGTTTGGCCTCCTTCACTGCGGCCCGGAAGCCGGAAGCCATGGCACCCCAGTCGGCGGTGCCGGTGAACCACGTGACGCCCCTCTCCTTCCACCGGGGGAGGTCTCCGGCGGCGGTGCCGAAGGGGATCCCGGCGGCGTTGATCCGAGCGGCCGTCTCGTCGATGAGGCGGTTCAGACCGGGATCGGACATCTGATTGAGGATGCCCATGCTCCCGGAGAGGTCGCAAGGCCCGATGCAGATGCTGTCGATGCCGGGGACGGCCATGATCTCGTCGAGGTTTTCGATGGCGCGGACGTGTTCCACTTGGATGATGACGAGGGGAAGCCGTGCCGAGCGCTCCATGTACTCCTCCCACGGCATGGCTCCGTAGCCGGTGGCGCGGCGGACGCCGCATCCCCGGATGCCCACGGGCGGATACTTGCAGGCTTCCACCACGCGCCGGGCTTCTGCGGCGGAGCAGACCATGGGGACGATCACCCCGGCAGGCGCGAGGTCCAGCACCGGCTTGATGACGTTGGGATCGTTGGCCGGCACCCGGACCAGCGCGGCGCAATCGGTGCCCCGGAGGGCGAGGATGTGGTGGTGGATGTGTTCGATGGTGAGCGGCGCGTGTTCCCCGTCCAGCCACACGAAGTCCATGCCGCAGTCGGCGGCGCATTCGGAGATGGCGGGATCGCTGAGGCCGACCACCGCACCGTAGGAGAACTCCCGGCGCTTCAGCCGCTGGGCGAAAAGCATGGAAGCATCTTTCATGATCTCTTTTCCTTTCAAAGATTCCGTTCCGCATGAAGCGGAAACCATGTGGACCTGCAACGGTGTTAATATAGGCGCTCCTGCCGTGAAAAACAATGATCTTCGCTTATAAAAACCGGGATCTTATATATAAAAAATGAAACTTTGTTTTAGGAGACGCTTGAATGTTATTGCTTTGGAATTTATATTTTCAGAGTGTTATCATCAGGAGAAAGAAGACCGATGATCCCTCTTGCGAAATACGTTCTGTCGCTGGTGAACGCCATGGAGGAGCGTTCCTGTTCCCTGCAGGTCTGCCGGGAGAACCATTCGCTCTGCGCCGGGAAGCCCGGTGCGGGAGAGTATCACTTTCACCGATATCATGAACTGAAGTTCGACCTCTCCGGGCTGGAGGGGACGGAACGGATCCCTGCGCTGCTGATCCTGCCCCACTGCGATCATCCCTACACCGCCGGGCACCTGATCCTCAACTGCGATGGCCGCTCCTCCTACCTGCTGGTGGATCACGGCGGCCGGCGGGGGATGCTGGACCTCTCATTCCCCCGGGAGCAGGGAGGGATATCCGGCGACCTTCTCGGCATTCTTTCCGGACTCCCCGAAACTCCGGCGTTCGACGGCATGCGGGCCGGCCTGCTGCGCCTTTTGCTTCAGGACATCCGCCTTTTGCTGGGGCGTTCCAACGGGCTCTCCCCTTCAGTCAGAACTCCCGGGGCCCTCGCCAAGCAGGTGCTCTGCTATCTGGAGCAGAACTACCACCGTCCGGAACTGAGTGTCTCCGACATCGCGGAAGCCTTTCAGGTTTCGCCCCAGCATATCGGGAACTGTTTCCGGAAGACCCTCCGGAGTTCCCTCCGGCGGAAACTGACGGAGATCCGGCTGGAACACGCCGCCCGTCTGCTCTCGCGTCCGGAGTTGAACATCGGGGAGATCGCCGGACTCTGCGGCTGGCGGAACCAGTTTTATTTCAGCCGCTGTTTCCGGCAGGCCTTCGGCGTACCTCCCCGGGAGAGCCGGGAAAGATCGGAAGCGTTCCCGGCTCTTCAAGGGGAGAAGTCCGACTTCCCTTCGGGAAACGGCGGCGGAACCGGGGGCAGGTAGTGCGTTATCGCCGCGGAAACTGCATGCTGATCTGCCTTTTGCCGCGCTCCGTTGAGATACGGGTGCAGATATTTCAAAAAATTTTTTTTGATATTTTGATTTTTTTGTGTATATTATATAGTGGACGGGATCGTGCTTCAAAAAGGCACAGAACAGAACTTTCGGAAAAGTGTTTTCCAAAGGTTTATAATCAGGAGAATTTTCATGAAAAAAAGTTGCAAGACCACGGCTAAGACTGCTGCTCCCAAGACTGCTGCTCCCAAGACTGCGAAAAAAGCTGTGACCTTTGTTTACGTCGGAGCGCCCGGGCGCTCCGTTGCGCTGGCCGGATGCTTCAACAACTGGACTACCGATAAGATCATGCTCGACAAGAAGGGCAATGGTGAATACTCCTGCCGCGTGATGCTGGAGCCCGGCGAATATCAGTACAAGTTCGTAGTGGATGGCGAGTGGTGCCTCGACAGTGCCAATCCCCGGTTCACGCCCAACGAGTTCGGTTCTCTGAACAGCGTGCTGTCGGTCTCCGGGACCACCAAGTGACGCCCAGTTTGCACTGAATCGGAACGGACCGGCGGAGCTTGTTTCTCTGTCGGTCCGGTTTTGTGTTGACTGGCTTCTCCCGTCTTTGAAAATTCCATACTCATCAACCCTTCAGGGACAAACTTCTCATGGAACTGAAACTCTACAACGTTGCACCCCGCATGCCGGGAGAACTGAAATTCCTCGAGACTCTTACCAACAACATCTGGTGGTGCTGGCATCCGCTGGCCATCGAACTTTTCACCCGGATCAATCCCCAGCTCTGGAAGGAGCATGAGGGCTGTGCCAAAAGTTTTCTCCGCCACATCCCGCAGGAGCGGCTGGAGGAACTCGCCAAGGATGATGATTTCATCCACAAACTGAACACCGTCGAAGCGGAATTCTGCAAGACCATGTCCGGAAAACCCGGAAATTTCTCCGCCCGCAAGGTCGCCTATTTCTCTTTGGAGTTCGGCATCCATGAGAGCATCCGGATCTTCTCCGGCGGTCTCGGCGTCCTCGCCGGCGACCACCTGAAGGCCGCGAGCGATCTCGGTCTGCCGCTGGTGGCGGTGGGATTGCTCTACCGGCAGGGATACTTCCGGCAGGTGCTGGACCGTAGCGGATGGCAGGTGGAACACTACCCCATCGCCCGGATCCAGGACCTTCCCCTCGTCCGCGCCCGGGACGCCGAAGGCAAAGACATCACCATCTCCATTCGGCTTATTGACCGGGACCTCTTCGCCGCGGTGTGGATCCTTTGGGTCGGCAATGTCCCGCTGGTCCTGCTGGATACCGAACTGCCCCAGAATCCCCCCGATATGCGGGAGATCACGTGGCGGCTCTACGGCGGCGACAAGCGGATGCGGCTCCATCAGGAACTGCTGCTGGGCATCGGCGGCGTCAAGGCGCTGCTGGCCCTTGGCTGCGAACCGGAAGTCTGCCACATGAACGAGGGCCATGCCGGATTCCTTTCCCTCGCCCGGATCTCCCATCTGGTGCAGGACAAGGGGCTGGATCCCAACGTGGCGCTGGAGATCGTCTGGCGTTCCAACGTTTTCACCACGCACACCCCCGTCCCCGCCGGGAACGAGGTTTTCAGCATCGACCTTCTGCGGCCCTACCTCATTCCCTTTGCGGAAGCGGCCAAGATGGACGTGAACCGGGTCATCCAGTGGGGCATTCCCGTTGGGGAACGCGGCAACAATGACGTGAAGGAGATGTCCATGACCGTTTTCGGTCTCCGTCTCGCGGCCAATTACAGCAACGGCGTCAGCCGTCTCCACGGCGAAGTCGCCCGGGAGATGTGGAAGGATCTCTGGCCCCAGCGTTCCATCAAGGAGATCCCCATCCAGCACATCACCAACGGCGTTCACGTGCAGTCCTGGGTCGCCTCCCGGATGGCGTTGCTCTTCGACCGGTATCTGCCGCCCCGCTGGGCCATGAATCCGGATTATGAACTTCTCGCGAAAGATCTCGAGGCTCTGCCCGACGACGAACTCTGGACCACCCACGAACTCTGCCGTCAGCATCTGATCCGGGAGGTCCGCAAGTTCAATCAGAATAACCTGCGCTACCTCAATCCTGCGGCGGGACACAAGAACTCCCTCATGCCGGACGTGCTGACCATCGGTTTTGCCCGGCGCTTCGCCACCTATAAGCGCGGAAACCTGCTGCTCCGGGACGAACAGCGTCTGCTGCGTCTCCTGCGGGATACCGGTCGGCCCATTCAGTTCCTCTTTGCGGGCAAGGCGCATCCGGCGGACGAGGCCGGCAAGAAGCTCATTCAGCAGCTGATCCAGTTTTCCCAGCGGGAGAACGTGCAGGATAAGTTCATCTTCCTCGAGAACTACGACATCGCCATGGCCCGCAATCTGGTCCAAGGCGTAGACGTTTGGCTCAATACGCCCCGGCGTCCGCAGGAGGCCAGCGGCACCAGCGGCATGAAGGCCGCGGTCAACGGCGTCATCAACTGCAGTATTCTGGACGGCTGGTGGGCCGAGGCCTACGACGGCGAGAACGGCTGGGCCATCACCGGAAACGACTATTACACCACCGACGAGGACCGGGACAACTACGAGAGCCAGCAGCTTTTCGACCTGCTGGAGAACGAGATCATCCCCTGCTTCTACGAGCGGAACCAGAACGATCTGCCCGTCCGCTGGATCCGGCGGATGAAGCGCTCCATCCTCACCGGGATCGGGACCTTCTCCAGTATCCGCATGGTGCAGGACTATCAGAAGATGTTCTACTCCAAGGCCGAGACCGCCTATCAGGCGCTGATCGCCGATGACTTCGCCGCAGCCCGCCGGCTGGTGGTCAACAAGGAGATGCTGGTCCGTCACTTCAACGGATTGATCTCCATCTCCGAGCCCACCGTGGACAACGACCTCTCCCGCGTCCACGTGGGGGACACCTTCGACGTCAGCGTCCGCGTGGACCTGGGCGACATGCCGCCTGAAATCGTGGAGGTGGACGCCTATTACGGGACCGTGGACGCCCACAACCAGATCATCAAGAGTTTCTCCGTGCCCATGGAGGTCCGACAGGATCTGGGCAACGGGAGCTTCATCTTCGGGTGCAAGGTCAAGTGTCAGAAATCCGGCCGTTTCGGCCTGACCGCCCGGGTCAAGCCCCGGGGCGAGGAATGGGATAACAGCGTTCCCGGCTTCAACTGCTGGCCGCGCTGAAACAACGGACACACCGCAAGGGGGTAAATATGCGCAGCGGTATGAGGCCGCGGAAAAAGCCGCGGATCCTGATCGTCACACCGGAGATCACCTACCTCCCGGAGGGGATGGGCAATATGGCCAACAGCCTTCACGCGAAAGCCGGTGGTCTGGCGGACGTTTCCGCGTCTCTCGCCGGAGCGCTGTTCCGGCAGGGAGCGGACGTTCACGTGGCGTTGCCCCACTACCGGAAAATGTTCCACGTGGAGGTAGGAAACCTCATCAGCGGCGAACTGCGCATCTACATGAAACACCTCCACAACAGCCGGATCCATCTGGCGGAGGACCGAATCTTCTACTATCGGGATTCGGTTTACAGCAACTACTCCGAGGACAGTTTCCGGCAGGCCATGGCCTTCCAGCGGGAGGTCATCAAC
>DCGG01000025.1:9252-16579 GCA_002315455.1 Lentisphaeria bacterium UBA1784
ATCCACTGCAACGACTGGATGACGGGATTGATTCCCGCCGCCGCCCGGCGGATGGGGATCCCATGCCTCTTCACGCTCCACAACATTCATACGCAGAAAGCCACGCTGGAGGCCATCGAGGACCGCGGCATCGACGCCGCGCCTTTCTGGAAGAATCTCTACTATGAGCGTCCTCCCTACAACTACGAGGAGAGCCGTTCCGGCAATCCGGTGGATATGCTCACCAGCGGCATTTTCGCCGCCCACTTCATCAACACGGTCAGCCCCACCTTCCTGCGGGAGATCGTGGACGGGTGGCACGGCTTCATCCCGGAATACATCCGCAACGAGATCCGGAACAAGTACTACGCCGGATGCGCAAGCGGCATCCTCAACTCTCCCGATGAGGAGTGCACGCCCCAGCGGGACACCGTGTTGGTCTATCGTTACGACAGCATCAACCACGTCTCCGCGAAGAAGGTGAACAAGATCGCCTTTCAGGAGCACACCGGGCTGAAGATCGATCAGAACGCCCCCCTCTTTTTCTGGCCGAACCGGCTGGACCCGGTGCAGAAGGGATGCCAACTGCTGGCGGAGATCACCTACGAACTGATCCACAAGTACTACAAGGAGGGATTGCAGATCGCCATTGTAGCCAACGGCAGTTACCAGCAGGTTTTCCGGGACATTGCGGGATTCCACAACTTCCACGACCGGCTTCTCGTGTGTGACTTCGACGAGACGCTGTCGCATCAGGCTTTCGCGGCCAGCGACTTCGTGCTGGTCCCCTCGCTTTTCGAGCCCTGCGGACTGCCGCAGATGACCAGCCAGTATTACGGATCGCTCCCGGTGGTGCACAACACCGGAGGACTGCACGATACGGTGCAGCATCTCTCCTATGACGGCACCATCGGCAACGGTTTCGTCTTCAACGACTACGATTCCAACGGACTGCGCTGGGCGGTGGATCAGGCCATGGATTTCTTCCGCAAGCCGGAAGCCTTCCGCGCCAAGGTCATCTCCCGGGTCATGGAGGAGGCGAAACAGCGCTTCAACCATGACGTGACGGCGCAGGGATACATCGACATCTACGAATCCATGCTGGACCGTCCCCTCGTCAATCCGGAGCAGAATTGATCCATGAAGCGGAAGGGAATCGCTCCGGGAAACCTGCCTTGCTCTTTGGCGGACGATCCGTGGCTGGACCCCTACCGGGAGAAACTCCGGGAGCGTGCACGCCGGGCGGATGCCTTGGAATTGCGCCTCACCGGCGGGCGGAGCACGCTGGCGGATTTCGCCTCCGGCCACGAATATTTCGGCATCCACAGGTGCGACGGCAAGTGGATTTTCCGGGAGTGGGCGCCCAATGCCGCCGGAATCACCCTGAAAGGGGACTTCTCCAACTGGGAGTTGCGGCCAGAATTCCAATACCGGAAACTGGAGAACGGCGTCTGGGAACTTGTGACTGACGATCCTGCCATCCGGCGGGGAATGCACTTCCTCATGCACGTCCAGTGGCCGGGAGGGGAGGGGGACCGGATCCCTGTCTTCGCCAGGGAAGTGGTGCAGGACGATGACACCAAACTCTTTTCCGCGCTGATCCCGGCGGAGGATGGCTACGTTTTTCGGAATCCGGCTCCCAAGCGCCCGGAAGCGCTCCTGATTTATGAGAGCCACGTGGGTATGGCGCAGGAGGCTCCGAAGGTGGGAACCTTCGACGAATACCGTATCAACGTCCTGCCGCGGGTGGCGGCATCCGGCTACAATACGCTGCAGCTGATGGCGGTGATGTCCCATCCCTACTATGGGAGTTTCGGTTACCACGTGGCCAATTTCTTTGTGGTTTCCAGCCGTTTCGGGACGCCCCGGCAGTTCAAGGAACTGGTGGATGCCGCCCACGGCATGGGGCTCCGGGTCATCATCGACCTCGTGCATTCCCACGCGGTGCGGAACGAGGCGGAAGGGCTCGCCCGGATCGATGGTACCCGGACCGCCTACTTCCATGCCGGAGAGAGGGGAGTCCATTCCGCTTGGGACTCACTCTGCTTCGACTACGGGAAGACGGAGGTCCTGCACTTTCTGCTCTCCAACTGCCGCTACTATCTGGACGAGTTCCGCGTGGACGGCTTCCGCTTCGACGGCGTCACCAGCATGCTCTACCGTCACCACGGGTTGAACAAGGTTTTCACCGGCTACGACGACTACTTCGGGCCCGACGTGGATGAGGACGCTCTCGCGTATCTCACTCTCGCCAATCGGGTGATCCATGCGGTGGACCCGGAAGCCGTCACCGTGGCGGAGGACGTGAGCGGTCTGCCCGGTCTGGCCTCGCCGGAAGGGGCTGGCTTCGACTACCGCATGGCCATGGGTGTTTCGGATATGTGGTTCAAGCTCTTCGACGTTCCGGACGAGAACTGGAACATGTTCTACCTCGCTCACGAACTTCTGAACCGCCGCAGGGACGAACGGGCCGTGGGCTACGTGGAGTGCCACGATCAGGCCATCGTGGGGGGCAAGACCGCCATGTTCACGCTGGCGGACGCGGCGATGTACGACTCCATGGACCTCAACTCCTCCAATCCCGTCATCGACCGGGCCATGGCGCTGCACAAGATGACCCGGCTGGCGACGGCGGCGGCGGCGGGGCACGGATACCTGAACTTCATGGGTAACGAGTTTGGCCACCCGGAGTGGATCGACTTCCCCCGGGAGGGGAACAACTGGTCCATGTGGCACGCCCGGCGGCAGTGGTCTCTCGCGGACGATCCGAATTTGCGGTTCCGTTTTCTGCGGGAGTTCGACCGGAAGATGCTGGCTTTGCTCCGGCAGGCGGGGTTTTACGGCGCGGCGCCCCAGATCGTCCGGGTGGATAACGAAAAGAAAGTGGTGATCTTCGAGCGGGACGGATACTGGTTCCTTTTCAACTTCCACCCGGTCTGCAGTTATTCCGACTATGCCTTCGAGGTACCGGAGGGCCGTTTTGAAACGGTCCTGGACAGCGACGCTCCGGAGTTCGGCGGATTTTCTCTGCGTCGGCCGGGGCAGACCTACTACACCTTTGGCAAGGATTCTCTGCGGGTGATCGCCTGCTATCTGCCCTGCCGCACGGCGCTGGTGCTTCACCGCGTTTCATGAGAGTCAGGATCAGCGTAAGGAGTTGCTGTCATGTGGAATATGCTTTTGACTTTTGAGGAGACTGTCGAGACGGCGAGACGGCTTCTGGAACTGGAGTTCCAGTACGCCGAGGCCATGTGCCATCGGGAGAAGAAACTTCTGCCCGCCACCATCGGATACACGGAGTGGGGGGATCTCTGTGCGCCTCTGCCCCGGTTGAAGTGGCTGCCCCAGTTGGTGAAGGAGGGGACCCGCCATCAGCTGTTTTACGAGGCGGTGGTACCGAATCTGCGCCGGATGTTCAACGAGGCGCAAAAGACCATCCCCATGAGCAAGGGTGGCTTCCTGTGGGAGCCGCAGAGGGAGTTCGGCGCGGACCCGGATTCGCCGGAGGAGCTGCTCACGCTGCACTTCCGCAACAAGTTCGCGCCGGATTCTCCCTTCGACCACCGCGATGAACTGGAGAAGGGCCTGCTGGAGATCGTGGAGGAGTGCGAATCCGGACACCCCGGCATCAAACGGGTCCAGTGTGCCGGCTGGCTCAACAATCTCCCCGCCTTTCTGTCGCTCTTTCCGGCGGAGTGGAACGAGGAGCGCACGCTCTGTTTCCCCATGGAAGGTTCCATCGGCTGGTGGGGTTCTTTCATAGACCGCCGCGGACACTTCCACGAGGGTCGCGCGGAGAAGTTCCTGCGGCTGGGCGGATTCACCTGCCCCGGCATTCACTGCCGCTGTACGCTGGCCGCGCTGAAGGCCCACCTGAAGCAGGCCTGACCCGCTGCCTTCGGGCCGGCGTCAGATCAGGATGCACAGCAAGAAGGAGATGGCGTTGACCATCCCGTGGAGCATCCAGCAGGAGAGGAAGGAGCGGGTCCGCGCGTAGGCGATCTGGAATCCGATGCCGTAGAGGAGGAGCGTGACCACGCCCGGCAGGTGGAAATGCACTCCGCTGAAGATCGCCGCCGTCCCGATCAGAGCAGGAAAGGGCCCCCAATGGTTCAGCAGTTCATGGATCCCCCTGCGGAAGATCAGCTCCTCGAAGGCCGGGATTACCACCGCCACCTGCAGAAAGAATCCGATTCGCATCCCCGGCGCGGGGAAAGATCGGATCAGAAGTTGCAGTTCCTGGGGCTTCACCGGATAACGGAGCCAGGTGAGAAACGCTCCCCACGCCCCGGCGGCAACCGCTCCCGCCGCAAAGATCAGCGCTCCCCAGATGAAAAGGTGCAGTATCGTCCGGCCGGAGAGCCGCGGCAGACCAAGAACCTTCGGGAGCGGTCCGGCGGAGGCGCAGACCTGCACTCCCGTGAGCAGAAACAGCAGCGTTCCCCCGAGGCAGAGCCAGGGGAAGGCGGGTGAGGCGAAGGGGACGCCTCCCGACACGATGAGAAAGGGGAAGAAATAATTTGCGAGGAAGAGGCCGCAGAGCGTCAGGATCCGCAGGGGGCCCAGAGGAACGTCTCCGGAGAAAAGACTGATTTCCGTTGGCCGGTTCATCGCGTAAGACGCAGTTCCCGGGTGTGGTCATCCAGATGCCGAATGGAGATCTCGATGACCTCCTTCGGGAGCAGGGATGCGATGCGGTCCGGCCACTCGATCAGCACGACGTTGGAGGGATCATCGAGGATCTCGTCCACACCGAAGGCCAGACCTGCGGCGGCATCGCTGATCCGGTAGAGGTCCAGATGGCAGAGGCGGCCGCCCCGGGGGAGTTCGTACTCCTGCGCGATGGTGTAGGTGGGGCTGGAGACCGGCTCCGTGATCCCGAGGCCCCGGGCGAATCCCCGGGCGAAAACGGTTTTGCCTGCGCCGAGGTCCCCCCGCAGCAGCAGGATGGAGTTCCCCGCAGGAAGCGAAGCGGCAAGATGCGCGGCAAACTCCTCGGTATCCGCTTCGGAATGACTGACAAAGGTCTCTTCAATGCTCATAGCCAAGTTTCTCCTGATGGATGAGTTCGCCGTTGGTGTCGTACAGTTCCCCGGAACCCGGGACCACGGTCCCGATGCGGGTGATGGGGGTCAACGCTTCGGGCCATTGCTCCTCCAACCCCGGGGGGGCGCAGAAGAGGAGTTCGTAGTCCTCACCGTCACTCCATGCCTGCGGAGCCGCCGCATCGGGGTGCAACGGGATCGTTTCCAACTGAAGTTTCAGCGCGACCCTGGAGGCCTTGGCCAGGCGGGCCGCATCCAGAAGCAGGCCGTCGCTTACGTCCAGCATGGCGGTGGCCTTCCCCGCGAGGAAGCGCCCCTCTGCGAGGCGTGGGGTGAAAGAGAGGTGGCGGCCGCTGTAAAAACTGTTGCCGATCCGCCCGGTGACGTAGAGGGCGTCTCCGGCGGATGCCCCGGAGCGCAGGACCGCTTTCCCCGGTTCCACTTCGCCGAGGATGGAGAGCGTGGCGCAGAATCCTTTCTCCGGCAGGGCGGCGAGGTCTCCGCCGACGATGGAGACGTCAGCGGCGCGTCCGGCCCGCTCCGCGCCCTGGCAGAAGGTCAGGACCCGTTTCTCCGGCCACGCGCCGGCGGCGATGGTCAGCATGGCGAACCGGGGAGTCCCGCCCATGGCGGCAATGTCGCTCAGGTTCCGGTTCATCAGCTTGGCCCCGGCGGCGGCGGGATCGGTCTCGGGCAGAAAGTGAACGCCCTCGATCAGTTGATCCACGGCGGCCAGTTGAAGCATGGAACCGCCGGTTTCCAGCACCGCGCAGTCGTCGCCGGGTCCTGTCGCGACTCCCCGCCCCTGCTCCAGAGAGGGAAGCAGGGAACGCAGAAGATTGAGTTCGTTCAGCATGTCAGAAGATTCTCCAAGGTCGGCACAACGCATTGTCGTTGTATAAAATACTCTGAAAACGCCTTCCTTTCAAGGGGAATGACTCTTGAAAACGCCTCAAAGATGAGTATATTAACTCACGGATACCGTATCTTGCTCAAAAAGCCGTCCCGGGACCGGCCGGGAAGCATACATCGCAAAAGGGAGAGTCGCATGAGTGCCATTTCGGGGATCGCGGGAGCGTATTTGCGATCCGACGTTTCCGCGCTTCTCTCCGCCATGTTTCCCGGAGAAGCGGAGGGGAAGCGCGTCTTCTCCTCCGCAGAAAATGCCGGATTCTGCGTTCTTCCTCCCTCGAAAACCGCCGTTTCCGCCGACGGAAAGATGCTGGTCGCCCTGTCGGGATGCATCACCAACCGCGCCGCCCTCTGCCGGGAGCGGGAGTTGCCGGAGGATGAGGCTGCTCTGCTTTTCACTCTTTACGGAGAGGAAGGTCCCGCTTGCCGGAGCGCGCTGGAGGGGAGTTTCTCCTTCGCCCTGTGGGACGGGCCCGGCAGACGGCTGATTCTTGGGGCAGACCGGATCGGAACTCATCCTCTCTGCTGGTGCCGGACCCGGGACGGGATCGCTTTCGCCTCCTGCGCCGGAGCGCTGAACGCCCTGCCTGACCTCCCCCTGGAGTACGACGCGGAAGCGCTGCGGTACTATCTTTCCATGCAGTATCTTCCGGCGGGCCGGAGCATTTATGCCGGTGTCCGGAAACTGCTCCCCGGTTCGGTGTTGACCTTCGATTTGGAGACGGGAAGCGTGCAGGAGCAAAGGCCTGAAAGTACTTCAGATGCCGCAGAGGAAACGCTCTCCTTTTCCGATGCGGCAGCGCATTTGCGGGAACTGCTTGCAACTGCCGTGGCGCGGACGCTCCGTTGTGCGCCTGATGACAGACCCATCGGGGTCCTGCTTTCGGGCGGAATCGACTCCGCCATCCTCGCCGGACTTGCGGCGGAGGCGGCGGGTGCGCGGGGGATCCACGCCTTCACCATCGGTACCGACGATCCCCGCTACGACGAGCGGGCGGCGGCGCGGCGGACGGTGGAGGTGATCCGGCGGCGCGGCGGCATCGTGGAGCACCATGAATTCTCCTTCGGTGCCGGTGATTTGGAGCGCCTCCGGAAGCGGATGCGCCTTTGGGGAGAACCCTATGCCGACTCCTCGCTTCTGCCCGCGGCAAAACTCCGGGACGGGGCTTCGCAGTATGTGGGGCTGCTTCTCGGCGGCGACGGCGGCGACGAACTTTTCTGCGGTTATGACCGCTACCGGGCGATGGAACTCTCCGCGAAACTGGAGGGGTGGGGCAACTGGCTCCGGCCGCTCATTCGGCTCGGAGCGAAGGGCCTTCCGGACGGAGGGGACCGGAGCGTTTCCGGGCGTCTCCGCCGCTTCGGGACTTTCCTGGGAGAAGGGGAGGGGA
>DCGG01000025.1:16617-21485 GCA_002315455.1 Lentisphaeria bacterium UBA1784
TGTCCCGGAGCCCTCGCCAGCGCCGTGCTCGGAGAGCGTTTCCGGGGAGTGCCGGCTCCGGCGGTGCGTTTTGAGGAGTCTCCGGACGGGATCGCTTCCTGCTCCCCCGCCGAACTGTCCGCCCGGTGGGATCTTGCAAACTATCTTCCCTGCGATACCTGCGTCAAATCCGTCATCGCCGGGATGGGGACGGGAACTTCTCTGCAGACTCCGATACTGGAGCGGGAGCTCCTCCGCTTTGCCGGATTGCTTCCGCCGGAATACAAACGTCAGGGGAGCGAAGGGAAACGCATTCTGAAAGCCGCATTCTCCGATCTGATCCCGGCGGAACTTCTGCGTCTGCCCAAGCGGGGGTTCGGCGTTCCGGTGGCGGATTACCTCCGGGGACCGTGGCGGAAAACCGCAGAAGCCGCGCTTTTCGGTTCCGCCCTCGTTTCCGGCGGATGGTTTCAGCGCAAGGGGCTGGAACGGCTCTGGAAAGAGCATTGTGCCGGGAAACGGGACCACAGTTACTTCCTCTGGAGCGCGGTGAACCTTGCGTGGTTTCTGGAGACGGAAGCCGGGAGATAGAACAACGGGAAAAATTCCACAGATCATAAGCAGGAGAACACTCATGAAACACGAAAAAATCGTCATCATCGGCGACGGTCCTGCGGGATGCACCGCCGCGATTTACGCCGCCAGAGCCGGATTGATGCCGGTGATTTACGCAGGCTCCATGCCGGGTGGACTGCTGACGCAGACCAGCGTCGTGGAGAATTTCCCCGGATTCCCGGAGGGCATCCCCGGCTTCGACCTCGTCATGGGGATGCAGGAGCAGGCGGAGCGTTTCGGGGCCCGGGTGGAGTACGACGCCATTGTCAGGGCCACGCTGACCGATGGCGGCCCCCAGCACCTCTGGATCGAGAACGGTGAGGAACTGGAGGCCGATGCCCTCATCATCGCCACCGGCGCTTCGCCCCGTTACCTCGGTGTGCCCGGCGAGGAGAAGTTCCGGAACAGGGGCGTTTCCGCCTGTGCCACCTGCGACGGGGCTTTCTTCAAGGACGTTCCGGTGGCGGTGGTGGGCGGCGGGGATTCCGCCATGGAGGAGGCGCTCTTTCTCACCCGCTTTGCCAGCAGGGTCCACGTGATCCACCGCCGGGATCAGCTGCGGGCCTCGCCCATCATGGCCCAGCGGGCGCAAACCAATGAGAAGATCACCTTCCACTGGAGTTCCGCCGTGGAGGAACTTGTTGGCGGCGAGGAACTGGAAGGGATCCGGGTGAAGGATCTGAAGTCCGGCGAAGTGCAGACCATCGCCTGCAAGGGCTATTTCGCGGCGCTGGGCCACGTGCCGAACGTGGAACTTTTCCGGGAGTTTCTGGAGGTGGACGACAAGGGATTTCTGGTTCGCCGTCATCCCTCCAGCGCCACCTCGCTCGCCGGGGTCTTTGTCTGCGGAGATTGCTGTGACCCCCACTACCGGCAGGCCATCACCGCCGCCGGAAGCGGTTGCTGTGCCGCCATGGACGCGGAGCGCTATCTTGCCGGACGCTGAAGGACCGATCCGCATCGTGTTTTCGCCCCGGCGGAAACGCGTGGCTTTTCGCATCGGGGAGGACGGCGTTCTGGAGGTGCTTTCGCCCCGTGGCGTCCCTCCGGGAATCCTCGCGAAGATCCTCGATCTGAATGCCGAAGCCATCGCCGGACTGCGCCGGAGGGCGGAGCGTATCCGTTCCCGGCGCAAGGCGGCGGAGCGGGCGTACTGCGAGGGAGAAACTTTCTTTCTCATGGGGGAGCCTGTTGTATTGACCCTTTCTCCGGGCAGACGGAACTACTGCCGGGGCGTGCTTTCCGTACCACCGGGGGATCCGGATGCGGTGAAGGCGGAACTCATTCTGCTCTACAAAGAGTTGGCGCACAAGGTATTGCCGCAGATCTTCCAGGAGGAGGTCCGGCGCACCGGATGCAAACCGGCAAGTCTGAAGATCAATTCCGCCGCTGCCCGGTGGGGTTCCTGCAGCCGCAAGGGGAACGTTAATCTGAGTTGGCGGCTGCTGCAGTTCCCAGAGGCGCACATTCGTCACGTAATCTGCCACGAATTGGCTCATCTTGCGGTATTCGATCATTCGCCCCGCTTCCACGCGCGACTGGAGGAACTTTGCCCCGGCTCCCGGGAGTTTCGCGCCGAAATGCTCCGGTTTGCCCGTACGCTCCCCCGGCTGTGATTTCCGTCCGGGGGACGCAGAGACCGCGTCAGAAGCGCCCGGCGCGGACCGCAACGCTCCGCCGGAGGTCCAGAGCCTTTGCAAGGACCCGGTCGACGTCTCTTTGAGTCAGCTTCCGGATGGCATCCGGGAGAACTTGCAGTTCCGCAAGCGGCCGCCCGCAGATGCTCAGGAGAACGAGGTCCGACAGGTGCTCCGAGGGCTGGTCCGCCTGCGTGAGCAGATGGAATACCGCGCAGGACTTCGCCCGCTGGAACTCCTTTGAGGAGAGTCCTTTCTCCTGCAGCCGGCGGATTTCCTGACGGATCAGCGTTTCGGCGCGTTCCGCCGAATCCGGCGTCGTGAGGGCGTAGAAGGAGAGTTCCCCCGGGAAGAGAAATCCCCCCGTCATCAGAAACCCGGTATCATAGGCCAGCGCATTATCGTCCCGGACCGAACGGAAAAGTTCGGAAGCAAGTCCGTTTTCCGCGGCATGGATGACTTTCCATGCCGCGCGGTCGGGCGAACCGGGCAACAGCGGTCCGGGGAGCATCACCAGCGAAAGCGCCTGTTCCCGGTCCACCTGCACCGTAGCGTGTTGAGGTTGCTCCGGAAGGGTCGCATTGGGCGGCAAAGCCAGCGGCTCCGTCTGCCAGTCCACGCCGTCCAGCAGCCGAGCGGTCCACGCATCGGCCTCCTCGCGAGTCACGTTGCCTGCAAAGCCTGCCCGGAAGGTATCCCGGTGCCACCAGCGGCGGAAGTTCTGCCGGAGTTCCTCTGCAGTGATGCCGGCGATTTCCTCCGGCTCTCCCATGCGGCTCCGGCCCTGCGGCTGGTCGCCGTAGAAGGCGGTGAAGGCCGCCCGCATCCCGGCGGATATGGGTTGCATCCGCGCGGAAAGGATTTTCTCCTGAAGGATCCGAGCCTCCCGGACGACGACCGCTTCTGGGAAGACGGCTTCCGTCAGGATCTCATGCAGAAGGTCCAGCACCTTCCCGAAGACCGGACGGGGCGCGGTCAGTTCCAGATCCGTGCGGGTCATGGAGGACCGGAGTTCAAGCGCGGCTCCGAACTGGTCGATTTTCTTGTCGATGGCCTCTTCGGAGAGTTTCCGGGTGCCGCAGGTAAGGACCTCCGCCGTCAGGGAGTTCAGCCCCCGCTTCCCGGCGGGATCGGTGGTGGCGCCGCCGCACCAGCTGAGTTGCATGGTACAAAGTTTCCGGTCCGGCCGGGGGAGCAGGACCGCCTTTACTCCCGAGGAGAGCGTCCACTCCGCTGGCTCTGGAGCCATGACGATGGGAATCGTATTTTTTTTGCGGGGTTCTCTGCTCAATTGGCGGCAGATGACCAGCCTCCGGGGTCGGAACATCCCCGCGATCGCCTCCCGGAACGTTTCGAAGGTGATCCCGGAGTAGGGATCGTCGAAGGCTGTGGCCGGATCGTTGGAATGAAGCATGGTCATCGCGATGGCCTGTGCGAGGGAGGCGGTTTGCTCCAGCTGTTCCATGCAGAGACTGCGGATGACCCGCTTCTCCCGCTGGAAATCCGCCGCCGTGAACTTCCCCTCGGAGATGTCGGTCAACTGTTGGACGATGGCCCGTTCCAACTGATCCCTCCTGTCGGGGGCGGTGACGCCGCAGATGCCCTGAAACGCCGCGTCCTGGATCCCTCCGTAAAGCGGTTCGATCCGGTTGGCAAGCTGTTTTTTCTGGACCAGTTCGCGGTTGAGCAGCGAGGCAGTCAGCCCGGAGATCAAAGCCACGCATCCGGGAGAGGCCGCAACGGCGGCGGTCTGCCGTGCGCTCACGGTCACCCGTTCCACCGCATCCGGGAAGACGATCTCTCCTCTCTGGGGAATTTCCATCGCCGGGTCCGGCGGAAATGCCGGAGTCTCCGTCATATTGCGGGGCCAGTCCCCGAAAAGTTCCCCGATCACGGAGAAGAATTGCTCCGGAACCACGGGACCCGCCGCCACCCAGCAACAGCGATTGGGGGCGTAGCGGCGGTCATGGTAGGCGCGGAGATGTTCAGCGGTGGTGCTCCGGATCAGATCCGGATAGCCGATTACCGGATGCCGCAGCGGATGCGTGGGGAAGAACAGCGAAGCGTTTTTCCAGTAGAGGCGGGTCTCCGGACGGTCCATGCAGCGGTTTGCCTCGTGAAGGATCACCTCCCGCTCCGCTTCGAAGGCCTTGGCGGAAAACTCGGGATACCGGACCATGGCGCAGATGACGTGGAGCGCTTTTTGCAGGTGTTCCGGCGGGACCGCCACCTGATACATGGTGAATTCGCAACTGGTGACTGCGTTGAGAGAGCAACCGCCCATCTCCGCGAAGGCTTCGCTGGCGGCATTCCCGGGATAGCCCTTGGAACCGCGGAACACCATGTGCTCCACCATGTGGGAGATACCTCTGCCGAGATCCTGACCTTCATGGATGCTTCCGGTGTGAAAAATGCAACGCAGTTCCACCACGTTTTTGCTCAAGGGCAGGACGCAGGCGCGCAGCCCATTGGCGAACTCCCGGCAGACAGAGAGTCGGGCGAAATTCATAGGGAATCCTTTCTTCTGCGGTTACGGGGCGGTTCCCCGTCGATCAGGGGCAGCCGGATGAGGCGCCCGGAGACCGTCGGCTCCGCAAAAAGGTCGAAGTCCACGTGGAAGTCCTCCGGGGCGTCCCC
>DCGG01000157.1:0-631 GCA_002315455.1 Lentisphaeria bacterium UBA1784
ACTTCCGTACCACTGACGTGACCGGCACCATCACCCTGAAGGAGGGTGTGGAGATGGTCATGCCCGGCGATAACACCACCATCAGCGTGGAACTGATCGCTCCCGTGGCTATGGAGAAGGGTCTCCGCTTTGCCATCCGTGAAGGCGGCCGTACGGTTGCTTCCGGTCGTGTGAGCGAGATCATCGAGTAACGACCTTCGGGTCAGCCCGATCTTCGAGCGAAAATCCCGGATCGCCATTTTCCGGCGGTTCGGGATTATGTCGTAATAATAACAGGATTGCTGTTCTCTCCTGAAAACAGCATCCTGTCACAACAAGTCAGGATTGAAAAATGGCGCGGGAACTGGTTATTTTGGAATGCACCGAATGCAAGCGGCGCAACTATACCACCACCAAAGAGAAGCGCAATACTCCCGAGCGTCTTGAACTGAAGAAGTTCTGCAAGTTCGAGCGCAAGCACACGTTGCACAAGGAGACCCGCTGACCCTCGTGGGCGAGCGGCGGCCGCCGGATCAACGACGGCCGGGCGCGGAAGTTCAGATCTCCGGACGGAGAGTCCGGCGTTTGAAGAACGGAAGAGATTCCGTTGCGGCGATTGCCGCACATACAGGGAAGTAGCTCAGTTGGCTAG
>DCGG01000157.1:663-8833 GCA_002315455.1 Lentisphaeria bacterium UBA1784
CAAAACCGCAGGTCGTGAGTTCGAGCCTCACCTTCCCTGCCAAATTTTGAAAGATCGCCGGAGAGATTCCGGATTCTACTATACAGAGACAGGCGAACGGAAAATGGGAAAAGCATCATTCATGAGCCGGGTGCGGGGATTCATCTCCGATACCATGGCGGAAATGCGGCGTTGCACGTGGCCCGGGAAACGCCAGTTGGCGGAATCCACGGTGCTGGTGGTCGTCGCGATCATCATCCTCGCTTGTTTTGTCGCAGGAGTGGATGAGATCGCCCGGATCGTCATCCAGTTGGTCACGGTCGGCTAATCTAAAACTATTCAGGAAATGACGATGGACGAAAAAGAAGAACAGCAGCTTCAAAGTGCTCCGGAGGACAATCGCGGACAATGGTTCGTGATCCACTGCCTCTCCGGCCACGAGAACAAGGTGCGGGATTCCATTCTGCGTCAGATTCATCTCAGTGACAACTCCGGTGTGTACGATGCTTTTATTCCCATCGAGAAGGTCGCCGAGGTCCGCCGCGGCAAGAAGACCTTCAGCACCCGGAAGTTTTTTCCCGGTTACATTCTGGTCCGCATGGACCTCTACACTCCGGAAGGCCTGATTGACGAGAAGGCCTGGTATCTGGTCCGCGGAGTGCAGGGCGTGCTGGGATTCCTCGGCGGCACAAACCGGCCGATCCCCCTCTCTCCCTCCGAGGTTGAGGACATCATGCGTCCGCTGGCGCAGGGGATTGACGAGGTCAAGCCCAAGAGCAATTTCAACGTCGGTGAAGTGGTTCGCATCAAAGACGGTGCGTTTGAGAATTTTGAAGGAGCGATCCAGGAGATCGATCAGGCTCGCGGCAAGCTGAAACTGATGGTTTCCATCTTCGGTCGTTCCACCCCGGTTGAGTTGGAGTTCTGGCAGGTCGAACGCGTGGTGTAGCTCTGCGCTCGATACTTGAAAAACATTGGTGACGGCCAAGGTGGCAGGATACCTGCCGGTCCAGACCACCATGGCGTCAAAAGAAGGAAGTAATCTATGGCAAAGAAGGTTACAGGCATGATCCGCTTGCAGATCCCGGCCGGTGCCGCTAATCCGGCGCCCCCGATCGGCCCCGCCCTTGGCGCGGCCGGCTGCAACATCATGGAGTTCTGTAAGCAGTTCAATGCCGCCACTCAAGCTCAGAGCGGAATGGTTATTCCTGTGGTGATCACGGTCTATCAGGACCGTTCCTTCACCTTCATCTGCAAATCCCCGCCGGCTGCCACGCTGATCAAGAAGGCGTGCGGTCTCGCTTCCGGAGCCAAGACTCCCGGCAGCGAAAAGGCCGGGAAGATCACCCGGGCGCAGATCCGGGAGATCATTCAGGTGAAAAAGGAAGACATCAACGCCCGGAGCGAAGAAGCGGCGATGCGCATCATCGAAGGAACCGCTCGCAGCATGGGAATTGAGGTGGTCGATGCGTAGAAGCAAACTGTACAAGCAGCAGGCTGAGGCAATCGGCGATCTTTCCGCGCGTTACTCCGTTCTGGATGCGCTGAACAAGCTCAAGGCTCTGCCTGGAGTGAAGTTCGACCAGACGGTGGAAATGGCGCTGAAGCTCGGCGTCGATCCCAAGAAGTCTGACCAGACGGTCCGCGGTGCCGTGGCACTGCCCCGGGGAACCGGCAAGACCGTCCGCGTCGCAGTGGTGTGCGACGGCCCCGCGGCTCAGGAGGCGAAGGACGCCGGAGCCGATGTGGTTGGTTTCGAGGATCTGGTCCAGAAGATCAAGGACGGTTTCGCCGACTTTGATATTTTGATTGCCACTCCCGATTCCATGCGTTTGGTCCGTCCCCTTGGTCGTCAGCTCGGTCCCCGCGGACTGATGCCGAACCCCAAGACCGGGACCGTGACCGATCAGGTTGGCACTGCGGTGCGCGAGGCGAAAGCCGGCCGTGCCGAGTTCCGCGCCGATCGCGGTGCGTGCGTGCACGTTCCTTTCGGCAAGATGTCCTTTGAGGCCGAGGCCCTGAAAGAGAACTTCGACGCCATCGCCGATGCGATCAACAAGGCCAAGCCCAGTTCCGCCAAGGGTGCGTACATCATGTCCTGCACCATCTCCGGAACCATGACTCCCGGTCTCAAGATCAACCTGAAAGAACTGACGAAGGTGGTGAAATGAGAACTGAAAACCAGTTTCTGGTCAAGACGATCAGCGATATGATCGGCGGTGCCGATTATGTCTATTTCATCTCCTACACCGGAACCAAGGTCAAGGACTTCAACGTCCTCCGGGATCAGCTGGCCGGGGCCAACGCCCAGTGCCACGTCCTGAAGAACGCCTTGATTAAGAAGGCCGGATCTGCGCTCAATCTCAACGGTTGGGATAATTTGGCGCTGGTCAACGACACTGCAATGGTCTGCGGTAAGGGCGATTGCGGTGCGGTGGCAAAAATGATTGCCGAGTTCGGCAAGAAGTTTGAGAACGTCAAGGCCAAGGGTGGTTACCTGGATGGTGCGGTGCTCAGCGCCGCCGAGGTCGGCATGGTTGCCGATCTGCCCTCCAAGGAAGTCCTGCAGGCCATGCTGCTGGGTGTTCTGCAGGCTCCGGCCCGCAACCTGGTCACTGTCCTCAACGCCAAGGCTTCGAGCATCGTGAATGTGCTCAATGCCTATAAAAACAAATGTGAAAACGGTAACTGATTCATAAAGGGAGGCATGAAAAATGTCCGAAGAAAACAAGATGGAAGAATTCGTTTCCTACATTGAGAACCTGACCGTTCTGGAGCTCTCCAAGCTGGTCAAGACCCTGGAAGAGCGTCTGGGCGTGAGCGCTGCGGCCCCCGTGGCCGTCGCCGCCGCCCCCGCTGCCGGAGCCGCTGCTGCTCCTGCCGAGGAGAAGACTGAGTTTGACGTGATCCTTGCCAGTTTCGATGCTGCCAAGAAGATCGGCGTCATCAAGGAAGTCCGCGGCATCACCGGACTGGGCCTTAAGGAAGCCAAGGATCTCGTCGAAGGCGCCCCCAAGGCCCTCAAGGAAGGCGTGTCCAAGGACGAGGCTGAGAAGATCAAGGCGACGCTCGAAGCTGCCGGCGCCAAGGTCGAAGTCAAGTAATTTCGCTTCTGCGGAAATACGACTTGCGACGGGGGGAGTTTTCCCCCCGCCGCGATTTTGCTTATCAGAAGGGTTTGATCCTCCCGGCCCGGTTTTCGGGCTTGAACGGATCCGGTTTTCGGGTGTGGTCATTTTGCCCGGGATCGTGAATCCTTAAAATTTCCTGTGTGCCGGAATGTGGTTTTTTGTTCCGGCGCTGCCCTCCGAACCGGAGTCCAGACGCAGGAGAGCCCTTTGGGGATCTTCTAGGCGGGGAAACCGGGTCGGTCGTTTTGTGTTCAGAGGGCAGATTAGTTCCAGTTTTTTGGTCTTTTTTTCATAAAAAAGGCATTTTTCTCCTTCAGGGGATGGTTTTCGCCGTTTCCCGGAATCGGGGGAGGGATAAAGGAAGATGGGATCGACCGCACGAGAGTGTGATGGTTCCCGGCTTCGCCCGGATTTGAAAACGAAACAAATTGAAGATACAAAGGGACCGGGGCACCGTTTGGGCAGGTGGTGAATCATCGGCAGAGGCGGCAGAACGGTTCCGAACGAAACGCAACCGAAAGGATTTGCAAAGATGATGGAAAGAAGGAATTTTGGCAAGCTCCGCGATGTGCTTGAGATCCCTGATCTCATCGGCCTTCAGGTGGACTCCTACGACAACTTCCTGCAGCGCAACGTACCGCCTGCGGAACGGAAGCGTCAGGGACTTCAGGAGGTCTTTCAGGAGATTTTCCCCATTGAGAGTTTCGACAAGAAGATGTCTCTTGAGTTCGTCTCCTACGAGATCGGTGCCTGCGCCGAGCACAAGAGCCGGATCATCGACTGCATCAAGGACGGAAAAGTTTACGACGCCCCCCTCTTCGTGAACTTCCTTCTCAAGGTCAATGGGACCGAGATCCCCGAGCGCGTGCAGATGGGTGACATCCCCATTATGACCGAGCAGGGCACCTTCATCATCAACGGCGCCGAACGGGTGATTATCAGTCAGCTGCATCGTTCTCCCGGCATCTGTTTTGAAAAGACCCGGCACACCTCCGGCCGCGTTCTCTACAGTTACCGGGTCATTCCAGACCGCGGTTCCTGGATGGACGTCCAGTTTGACATCGGCGACTGCATCATGATCTATCTGGACCGCCGCCGCCGCCGCCGGAAGTTCTACATCACCACCTTCCTGCGCGCCATCGGTTATCCCACCAACCGCGACATCCTGAAGGAGTTCCACGAGGTCAAGACCATGACTCTCTCCCAACTCCTCAAAGAGAAGGAACTCAACAAGTACTACACCGTCGATGACGTCACCAACGAGGACGACGTCGTGGTCATTGATGAGCTGACCCAGTTGAACGAGCAGCATCTCGTCCAGTTGAAGGACAACAATATCAAGTCCGTGGAACTTGCCTACGTGGCCAACGGCGACGACTACATCTTCGCCAGCCTCCGCAAGGATCCCACTCGCAACGAAGACGATGCGCTGAAGGAGATCTACCACCGCATGCGTCCCGGCGATCCGCCGAACAACAACAACGCCCGTCTGCTGATCAAGCGGCTCTTCTTCGACAACCGCCGCTACGATCTGGGCGCGGTGGGCCGGTTCAAGCTCAACGAGCGTCTCGGTCTGGACATCCCCGCCGACCAGCGGATCTTGGACCCCCGGGATCTGGTGCAGGCCACCAAGATGCTGATCGACCTCCGCCACAACAACGGCAAGGTGGATGACATCGACCATTTGGGAGCCCGCCGTATCCGTACCGTGGGCGAACTGCTTCAGAATCAGTGCCGTGCCGGATTGCTCCGGACCGAACGTCTGATCCGGGAGCGCATGACCTTCGACGATCCCAACGTGAAGCCCTCCAGCCTGATCAATCCCAAGGCTTTTGCGGGGGTGGTCCGGGATTTCTTCGCCCGGAACCAGCTCTCCCAGTTCATGGATCAGACCAACCCCTTGAGCGAGTTGACCAACAAGCGCCGTCTCTCCGCTTTGGGACCGGGAGGTTTGAGCCGTGACCGTGCCGGATTCGAAGTCCGCGACGTTCACTCCAGCCACTACGGCCGCATCTGCCCCATCGAGACCCCGGAAGGTCCGAACATCGGTCTGATCAGCTCTATGTCCCTCTACGCCATCATCGACGAGTACGGATTCTTGGAGACCCCCTACCGCAAGGTGGTGGATGGTCACGTCACCGATCAGATCGACTATCTGACTGCGGATAAGGAAGAGAAGTTCGTCATTGCGCAGGCCAACGCCCTGCTCGACGAGAAGGGCGCCTTCATCCGACCCATGATCATGTGCCGCTACATGGGAGATTCTGCGGAACATCCCAGGGAGACGGTCCAGTACATGGACGTGTCCCCGAAGCAGTTGGTCAGCGCCGCCGCCGGCATCATCCCCTTCTTGGAACACGATGACGCCAACCGCGCTCTGATGGGTTCCAACATGCAGCGTCAGGCGGTCTCTTTGCTGATGCCCGACTCTCCCTACGTGGGAACCGGTCTGGAAGCCCGGATCGCCCGGGATTCCCGCGCCGTGATCGTGGCCAAGGAACCCGGTATCGTCGCCGAGGTCTCCAGCAACCACATCTGGGTCACCCCCGACGGCAAGATGCCCGAGAGCGGCAAGCCCGAGAACGGCCGCCTCTATGAACTCTATAAATATATGCGCAGCAATGCGGGTACCAGCATCAACCAGCGCCCGGTGGTCCGCACCGGCGACAAGGTCGAGAAGGGCACCCTGCTGGCCGACGGCGCCGCCACCAAGGACGGCGAGTTGGCGCTGGGCCGCAACGTGCTGGTGGCGTTCATGCCCTGGTGCGGATACAACTTCGAAGACGCCATCATCGTCAGCGAGCGTCTGGTGAAGGAAGACGTTTACACCAGCGTTCACGTGGATGAGTTCGAGATCACCAGCCGCGACACCAAACTGGGTCCGGAGGAAATCACCCGGGATATTCCCAACGTCAGCGAAGACGCGCTCCGCAATCTGGACAGCCGCGGCATCGTCATTGAGGGCGCCGAGGTGAAGCCCGGCGACATCCTCGTCGGCAAGATCACGCCCAAGAGCGAGACGGAACTGGCTCCGGAAGAGCGTCTGCTCCGCGCCATTTTCGGCGAGAAAGCGGCGGACGTGAAGGATTCCAGCCTGACCGTAACCAGCGGCAAGGGCGGCATCGTCATGGACATCCGCACGGAATACGCCAAGGAAAATTCCGTCAAGCCCCTGACCAAGACCGAGAAGATGCAGCAGAAGAAGATGATCGCCGCCGACTTCGACGATATCCGCGCCGACCTCATCGACGATCTGACCCAGCGGCTCACCGATGTGATGCTGGGCACCAAGCTGCCGGTCCCGATCACCACCACCAACGCGGACGGCGAGTCCACCGTGATCGTGACCGCCAACCGCAAGGTGACCAAGAGTTCCATCCAGAACCTCGCCTCCAAGTGCGAGAACTGGGCCATGGAGGATTGCGACGCCAAGGCGACCATCGCCGCCATCATCGACGGAGTGGTCCCCCAGCTGAAGGAAAACGAGGAGAAACGCCGCCGTTCCATCAGCAATGTGGACTTCCCGGAAGCCTCCGAGCAGGGCGTGGTGAAGCGCGTCAAGGTTTACGTGGGCTGCAAGCGCAAGTTGCAGGTCGGCGACAAGATGGCCGGCCGCCACGGAAACAAGGGTATCGTTTCCCGGATCGTTCCCATTGAAGACATGCCCTTCCTCGAGGACGGCACTCCGGTGGACATCGTTCTGAACCCCCTCGGCGTCCCCAGCCGTATGAACATCGGTCAGGTCCTGGAGACCCACCTCGGATGGGCCGCCAAGATGCTGGGCTTCAAGGCTGCCACGCCGGTGTTCGACGGTGTGCAGGAGCAGCAGATTGTCGATCTGATGCGCCAGGCCAACGAGCGCTACGCCGAGGAGAACGGACACAACTACCACTGGGGTTTCCGTCAGGACGAGAACGGCGAATACTCCGTTTACGACGGTAAGGCCAACGTGTTCGACGGCCGTACCGGAAATCCCTTTGACCAGCGGGTCATGGTGGGCGAAATCTACATGCTGAAGTTGGACCACCTGGTCGCCAACAAGATCCACGCCCGCGCGGTCGGACCCTACTCTCTTGTGACGCAGCAGCCCTTGGGCGGCAAAGCCCAGCACGGAGGTCAGCGTTTCGGAGAAATGGAAGTGTGGGCCCTTGAGGCCTACGGCGCCGCCTATACCCTGCAGGAAATGCTGACGGTCAAGTCGGATGACGTCACGGGCCGCGCCCGGATCTACGACTCCATCGTCAAGGGGCATAACGTGCTGGAAGCCGGTCGTCCGGAGTCCTTCAACGTGCTGTTGAAGGAGATGCAGAGCCTTGGACTGGACATCCGCATGGTCCGCGGCAAGAGCAAGAACATCTAATTCAGGGAGGAACTTACCTTGATCGACAATACTTTTGCTTATCGGGAGTTGCTTGGTCGCGAGACCGCCAACTCGTTCGAGAAGATCACGATCAACGTGGCTTCTCCGGAAGCGATCCGTTCGTGGTCCCACGGCGAGGTCAAGAATCCGGAGACCATCAACTACCGCAGCCTGAAGCCCGAGAAGGGCGGCCTCTTCTGCGAGCGGATCTTCGGACCTACCCGGGATTGGGAGTGCAACTGCGGAAAATACAAGCGCGTGAAGCACAAAGGCATCATCTGCGACCGTTGCGGCGTGGAAGTCACGCAGGCCAAGGTCCGCCGGGAGCGGATGGGCCACATCGAGCTGGCAGTGCCGGTTTCTCACATCTGGTTCTTCAAGTGTATGCCCAGCCGCATTGGTTTGATGCTGGATATGACCGCGAAGAGCCTCGAACGTGTCATCTATTACGAGGAGTACGTGGTCACCGACAGCGGCGATACCCCGCTGGAAGTGGGGCAGACCCTCGATGAAGGAAAATACCGGGAAGCCCGGGAGGATTACGGCGACGCTTTCACCGCGGAAATGGGCGCCGGAGCCATCAAGACCCTGCTGGAGCGGATTGACCTGCCCATGCTGAAGGCCGAACTGGAGGTGAGCCTCACCGCCACCAACAACAAGGCCCAGCGCAAGAAACTGGCCAAGCGTCTCCGTCTGGTGG
>DCGG01000157.1:8951-9074 GCA_002315455.1 Lentisphaeria bacterium UBA1784
GCGACCTCAACGATCTCTATCGCCGGGTCATCAACCGGAACAACCGTCTGAAGAACCTGCTCCAGCTCCGGACCCCCGAAGTGATCGTCCGCAACGAAAAGCGGATGCTTCAGGAGGCGGTGG
>DCGG01000014.1:0-482 GCA_002315455.1 Lentisphaeria bacterium UBA1784
CTCCGGAAGAGAAGGCGCACATCCTCCGCTGTCTGCAGACCGAACTGTGGCCTCTTTTCAGCGCGCGGAAACTGATCACCAACATCCACGCCGTGTTTCCGGTCGCGGAGGTGGAGCAGGCCCATGGGGTCCTGCGGCGTTCGGAAAACATCGGCAAAGTCGTTTTGACGTTCTGAAAGGTCCCCGCCATGGAAAAAATCAGAATCGTTCAGTATGGTGTCACCCATGAACACGCCACGGGCAAGATCCGCTCTCTGCTGAAGATGGGCGATCTCTATGAGGTCGTCGGGATCGTGGACGACCGCGCCAGTTCCGCCCCGCGCTTCCAGCAGGACGTCAAAATGAAGTACTTTGAGGGACTGCCGCGGCTCACTCCCGAGGAATTTTTCGCCCGGAATGACATTGATGCGGTCGCCGTGGAGGTCGCCAACGATGAACTGGTCCCGACCACCATGCGGTGCGTGGAAAAAAACATCGCGATC
>DCGG01000014.1:488-6637 GCA_002315455.1 Lentisphaeria bacterium UBA1784
CACATGGACAAGCCCGGCGGGACTGATCTGGAGGCCTTCGATACCCTCTCCCGGGAGTGCGAAAAACGTCAGATCCCTTTCCAGATGGGCTACATGCTCCGGGGGAATCCCGCGCTGAACTTCTGCCTCGACGCCGTGCACAAGGGTATACTGGGGGACATTTTCGAGGTGCAGATGGATATGAACCACTGCTACGGCGGGGAGGAATATGCCCAATACCTGCGGAACTTCTCCGGCGGACTGATGTACAACCTCTGCTGTCACCTGATCGATTTCGTTATGCGGCTCATGGGGAAGCCGGAAAACATCTTTTCCCTGCTGAAGACCACTGCCGATTCTCCGGCGGACTCCCGGAACAACTGCATTGCCGTGCTGGAATATCCCCACGCCACGGTCACGCTTCGCTCCTGCAGCAAGGATCACGGACTGGGACGCCGGGTCCGGATCGCCGGGACCAACGGGGTCATCGACATCTGCCCCATGGAGTGCTTCAACGAACCGCTGAAACTTACGCTCTCGCTCTATCAGCCGGCAGGCAATTTTCCGGAGGGGACCCATGAATTGACCTTCCCCATCCTGAAGGACCGTTACATGCCGCAGTTTTTGGAACTGAGGCAGATCATCCGGAAGGAGATCCCCAATCCGGACATCTATGCCCACGACCGTCTGGTGAACCACGTCAATCTTGCCTGCGCCAAACTGGCCGACTGGGACGAGATCAAAAATCTGTAAGGAGTGATACCATGACTGAACTGAAAACAATTGTTGCTCCGGAACCGAACCGGGTCATCCTTGAAACCACATCCATTGACGAGAACGCGCTTCCGGCGGATCATCTGCTCGTCAAAACCGATTACAGCGTCATCAGTCCCGGTACCGAATGCGCCTGGATCTCCGGGAATTCCAACAATGACGGACAGACTTTCCCCTTCTATCCCGGCTACAGCGCGGCGGGACACGTGGTCAAGGTCGGTACTGCGGTCAAAGACTATCAGGTCGGTGATCGGGTAATCGTCCCCTGGGGCGGACACCGTTCCTACACCATGACGCCGGCCGTTCATCACAAAAGAGGCGCTCACAGGATCAAGGATGAACGAATCTCATCGAAGGATGCGGCGTTGTGTCACATCGCATGTTTTCCCATGCTGGGGGTCCGTCGGCTGATGATCCAGATGGGGGAACCTGTCATGATCGCCGGACTTGGCCTGCTGGGACAGGTCGCGCTTCAGGCGGCACGGCTCTGCGGAGCGGTCCCCCTGCTGGCGTGCGACTTCTCTCAGGAACGGCGGGAACTCGCCCTGAAACTGGGCGCAGATGCGGTCTTCGATCCGCGGGACCCGGATTTTCTGGAACAAGTGAAAGCGGCGTCCGGCGGAGCAGGTGTCGCTGCCGTCGTCGAAGTGACCGGTTTTGCCGCGGCGCTGCAGCAGGCGCTGCAGTACACCGCAAAAATGGGCAGGGTTTCTCTTCTCGGGTGCACCCGTGTTCCGGATTGCGAGATTGATTTTTATCGCGACGTGCACTTGAAGGGCGTGACCCTGATCGGCGCCCATACCAGCAACCGTCCCCGCAACGACTCCGGGGTGGGGGCGTGGAGCGAACAGGACGATTATGAAGCGATCCTGAAATTTCTGGGTTCCGGGCGTTTTCAGTTTTCGCCTCTCCTCACGAAAACGGTATCTCCGGAAGACTGTTCCGGCGTTTATGACATGCTGCTTCATCAGAAGAATCCTCCGCTGGGAATCGTTTTCGATTGGACCAAAATTTCCTGAAGGAAGGTTTTTTCACCTATGGATCATCAGAAGGATCGTCTCCGCTGGCTTTCGCAGGGCGGGTTTCGCATGGATGGGGAATGGGTTTGGTGCGGATGTGCCGTCCGCGGTGAGGATGGCGTCCATCTCTACGCCTCCGCATGGAGCAAGAAGGACCCCATGTTTTTCGGGTACATCTTCAACAGCCGGATCGTTCACGCCTTCGCCAAGTCGGCGGAAGAGCCCTTCCGTTTTGTGGAGGACGTGGTCCCGGCGGGGGTGAACTCTCCCGTCCGCATGGCGCACAATCCGACCGTCCTGCGGTACAGGAATGAGTATCTGCTCTACTTCATCGGCACCACCTATGAAGGGGAACCGCGGATCGACGATGCGGAGATGCGGAGCGAAGTCTATGGCAGGATCCGCATCTATCTTGCGCGCTCCGCTTCGCCTGCCGGACCGTGGACCGTGCTGCCGGAGCCGGTCTTCACCACCATCCCCGACAACTGGGACAGCAGCATTGTCACCAATCCCGCGCCCTGCGTGGGGCCGGATGACCGGATATACCTCTTTTACCGCAGCAATCCGCCGCAGGGACTGCGGATCGGCCTCGCCATCGCCGATCGCCCGGAAGGTCCGTACGTCCGGCAGGGGAATGGGCCGGTGCTGGAAGGATTCAGCGTTGAGGATCCCTTCGTCTGGCATGACGGGAAGGATTTCCGGATGTTCGCCAAGGACATGGACGGTTCCATCACCGGAGAAAAACATGCGGGCGCCGCCTTCGTTTCCGCGAACGGGATCAAGTGGGAGTATTCCCATAAGGCCTATTCCCGGACGGTGGTGGACTCCCGGGGCAACGAGATCCATCTGGGCAGCCTGGAACGTCCCCAGCCCCTGATCGAAGCCGACGGCAGCATGCGCTATCTCTTTGCCGCCGCCGCCGACGGGCCGGGGGGATTCCGCAACGCGGCCAACACCTGGAACGCCTGCTGTCTTCTGCCGCAGGGAAAGTGATTTGCGGGGGGCGTTCCCGGGCGTGTTTCCTGCTTCGGGCGTCATCCGGAGGCTGTGTTCAGTGGTCGGCCGCGTCAGGAGAGGGGGCCTCTTCGCTCTCCGCCGGATCTCTCATCAAATACCGCTTCCGGTAGAGTTCCGGGGTCTGGAGAGCGTATTTCCGGAACAGCCGGAAGAAGAGGTCCGGACTCTGAAATCCCACGGCCGCGGCGATCTGCTTGACCGGTTCTCCGGTGGAGAGAAGAAGCTGCTTGGCACGGTTGATCCGCCGCATGGAGATGTACTGCTTGGGCGGCAGTCCGGTCGTCCGGCGGAAACGGGCGGTGAATGCCGTCAACGTCTGTCCGGCGAGCGCCGCCAGTTCCCGGCTCCGGAGCCGATTTGAGAGATTTTTCTCTATGTACTGCAGGATCTCCGCAAGTTCCATCCCCCGGTGCTGGATGCTTTGGCGGGGGAGAGCAAGCCCGTCCAGGATCATCGCCGTCAGCCGGATCGGGATCTCCTGCAGTTCGGCGAGTTCCTGAAACGACTTCGCGTGGATCGCCAGTTTCAGCAGCCGCCGCATCAGCGAACGGCACACTCCGCTCCCGTCCGCGATGGAGACCGGCCTCTGAAGTCCGTGGACGAAGGTCAATGACGGACACAGAAAATGACACCAGTAGTGATTGCAGGGCCGGAGCCCTTCCATGCGGAAGTCCTGCTCCGGCGGGATCAGATAGAGGCTTCCCGGCAGGATGGAATATTGCTCCCCGGAGAAATGCAGCAGGATCTCGCCGCTCACCGGAAGGTAGAGCCGCCAGTAGGGATCGTGGTCGGCCGCCCTGTGGTTCCGCCACGTCAGCCGGTGCAGAGCAAGGCCGCCGGTGACGAATTTCGTGCCGGTCCTGCCGAAGGGCAGCTGCCGTTCCTGTCGGGACGGACAGCGGAATACGTGGAATTGTACCGGGCGGACAGGTGAGACTGCGGCCATGGACTTTTTCTCCTTTGGACTGACAAGATCAGGACGTCCGGAGCCAATATACACGGACATCGGTTTTTTTCTACCGTTCGGACCCGAAAAAGCCGGGATTTTTCAACAATAGGTATATAACATTGTTAAAAAGTATATTGAAAAACCAGAAAAAAGGTTCTATATTTTATTCAGAATGTGTGGAGAAAAGGGGCTGTTCCGGCCCCTCCGGATTTGCAGCAATCTCCGAAATCTTGGGAGTGTACGGCCATGGCGGTTTTGATGGTTCAAAAGATCGTACGGCGCGCGAAGCAGTTCAGCGGAAACAAACGCTCTCTCTTCCACGGGGAGGAGCAGGTCGGGTGGCGCCACTGCCTCTCTTCGGAGCGGGAGTGCATCCGCTGGGATGCCGCCCCCATTCGCACAGAATTCACTCTGCGTCAGGTCCCCCGGAAGGATTGCTATCTCCGGCTCCGCTTCATGCCGGAGACATCAATCTCAACGGCAACATGGAGCTCGGCGTGCTCAATGGTCCGGTCCCCGGTTTCAAACTGGAACGGGTCTATATCTCCCGGGCGCAGGCGGAAAATGAACCGGAGCGGAGCTTTTTCCCGGTCACGGTCGAGGGCGGCAATCCCGGACGCTGTCTGCAGTTGGGCGGGGATTACGGTTATCAGATCAGCCTGGAGGATTTCTACATCCGTCAGGACTGCGAGGTGGAGATCAGCTTCGACGCCAAGGCGGTCCCGGACAAGGACGGGAACTATCTGCCGTTCAAAAAGTACAAGATTGACTTCCGCAACATCCCCATCGGGAAGGGGCGGAAGATGACCGGACGGATGCTCTCGGGATTTCCTTTCCGCCCGGAGAAGGATTGGAAACACTTCTCCCAGCGCTTTCAGATCAAAGCGTGGGAGAACCACTACGCCATCTGGGTACTCTCCCCGGATCAGCCCCACAACGGACTCCTGCTGGACAACTTCCGCTTCCGGCGAGTGGACGTGGCCGACACCCCCGGGAATGATTACGCCGTGACCTTCGATCAGGCGGAGTCCGCCTACGCCTTCGGGGATGCCGTCACCGCCACGATTCGTGCGCAGTTGACTGCGAAGAAGCCGGAACTCTCCGGGAAAGCGGTCCTCGCGTTTCATCACAATCAGGAAAAGATCACGGCATATCCGGTGAAACTGCGCCGGGGCAAGGACGGGATATACGAAGGAAAGGTCACTTTCAAGGCGGAAACGTTCGGCTCTCTCGCGCTCTCTCTGGAACTGCCCGGACTCTTCGGGCTGCGGCGGATCGGCGGCGACTTCGCCGTGCTTCTCCCGCGGGTAATCCATCCGCGGCTCTCCCCCGGCTGGAGCCTGGGGACCAACGTGGACGGAGGCCACCGCATCTACCACGAACTGGACCCCAACGCCAACCGCTGCCTCACTTACAGCAACAGTTTCGACCGCCAGTTCCGCATTTACGCGCAGGCGGGTCTCGGCGTGGGCCGCATCTGGAACGAGTGGCGCGTCGCCGAACCGGAACCGGGAGTGTTCACGGGTTCCCCGGCGATTTCGCTCGCTTTGGACAAGCTGGAAAAACACGGAATCGACCCGGTATTCTGCCTGATGGGCTCCATGAACGTCGGCAAAGGCATCAAGGGGAAGGACCGGCGTTTCCCGCTCCACCTGCAGAAATACTACCGCCCGACGCCGGATAAGAAGCGTCCCGAAGGGTGTCTCATGCTTCCCTTGGATACGGTGTGGTTGCCCTATTTGCGGCGCACCGTCGAACTGCGTAAAAATCAGGTGAAAATCTGGGAATTGGGCAACGAACCGGGACTCTTCCGGGTCCCGCCGGAGGGATACGTCAAGTGGTACACGGAATTCTGCCGCCGTTCCGCCCGGGAAATCAAAGCCATCCAGCCGGACGCCATCGTCCTCGGCAACGGCGTCACCGGCGACTTCGGCATGAACGTCGTCGGCTGGTGCAAACAGCTCAACGAAGCCGATCCAGACTACTGCAAGGAGATCGACGGCATCGCGTTCCATCCCTACAACTGCGGTATGGACTACATGGACGGCAAGACCTTCCGTCTGCGGGACACCGTTCGCAACATCAGCGCCACCCTGAAACATCCCCGTCCGCTGTGGAACACCGAGGACTATTATCTGCATACCGTTTACTACAAGCAGATCAAATCGGGCATCCACTGGCAGCGTTTCGGCGCCAATGAGATCGCCCGCGCGGAACTGGACTCCCTGCTGGACGGTGTGGTGGCGCACATGGGCCCCCAGCGGACGGTGTGGTTCCAGCAGACCAACGTCAACGGCATCTGTCCTCCGGCGGAGATCGTCTCCGCCACCAACGCGCTCTCCTTCCTGCTGAAGGACATGGTGAAAGTGGAGGAACTGGACTGCGGTGAGATGGTCCGCGCCGCCTTCTTC
>DCGG01000014.1:6664-6866 GCA_002315455.1 Lentisphaeria bacterium UBA1784
CCGACCGGAGCGGCAAGGTCGCGCTGGGTGCGTTCTACGACATGCGCCCCGAGGGGAGCACCTGGCAGTTCCGTGCGGATCCGGCGGTCAGGGTGATGGACATTTACGGAAACAAGATCAAAGAGCCGGTCCATCTGCGGTACGAACCCTGCTATCTGCGGGGGGACGCCGCCGCCGTCCGGAAACTTATGCTGAACTCGAA
>DCGG01000111.1 GCA_002315455.1 Lentisphaeria bacterium UBA1784
CGTAGCGCAGGTCGTCGACCTTGACGTACTTGCGGCCGCCGACGATGAATTCGGCGGGGAAGTCTCCCACGTTTTTGGAGAGATAGGTGTTGCGGTTCAGTTCAGTGCTCATGTTTCGGGCTCCGTTATGTTTTGGTCTTGTTGACGATGCGATCCTGCGTTCCACGGTTCCGCCGGGAAGGGGGAAGTCCGCTCCGGCGGAGGGGGGATCCGGAAAATCCGGAAAATCCCGCTCTTTAAATATAACACCGCTTGAACTTTTGAGCAAACCGAACTATCTTTAATTGTTGTAAATTCACGATTTTTTTACCGGGGGAACACCTCCGGAGGAGGTCCTCTTGAAAAAAAACGGATATTTCATCACCTTCGAAGGTCCCGAAGGCTCCGGCAAAAGCACCCAGATCCGGATGCTGGCCGACGCCCTGCTCAAGCTGGGCGTTCGCTGCCTTATCACCAGAGAACCCGGCGGGACCGATTTCGCCGAGAAACTCCGGGCCCTCATCAAAAACTATCCGGGGCCGGAGACCATCCATCCCGAGACCGAACTGCTCCTTATCGAAGCCGCTCGGGCCCAGCACGTCGCAGAGAAGATTTTGCCGGCGCTGGCGGAGGGCAAGGTCGTCCTCTGCGACCGTTTCACCGATTCCAGTTCGGCGTATCAGGGGGCGGCCCGGGGCCTCGGACTGGAGGCCGTGGCGCGGCTCAATGCCTTCGCCACCCGTGGCCGGCTCCCGGACGTGACCATTCTGCTGGACCTGCCCCCCCAGCGGGGATTCGCCCGCACCCGGAAGCGGCAGGAAACCCAAGGGGAGTTCGACCGCTTCGAGGTGGAGGATCTGGAGTTCCACCGGCAGGTGCGGCAGGCCTTCCTCGCGCTGGCCGCCGCCGAGCCGGAGCGGTTCCTCGTGGCGGATGCCGACCGGGAGCAGGAGAGCGTCCATCAGGAACTTCTCGCCAAACTGACCGCGCGGCAGGACTTCCTCCGGTTTCAGGCGGAAAGGATCGGGAAATGAGCCTCTATCTGCAGTACAAAGAGCGCTATCCCCAACTCCTCGGAATGCTGGAGAACGCCCGGAAACGGGGGCGTTTCGCCCACTCCTTTCTGGTCTGTTCCGAGGACGAGGTGGTGCGGCGGGAGTTCCCCGTCGTGCTGGCGGAACTGGCCCACTGCGCCGCCGCAGCAAAAGGCTCCGTGGACCCANNGGACCCGGCCTGTCCCGCCTGTTCCAAACTGGAGCGGGGGATCCACCCGGAGTACTACACCATCAGCCCATCGGGGAAACTCTTTTTCGTGAAGGTGGGCGACGCCGGCACTCCCGAGCCCAACACCATCCGCTGGCTCATCAATAAACTCTACCTCACCAGTTCCGGCGATCTCGGCGGCAAGACCGGCGTGATCCTGGAGGCCGACCGAATGAACGATCAGGCCCAGAACGCCCTGCTGAAAACCCTGGAGGAACCGCCCCCGGATACCACCATCATCCTCAGCACGGGGAACCCCTCCAGTCTGCTGCCCACCACCCGTTCCCGGTGCCAGATTCTCTGCGTGCCATCCGACGGATGCCGCTACGACTTCAAGGGTGCGGAGAAACTCTGCGCCGCGTTGCGGAAACTCTGCTTCGGTCCCGGCGGACTGCTGGCGGCGGAAGAGGGAGCCGCCGAACTCATCGCCATCTCGGGAGCGCTGAACGAAGCCGCCGAGGCCCGGGTCACGCCCCGGTTCGAGCGGGACGTCGCCATGATCGAACAGGCGGGGGACAGCGCCGCTTCCAAACGTCTGCAGGAGCGGATCAAAGACGCCGTCTGGGCCGAATACATGATGCAGCGGCGGCTCTTCACCGGAGCCATCGAAGCCTTCTGCGATCAGGTGTTTCTGCTGGCCTGCGGCACGGCAAAGGAGGACCTCGCCGCGGGGTTCATGCTGGGGGAGGATGCCGCAAAGGCCTCCGCGCTCCCGCCGGAGACTGCGGAACGCATCCTCAAGGAGGCGGAGGACCTCATCTACACGCTGCGCTTCAACGTCAGCGAGGAACTGGCGCTCCGGACCTTCGCCGTCAATCTTGCGACGATGCGGGAAGCGCGCTGATCAACCCCTTCAGGTACCGGGTCTCGGGGACCGCTTCCGCCACCGGATGGTCTCCGCTCTGATCCACGCGGCCGATGATGACCGCATCGGCTCCGGCCTCCACGGCGGCGGCGGCGGTGATCTTCTGAAAGAGTTCCGCGTCCATCAATCCGGAGCAGGAGAAGTTGAAGAGGATGCCACCGGGATTCAGCAGTTTGAAGCCCAGCCTGGCCAGGTCCTGATAGGCGCGGCATCCCCGCATGAGCGCATTCTTGGAGTCGATGAGTTTCGGGGGGTCCAGCACGATCAGGTCGAAGCGTTCCCCTTGCGCGTCGAGACGGCGCAGTTCTTCGAAGACGTCGCAGCGGCGGAACTCCGAAGCGGTCTGCTCCAAGCCGTTGAGAGAAAGGTTTTCGGCGCCCTGCTCCAAGGCGGGGACGGAACTGTCCAGATTCAGCACGGACTTGGCTCCGCCCTTCAGCGCCGCCACGGCGAAGGCTCCGGTGTAGCAGAAGGCGTTGAGCATCTTCCGGCCGGAAGCGTACTGCCGGACCCGGTCCCGGGCTTCCCGGAGGTCGAAGTAGAATCCGGTCTTCTGCCCTTTGCGGAAATCCACCTGAAAGCGCATATCCCCCTCGAAGATGGTGATCCGACCTTCACCGCCGCCCCGGAGCCATCCCTCCCGGGGCTCCAACCCCTCCTTGCGCCGGATGGAGGCATCGGAGCGCTCGTAGATGCCGGAGGGTTTGCACTCCTGCATGAGCACCTCGGCCAAGGTCTCGCGCCAGTATTCGGCGCCGGCGCTCAGCAGTTGGAGGACGAGGACGCTCCCATAGCGGTCAACGATGACCCCGGGCAAACCATCGGATTCGGAGTAGATGAGGCGGCATCCGCCATCCGGCTCCATGACGCCAAGGGTCCTGCGGAGGGCCGCGGCGGCCCGGATCCGCTTCCGGAAGAAGGCTTCGCCGATGGATTCCGCCTAACAGAAACTCCAGATCCGGCCGGTGAGCTGGGAGTCGGGACTCCACGCCGCCCAGCCGAGAAAGTCGCCTTTCGAAGTGATCACGCGCACGGTTTCGCCGGGAGTCTGCGCCCCCGTCACCTCTTTCACCGCGCCGGAAAATATCCAGGGATGCCGCCGCAGGAGCGAACGCTCCCGCCCGGCCGCCAACGTCATAACCGCATCTGCCATGGAACTCCTCTTTCCTGAACGATCTTCCTCCAGCAGAAGCCCGCAGAAGAAAGTTTTTTGAACGGACGGACTACTTCAGCCCCTTGATCTCGTGGATGAAGTCCTTCACCGCCTGAAACTTCCGGTAGACCGAGGCGAACCGGACGTACGCCACCTGATCCGTCTCTTTGAGCAGGTTCATGACCCGCTCGCCGACCTCGCTGCTGGAGACCTCGTGGTCGAAGTCCCGCAGCAGAGAGCGAGTGATGTCGTCCACCATGCTGTCGATCTCCTCGGGGGAGACCTTCCGCTTGTAGCAGGCGTTGGAGATGCCCCGCCGGATCTTGTCCCGGTCGAATTCCTCCCGGTCGCCGTTGCGCTTGACCACCTTCAGTTCCTCGGGGACCACGCCCTCGGTGGTGGTGAAGCGGTAGCCGCAGTTGAGGCACTCCCTGCGGCGGCGGACCCCGGAATCATCCTTGATGCTCCGGGAATCAATGACTTTATCGTTGTTGACGCCGCATTTCGGACATTTCATAGTGGCGATCTTTCCTGCCGGAACACCCGGTTCAATCCTGTTCCATCCGCATGAACTCAATGGCGGAGAGCGGTCCCACGATCAGCCCCCGGAAGGACTCGTGTTCCGACTCCGTCTTCAGGAGATAGCCCATGGCCCGCACGAAATCATTCCAGTCCCGCCGCCGCAACTGGCCGCCTGCAACGGAGGTATGGGAGGCGAGATTCACTTCGATCAGCACTTCGCCGCCGGCCATTTCGCCTTCGGCAAGTTCATCCGCCACCGCCGCCGCGCACTCCGTTGGCTTGTTGCCGGAGGAGCGCAGGATCACCCGGTTGCCCGTGGTGGAGAGCGCCATGAAGTCGGAAATTGTCCCGAAGGTCAACTTCCCCTCCTTCGCCTTTTCGTGGAAGAAATCCGGCACTTCCGGCGTGATGGGGATGCCCTGCGAGAAGGTCGGCAGCCTGCGAATGACGTCCCGCATGGCGCAGACCATCATGTCGTTGTCCAGACCGGGACCGTAGGTGGAGTCGCTCCAGCGGTAGACGATCCCCTGCGGATGTTCCGCTCGGTGATCGTTGAAAATGTGCACCTCCAGCACCGGGACGATCCCGGCGATCCGGACGCCTTCGGGAAGGCTCTTCTGGAAATCGGCGATCAGCCGGGTGATCTCCTGCAGATTGGGCGCGTAGGAGCGGAAGAGGCGCTTGACCGAACTGCCTCTGTAACGGTAGTGGAAATCCTGCACCGAGACCACGATCTGCACCGGGAAGTCCCGCCGGGAAGCCTCGATGATGAACTCCTTCAGCCGTTCATCCAGTTCCGTCTCGCTGGTGATGGTCACGAAGATCTCGTTGAATCCCAACAGCTGAAGCCGGTCCAGGATCTCGGCGGAACTGATGCCTTCCGGCATGCCGCCGCGATAGAGCATAATCCCCCGCACCGGCAGAGGAGCCATCAGTTCCCGCAGGACCTTCGCGCGCTGGGCCTGCACCTCGTCAGACGCCTGACGGATCGGCACGGAGATCGGCGGGACCGCCCGCCGGGGAGTCGCATCATGGCATCCTGCCAGCAGCAGGACAAGGCCCGGAAGAAGCCGGCAAAACACACCTGACGATCTTTTTCTCATTTTCCGCCCAGTTCCCGGGAACGTTCCGCGGCGGCCCGGACGGCCTTCCAAACGCCCGCCTTGAACTTGTATTCCGCCAAAGTCTCCAGAGCGCGGCTGGTGGTGCCGCCGGGACTGGTGACCATATCCGTCAGCACGCCGATGGGAATGCCGCTCTTCTCCGCCATCAGCGCGGAACCGATGACGGTCCGGATCGCCAGTTTCAGCGCCACGTCGTGGGCGAGACCTTCGGCGACACCGCCATCCGCCAGCGCCTTGATGAACTCGAAAACGTAGGCCGGACCGCTCCCCGAGAGGGCGGTCACGGCATTGAGGTTCGCTTCCGGCTGCTGAATGGCGATGCCCACGGCGGAAAAGATACGCTCCGCCAGCACCGCGTCGGCGGCCTGACACTCCGGAGAAGGCGCGAATGCCGCCGCTCCGCATCCCACCAGCGCCGGGGTATTGGGCATCACCCGGACGATCCGGACGCTGCCGGTCAATTCCTTCAACCGGGCGATGGAGACACCCGCCACGATGGAGATGACGGGTTTCTCCGTCAGTTTGCCCCGGAGGGGGGCGAGAGCATCGGCGAGCATCTGGGGCTTCACCGCCAGCAGGACCGCTTCTCCCCGGGCGATCACGCCGGCGCAGTCCTCGCTTTGGGCCGCGCAGCCGCCGGTGGCGGTGCGGAACGCTTCCGCAGCCTTGGGGGAGACGTCGAAGGCTTCGATCTCCGACGCGGGAAACAGTTTGGCACGGACCAATCCTCCGGCGATGGCGGTGGCCATCTTGCCGGCTCCGAGAAAACACAACTTGCTCATGATCTTATCTTTCCTTAGCTTTGCTCCCGGCCATGCGGGAGGAGTACACGTTCAAATGACGCCGGCGATATCGCCGCCGCCAAACCTAACGCCCCAGCCGGACTTTCACCTGCCACAGGATCACCAGCGCGCCCAAGGCGAAAAGATACCACGCGAAACGGTCCAGTTTTCCCCGCTTCACCAGCCGCACGAGAAAACTCAGTGCGCCCAAACTGGTCAGGGCCGAGACCGCCACCGCCACCCCCATCTGCAGGGGCTGGACTCCGGAGGAGGCGACGCCTTCCTTGAGCATGTCCTTCAGTTCCAGCATGACCGCGCCGCCGATGGCGGGCAGCGCCAGCAGAAAAGAGAACGCGGCTGCGCCCTCCCTCTCCACGCCGGAGAGAATACCGGCGGTAATGGTGGAGCCGGACCGGGAAAGTCCCGGCAGGATGGCGAACATCTGCGCAAATCCCACCGTCAGGGTCTGCCGGATGGTGATGTTCTTCAGGGGCACCGGTGTTCCGGCGGAAGCGACGAGTTTCTCCTTGCCGGAGAGCCGGAGCAACGCGCCCGTCACCAGAAAGGCGAAGCCGGTGATCAGAGGACTCTCAAGGAACGCGTCGGACCCGGTCAATTTGATGGCCACTCCGGCCACACCGGCGGGAACGCTCCCGAGGATCACCATTCCCATCAGCCGGAGCTGATCCTTCCGGAAAAATCCCAGCAGCAATTTGAAGTAAAAGACCACAATCGCCGCCAGCGATCCGGCGTGGAGCATGATCTCCAGGGTGAGACTGCTCTCCACGTCCACCCCCAGCAGGTCGCCGAGGATCACCAAGTGCCCGGAGGAACTGACCGGCAGAAACTCCGTCACCCCCTGCACCACCGCCAGCAGGATCACTTTCAAATATTCCATGACTTCTCCATTTTTTTCAGATCTGTTATCTCAAACGTTCCGCATCGCCTCCGGCGCGCGGGGACTTCAGTTGGCCGAGGGGACCCCCCGGACCACCGGCTGCGGCTTCGGAGGAGGCTGCGGAGATGGTTTGGGGAACGCCAGCGGAGCCGCCGCAGAGGGCGCCGGCAGATCGCCCGAGACCTGTTTCACTTCGCTCATCACCTTATCGCCGCCGTCCTTGGCGGCGCCCCAGCCCTTCTCCAACTGCACCACGAAGTTGGAACGGGCGTCCGGATTCATCCAGAGATAGACGCCCAAGGCGATGGCGCCGGAGAGGATCAACACCAAAAGAATCCCCGCCAGCATCCCGCAACAACAACCTTTGATCGCGCCCATGTTTTCAAACTCCCATCCGCGGCCCGGTCTCACCGGCGGACCGCTCTGCGGTTTTCATCACTTTCCGGGACAGATCCGGACCTCGAGGACCGGCAGTTTCCACAAATATTCCCGAGGCTTCGGCAGGGGCGGAAAAACTCCGCCGCCGCAGAGCCGGAAGATGCCATCCCGCATCCGCACAAGATCCACCGAGAAGAAATCCGACCGGCGCTCCAGCGCCGCCAGCATCAGGATCGTGGCGCCGGGGGCCATCCCCAAGCGGGAACTCTCCGCGCGGATCAGCAGTCTGTCCCCGTCCTTCTGCACCAGTTTGAAGAACTGCGGCAGAGCGGAGGCCTCCGTGCAGATGCTCATGTCCATGAGGCTGATGGTGACGGGGAGCGTTGACGGCCCCTCCCCGCTCTCGCCGACCCCCAGCGGCTCCGAAGAGAAGTAACTGTAATCCGCGTTGACGAGGAATTCCGGTTTGCACCCGAGGACTCTGGCCAGCGCCACCTTTTCATCCGGGAGCGCTTCGGCTTCCGGATCCTCGCAGAGGGTGCGGATCCGTTCGTTGGTCATATTGGTCTGCAGCGCCAGCTGGTTCTGGGACAAGCCCCGTTCGCAACGCAGGTCGGAGAGGCGGCAATTCAACTGGGAACGTTCCCGGTCCTCCCCGAGGCGGCAGCGGCTCCAGAGCGTGCGGAGCCTGTCCATGCCGGCCGCGTCCATGCCGATGAAGAGGAAGATCTTCTCCAAGTTCTCCCGGGGGGGAAGCATCCGGCCGCCGGTCATCTGCGTGATGGCCGCCGGAGTGACGCCGAGGTGGTCGGCGAGAGCGGTCTGCCGCTTGCCGGACTTCCGGATGGCACTCCTGAGTTCCGCGCCGAACCTGATCGACAGTGGATTTGGATACTTCATCTTGTGATTCCCCATTGGAGACGGTCCCGGATGCAAGACGCGGGCTTCCGTCCCTTTCACACGGGTAATATAATACTGGGTCCCGCGATATTCCAGTCAACAGCCCGGATTTTCGGAAGAAATTCTTTCCCGGAAGGCGAGAAAGTCCTCCGGGACCGGCGCCTCGAACTCCAGCATCTCCCCCGTCTCCGGATGAGGCACGCTCAAATGCCACGCATGAAGCAACTGCCGCGGCACCTCCAATCCGGTCACTCTGCCGCCGTAGAGGGCGTCCCCCAGCACGGGCATCCCGAGGGAGGCCATGTGCACCCGGATCTGATGGGTGCGTCCGGTGGCGATCTTTACCTCCATGAGGGCAACGGGTGTGCCGTCGATCCAGCCCCGCTTCAGCACCCGGTAGCGGGTGATGGCCAACTTCCCGCCCCGCTCCACGATGGCCATTTTCTGCCGATTCACGGGGTGGCGTCCGATGTTGTTGGCGATCTCCCCGGAGTCCCGCCGGGGGATGCCCCGCACGATGGCGAGGTAGGTCTTGGAAGTGAGGCGTTCGGCGAAAGCCGTCCCCAGATGGAACTGGGCGTTGGGGGTCTTGGCAATCACGAGACAGCCGGAAGTGTCCTTGTCCAGCCGATGGACGATCCCCGGGCGGCGGCTGGAATCCGCGAAATCCTCCGCCATGCCGGGATAGCGGCCGAGAAGAGCGTTGACCACGGTGCCGTCGGGATTCCCCGCCGCCGGATGGACCACCACACCCGCCGGTTTGTCGATCACCAGCATGGAGGCATCCTCGTACAGGATGGGGAAGGCGAAGGGCTCCGCCGCCAGCGGCGCTTCCGGGTCCTTTGGCGCCGGGACCGTCACCTCCACCAGTTCCCCCGGATGCACCGGATAGCGGGGCAGCGTGACCACGGGCCCTCCGCAGCGGACCAGTCCCTCCCGGATGAGTTTCTGAAGGTATGCCCGGGAACTCCCCGGGATCAGTTTGGAGAGACACCGGTCCAGCCGGGTGCCTGCGCAGTCCGGCGTGATGGTGAAAACGAGCCGTTCAACGCGTCCGCTCATGCCGCCAGAACCAGATGCCGAGGAGAATACCGGCGGGAATCATGCCCAAACCGATCCACTGGGCGGGGGTGAAACCCGCAATGCTGGGATTGTCCCCCCGGAAATACTCGTTGATGAAGCGCAGGATACCGTAGATCGCAAGGTAGGCGCTCATGGCGATGCCCCGCTTCCCCTTGTGGAGGAGGAGCAACATCAATCCGCAGACCGCCAGATTCTCCGCCGCTTCGTAGAGCTGGACCGCATGGAGCGCCTGCGCTCCGTAGCGGCAGAAGGGCGCGCTTCCCGCAGGATAGACCACTCCCCAGAAGTGCTCCGCAGGCTTTCCGAAACAGCACCCCTTGGTGAAGCATCCGATGCGGCCGCAGGCGTGAGCGATGGCGATGGCGGGGGCAAAGACGTCCAGCACCCGGACCATGTCCAGATGCGCATTCCTGCAATAGACGAGAAGCGAGAAGAGCGCCAGCAGAAATCCGCCGTAGAACACCAGCCCGCCGCGGTCGATGCGGAACACCTCCAGAAGGTCGTCCTCGTAGTATTCGTGGAACTGAATCACGTAGAAGAGCCGCGCCCCGATCACTCCCGCCGCAATGGAGATGATCATGGTATTGGAGGCCTGCTCCGAAGTCATGTCCGCGAACTTGCGGTTCCACTGGACCACGGCGCATCCCAGCAGGAATCCCGCCGCCGCCATGACTCCGTACCAGTAGATGGTGAAGCCACCAATCTGCCAGAATACGGGAAACATCAGTTCTTCGCTCCTTCCGGAGCCTCTCCACCGCGCTTCCGGGAGAGGAACTCGATGCCCAGCACCAGCACAAGCCCGAACACCGCCGCAATCAGGATCGGCAGGAAGGTTCCGTCGAAGACCGGCGCTTTGAAACTGATGCCATAGGGGACCTCCACCCCCTTGGCGTTGACGAGGATGCCCCGGGGCGCGTACCACGGCCAGATCCGGGGAAGCGATCCCACCATGAAGCCGATCAGCGCAGCAATGGTGGCGGAGCGAAAGCGCTTCATGAGGTAGTTCAGCAGGTGGGAGAATCCGCCGAGACCCAGCACACATCCGAGGGCGAGCCAGACGAGAGCCCCCAGTTCGGCAACGGAGAACTGGAATCGCGCCGCGTTGCCCACGGCGTTCCAGACGAAGTTGTACTGCCCGAGAAGAAGCAGCAGAAAACTCCCGGAAAGCCCCGGCAGGATCATGGCGATGATGCAGATGGCTCCGCAGAGCAGATAGACGTACCAGGTGTTGGGCGTGCTGACGGGAATCAGCGACACCACGGCGAAGGCAATGGCGGTCCCGGCGAAGAAACTCACCCCGGCGCCGGCGGTCCACTTGCCCAACTGGCGGTTGACGGTGACGATGCTGCCGATGATGAGCCCGAAGAAGAAGGCGTAGGTGAGTTGGGGGTGGTTCTCAAGGAGCCACACGAAGAGTTTCGCCACCGTGGCGAAGGAGACGACGATCCCTGCGCCGAGGCCCAGCAGAAACCGCCACGGCAACTCCTGAAAGAGCCGTTTGATCTGGAAGCGACAGACCATCCGGAGCGTTTCGGCGGAGGCCACTTTGCGGATGGCATCCACCAGTTCCTCGAAGGCCCCCATGATGAAGAGCATGGTGCCGCCGGAGACTCCGGGGATCACGTTGGCGGTTCCCATGGCGAACCCGACGAAAAAGTTCCGCAGGTCGGTGATGAACGACGTTTTTTTCATATCGAGGATCCTTTCCTTATTATGGATATTTTCGACTTTCCACGCAGGTAATATAGCACTTTTTTGAAAAAAAACGACTGCGGGGTGGAAAATTCTCTCGAAAAACACTATATTACACCCATGCATTCCGACGCGCGGAGCGTTCCGGAACCTTGCAGTCCCGTGGTGTAATGGTAGCACAACTGGTTTTGGTCCAGTTAGTTTAGGTTCGAATCCTG
>DCGG01000031.1:0-3356 GCA_002315455.1 Lentisphaeria bacterium UBA1784
AAAAGTCGCGCGTTGCGGACTTTCCTCAAAGGCCGCAAGCCGCCGGAATGAATTTTTAGAGGTGCCCACTATGAAATCCACCCTGGGGGCGCTTGCAAATTCCTGCAAGGAAAGTATATTATCCCCCGTATCTCGCACATTCCGCAGAAAGGGGGAACAAATGAAGGTCATGTCCTGTATTCTTGCCGTGATGACGGGGCTTATGGTGTCGGCAAAGGAGAATAAAATGGGAGCCAATATGATAGTTTTTGAAAAAACGTTGGTTGTTACCGGAAACGTCACGTTGCAGACCATTCCCTCCAATCAGGTCTTTGCGGAACGGGGGAAGCCAGTCTTCCTCGGCGCCTCTCCCTGGGACCTCAAAGACTATACCGGCCCCATTTCGGAAACTCCCATTCTGATCCGCGCGGAGTTCACTGCTCCCGGGGACGGATGGTATGCCCTCGGCGTCGGTGCAGAATACTGGTTCAAAGGCTGGATTGATGGCAAGTTGGTCATGGATACCTTCGGGAATCATCCCCCGGCCCCAATGGACCATAAGGCGCTTCTGCAACTGAAAGCGGGGAAACATGTCTTCGACATCAACTTCGGACGGGGCGATTTTGCCGCCATCCTCGCACTGGAACTCCAGTTCCTCGGCGCCGATCCCGATTTCGGTGTGGACCTCACCCGGCAGACCGGACGGCTCAACAAGGAACTCCACGGTTCCAATACCACGCTTCTGCACTCCTCCCGCGCCATAAACAAGTTCGACGAGGAGTTGCGGAAACTGAACTTCTCTCTCTCCCGCACCCACGACTGGGCGCTGTGGAACCCGGGACAGCGGGTCGTGGACACCCACTTCATCTTTCCTCTGCTGAAACTGGATCCGAAGGATCCCTCCAACTACTTCTTCGACGCCACCGATGAAATGATCCGGCTGACGCAGGAAGAAGGCAGGATGAAGGTCTTCTTCCGCCTCGGAACCAGCATCGAACACTCCGAAAAGCATTTCAACATCATCCCCCCCGAGGATTATGAGCAGTACGCAGAAATCCTCGCGGGAATCGTCCGCCACTACACCCGGGGCTGGGCAAACGGCTTCCGCTACGACATCCGCTACTGGGAGATCTGGAACGAACCGGACGACCAGCACAATATGTGGGCGGGCGACTTCGAAAAGACCTTCGTGCCCTTCTTTGTTACGGTGCTGAAGCGATTGAAGTCGGAATTTCCGGAACTGCAGTTCGGTGGTCCTGCCATGTGCACCGCCAACGTTTATTTCCGCCCCTTGCTGAAAGCGTGCAAAGAGGCCGGCATTGCCCCCGATTTCATCTCGTGGCACTGCTACACCAGCGAGCCGGACCGTATCATCTGCGAGCCGGTCAAAATGCGGAAATTGCTGGACGAAATAGGCTTCCTCCAGACCAAACTCTGCATCAACGAATGGCACTATCTGGAGAACTGGAGCTTCCGGAGAGCCACTTCTTCTGAGGAGTACCGGAAGGCGCTGAATGTGCTGCAGGGGATAGATTCCGGCGTGTATAACCTCGCCGTTCTCTCCGGCTGGCAGTCGACGCCGCTGGACCTTGCCATGTGGTACGGTGCAGAATGGGACAGCCCGGCATGGGGCTACCGCCATGAGAAGGAGTACACCAAGAACTACTACTCCATGGAACTTTACGGACGCTTCCTCCGGGATTACCCGGTGAAATGTTCCTCCCGCGATTTCACGACCTACCTCCTCGCCGGTGTCTCGGAGGACGGAAGGAAGGCAGGCATCCTCGTATCGGATCTCAAAGGCCAGCAGACCACGCTTTCCATCCCTGTAAAGGGGCTGGAGGACTACTCCAAGATTTCCGCCGTCATCCTCGACGAGACCCGGAACTGCGAATCCGTTTCGGTGGAGCGGAAGGACGGGAAACTGTTCCTCAAAAAAGCGAAACCTGGTTCTGCCGCCTTCCTCGTCATGCTGGAAAAGTGAGCAATCGAGTATGAGGGGGGATCAGGGCAATATATAATATTCCCCTGCTTCCCGTCTTCTCGCACCACCTTTTTTCATGTGGCAAATTTGTGGCAATTTTGTGTCAATTTTTAATTAAAAACACGAAAAAACACCTAAAAACAAGAGAAAACAAGGTCGAGGGATGGGGATGGGGGAATTGATTGATTTCAGCGTAAAATCAATGATTTATAGCGTAAAAAATGGTCGGGGCGGGGGGATTCGAACCCCCGACCTATTGCTCCCAAAGCAATCGCGCTAACCAGGCTGCGCTACGCCCCGACAAGATCAAAATTCAAAACGTTCTACCCGATAAGAATGCCGGAGGGCAGATCACCATCCACGGTGACGAGACGGCACTCCTTGCCGGACTTCGCCGCCAGAAGCATCCCCTGGGATTCCACGCCGCGGATGGTGGCGGGCTTCAGGTTGGCCACGATGACGATGGTCTTGCCGACGATGGCCTCCGGGGTATAATATTTGGCGACGCCGGCCACCAGTTGGCGGGTCTCGGAACCAACCTCGATCTTCAATTTCAGAAGTTTGTCCGCACCCTCCACCGGAGCCGCTTCCAGTACCTTGGCGGTACGGAGCTGGACCTTGCCGAAGTCCTCGATGGCGATGAGTTCCGCCACGGGGACCTCCTGCTCCTTGGCGGCCGCCTTCTCCGCCTTTGCGGGCTTGGCGCAAGTTTCGGCGCCGGACTCCTCAATAAGGATCCGGGGGAAGAGAGGGACGCTGTCCTTGACCGTGCGTCCGGGCAGAGTGGAAGGTTTCTCCAAGTCGGAGATCGCAGGCAGTTCGCCGGGCCCGAAGCCCAGAACGCTTCCCAGTTCCGCCATTTTTTCCGGCATGACGGGAGCCAGCAACGAAGCCACGATCCGCAACGCATCCGCGGCGGTATAGAGCACTGTATGGAGCCGTTCGGTCTTGCCTTCCTTGGCAAGGGTCCACGGAGCGCTGTGTTCGATGTAGCGGTTGACTGCACGGACCACGTTCATGGCGGCGTTGATGCCCTGATCGAGTTTCAACTCCTCCAGGCTGGACCGCATGGCGGAAACGGCACCCCTGGCGAGGTCGCAGATCTCCTGATCGGCGACCTCCGGCGCGCCGGGGACCGGGATCGGACCACCGGTGGCACGGACAATGAGTTTTGCCACGCGGCTGAGAAGGTTGCCGAGGTCGTTGGCGAGGTCACTGTTGTACCGCAGCAGGAAGGACCGCTCGCTGAAGTTGGCATCGTTTCCGGGAGACATCTCCGCCAGCAGGAAGTAGCGGAAGGCATCCACGCCCGCCCGGTCGATCATGTCCATGGGATTGACCACGTTGCCGAGGGACTTGCTCATCTTGGTGTTTCCGGTGAGCCACCAGCCGT
>DCGG01000031.1:3477-3601 GCA_002315455.1 Lentisphaeria bacterium UBA1784
GGGTGGTGAGGATGTCCTTGCCGATCAGGTGGCAGCTTGCTGGCCACCAGCGGGCGAAGGAAGCATCGTCGGTGCGGTATCCCACGCCGGAGATGTAGTTGATGAGCGCATCGAACCAGACGTA
>DCGG01000031.1:3660-3833 GCA_002315455.1 Lentisphaeria bacterium UBA1784
TCGATGCCCCACGCGAGGCGGGACTTCGGACGGCTGATGCAGAGGTCGCCCAGTTCCTGCTTCAGGAAACCAAGGGTCTCGTTGGCGCGGAAGCTGGGCAGGATGAAATCGGGATGAGTCTGAATGTAGTCCACCAGCCAGTCCCGGTACTTGCTCATGCGGAAGAAGTAGTT
>DCGG01000031.1:3848-5682 GCA_002315455.1 Lentisphaeria bacterium UBA1784
CTCATCTTGAAGAAATAAGCTTCTTCGCTGGCACGTTTGACGGGACGGCCGCATTCGGGGCACTTGCCGTCCACGAGGTCCTTCTCGGTGAAGAAACGCTCGTCTCCGACGCAGTACCAGCCGGTGTATTCGGCCTTGTAGATCTCGCCGCGGTCGTAGAGTTCCTGCAGGATGCTCCGGACCACGTTCTTGTGGAACTCCTGCGTGGTACGGATGAAGCGGTCGTTGGTGATGCCGAGGCGCTTCCACAGTTCCTGAAACCGCACCACCGTCTCGTTGCAGTGGTCGATGGGAGCCATCTGGCGCTTGGCGGCGGCCTTCTCCACCTTCTGACCGTGTTCGTCGGTGCCGGTGAGGAAGAAGGTGTCATCCCCGAGGGAACGATGATAGCGGGAAAGCACGTCTGCGAGGATCGTGGTGTAAGCGTGTCCGATATGGGGCCGATCGTTCACGTAATAGATCGGAGTGGTGATGTAGAATTTTTCCATGATGTTCTCCCGCAAAGAGGTCGGTCCGTAATAATTGTTTCCATATAAAATACCACAAAAAGGCGTTTCTTTCAAATCTTTTCCGTGTTTTTTTGCCGCTTCGTCCAGTGCTGGATGGCTGCGGTGTTACGTTCCCAGAAAACTCCGTCCGCATACCCCTGAATGGAGGAGTCTGCGCTGGCGTTTTCCAGCCGTTTTTCCGTCCAGACGCAGTATTGCGGCTCCCGTTCGATCCCAATGAACCTGCGACCCAGTTTTTTTGCGGTGACGGAGGTGCTCCCGGAACCGAGAAAGGGATCGAGGACCACGTCGCCCTCGCAGGAACTCGCGAGGATGAGTTTCGCCAGCAGTTTCTCCGGTTTCTGGGTGGGATGGGCGGTGTTTTCCGGCATGGACCAGTAGGGGACGGAAATATCATCCCAGAAGTTGGAGGGGCAGGTGTCCCGGAAGCGGCCCTCCGCCGTCTCCGTCCAGTCCTTCGGCGCACCGCCGCTGCGGTAGGGAGCCAGTACCCGCCGCCGCTGCTTCACATCCTCCAGACGGAAGCAGTAATCCTCCGAGCAGGTGGCAAACCAGATGTCCTCCATGCCGTTTTTCCAGTTTCGTCTGGCGCCCCGGCCCTTCTCCCGCTGCCATGTGATGCGGCTGCGCAGGCAGAAATGCTCCTGCAGCACCGACCCGATCACAAGGCTGCTGCGCCAGTCACAGCAGACGTAGACGGAGGCGTCCCGCTTCAAAAGCGGCTTTGTCAGGGCGATCCATGACGCCGTATAGGCCCGGTAATCCGCCTCCGCGCTTTTCCTGAATTTTGTCTCCCCGAATTCCGTCGTCAGATTATAGGGCGGGTCCACGATGAGCAGATCCACGCTCTCCCGGGGCAGCAGAGGCAGCAGCGCAAAGCTGTCCCCCCACAAAGTGCGGTCGAGGACGTCGGCCAGCGGCTGCGGCCGGGTGGGACGAAGGCAGCGATCCAGATAGACCTGCCCCTCCTCCGCCGTCATGTCGATGGTTCTGTTCCGCTCCGCTTTCATGCGCCCGCCCCCTTTTTCGGAAAAAGTATAACAGCCGGGGCGCAAAAGCGCAAGTCCCGCTTGTCCGCCGCCCCGGAAACTGGTATACTGGGAAAAAATCTTCGGAGGTTTTCCGCATGGATCCTCGTTTTTCCAGAAACATCCCCGGCCTTACCGAGGCGGAGCAGACCCTGCTGGGACAGAAGCGGGTGCTGGTGGCCGGCTGCGGCGGGCTGGGAGGCTATCTCATCGAGCTGCTGACCCGGGCGGTGATGGCTCCCACCCCTGCCCGGGTCAGCAGCTCGATGAGATAGCCTCCCAGCCCGCCGCAGCCGG
>DCGG01000113.1 GCA_002315455.1 Lentisphaeria bacterium UBA1784
CGGTCAGCGTCAGTTTTTCCGGGAGGCGTCACCCAGGCGGTCCACGCTGACGTGTCCCGCGCGGAACTGCACCCACGTCACCGCAGTCAGCAGAAACAACGCCTGCGCGATCAGGATGGAAGTGGTCCGCCAGCCGCACCAGAGGAGCGGCAGTCCGCCCAGCCCGACGGCGAGGGAGAGCAGATGCACGAGAAGCACCGCGTCCCTCCGGCTCATGCCCATGCGCACAAACCGGTGGGAGATGTGGTTGTGGTCGCCGATCCAGAAGGGCTTTCCCTTGCAGGTGCGGATCACCACCACCATCGCCGTGTCAAAAAGCGGCAGAGCAAGGACGAAAAGCGGGATCAGCACCGCCATGAAAGTTCCTCCCCGTTCCGGCTGGAAGAAGGTCACCCCCATCGCCGTCACCGCCGCCAGAAACCCCAGAAAATGGCTTCCGCTGTCCCCCATGAAGATGGTGGCAGGGTTGGCGTTGTAGAACCAGAACCCGCAGCAGATGCCGCAGTTCAGCGCGGAGAAGAGCGCGAAGAAATACTGTCCGTTCAGCGCCGCCACGGCGGTGAAAAGTCCCATGCCGATGGCGATCGCGCCCACGGCAAGGCCGTCCATGTTGTCGAAAAAGTTGATGGAGTTCATGAGGAGCATGATCCAGAAAACCGAGACTCCCATCTGAAACACCGGAAGTTCGCAGAAAAGCGTGACGTGCACGCCCCCCTCCAACACCGCCGCAACGGCGATGATGAACTGACCGAGGAACTTCGCCCACGCCGGCAGAGCGGTCCGGTCGTCCACCAGCCCCAGCAGGACTGCGGCAAGAGAACAGAGGACCAGCGCCGTCACCCGCCAGCGCACCGCCAGCAATCCGGCGAGATGGGGCAACACCGCTTCCCGGACTCCGGGGATGAGAGGCGAAAACGCCGCGAGGATGCCCCCGGCCAGCAGTCCGATCCAGACGGTGAACATTGCAAGTCCGCCGAGAAGAGGCGTGGCCTTGGCGTGAGCCTTGTGATTGGAGGCCGGCACGTCGAGAAATCCGGTCTTCCGCGCGAGAATGCGGAAGAGGGGCGTCACCGCCAGTACTCCGGCCGCGGCGAGGAAGAAGCCGACGAGGTCCAGTTGAAGCCAGAAGAGATTCATTTTATTTCATGCTCCGGCGCCGCACGGATTCCACCAGAAGCACGGTAGCGGCCTGCGCGGCGTTGAGGGACTCGAAGTTGCCCGGCATGGGAATAATCACCCGCCGGGTACCGGGAGGCAGTTCCCCCGCGCCGTTGGCCTCCCCGCCGATCAGCAGAATGGAACGATCGAAAAGCCCTTCTGCAGTGAAGCAGGTCTCCCCCTCGTGGGGATCGGCATAGAAGAAGCGTTCATAGCCGTGTTCCGCCCCGAACCTCTGCATGGAGAGCAGATTGTCGAAGCGCCGGGTCGAGAGCGCGAACTGCGCCCCCATCCCGGACCGCACCGCTTTGTCGCACCACGGATCGACGGAACCTTTGGTATACCAGAGTTCCCGGCCGCCCACGGCCCGGAAGGTCCGCACGATGGTGCCGAAGTTCCCGGGGTCGTTCAGCTGGTCGAAGGCGAGGATGAACTCCCCCTCCGGCTCGCCTGAAGCCTCGGACGGGATCGCCGCCACGGCGATGACCCCCTGGGGCGAGACAGTCTCCGAACAGCGTGCCAATTCCTCCTCGCTCACGTGCCGGATGACCGGAGCAGGAAGTTCCAACTGGGCCAGTGCCCGATCGGTGACCGCGACGAACTTCACCAGTTCGGGGCGGTGGGCCAGAAGTTCCCGGACGGCGCGGACCCCTTCGCAGCGGCAGCATCCGGAGCGTTTGCGTCCGCCCCGGGTGGTCAGGGCGAGCAGGAGCGAGCGCTCCCGGCGGGTCAGACCGCCAGCAGAGACCTCCTCGGAAGCCGCATCCGGAAACGCCATGAGTCCGGAGTCCTTACTTGTTGAATTCGCCGGAATCCAGCGCCAGTTTCAGCTGGGCTCCGGACATCTGATACTGGGCTACGAAGGGTGCGTCGGCAGGGAGTTTCTCCAGCTGCGCCAGCGCGGACTTGGCCGCAGGAACGTTCTTGCTCTGGGCGAAGATCCGGGCGGCGGCGTAGGCCGCTTCCCCACGGACCGCCGGACGGGCGGAGACCTCCGCCGCGAGCTGCTGGAACTGGGCGGCGGCAACGGCGGGTTTCCCCTGCAATTCCGTCACGTATCCCTGCAGGAGCCGGGCCTGATCGAGGAGCGTGGGATCGCCCTTTCCCCCGGAGACGAGTTGGGCCAGCGTGGAGGAGGCGAGATCGAACTTGCCGTCATCCACTGCCTGCCGGGCCAGCCGGAGACGGGCAGCCGGAGCACCGGCGTGCTCCGGATACTTCTCCAGTGCGGCGGAGAGTTCTTCGATGGTCACGGCATCGGCCAGCGCGAAGCCGGCCTCTTTGATCCGGTTGCGGTTCCAGCCCCAGGCGCCGAAGGCAGCGGCGATCAGCACCGCCGCGGTGACGGCGAGGACGGCGATCTTCTTCCAGTTCGCGGAGAAGAACATTTCGAACCGCTCGGTATCGGTGAAGAGAGAGTTTTTCAGTTCCGCATTGAGAGTTTTCGCAGAGACTTTTCCGGCCATGATATGGACTCCTTCGTTGGGTTATTCCGCTGATTAGTGGTGGGAGAAGATGCGTTCCGGCGCGTGGCAGAGGGCCACGCCCAGCTCGTTGGCGCGCTTGATGACGTCCGCGTCCCGGAGCGAACCGGAGGGCGAGATCACCGCCTTAATCCCGGCGGCGGCGGCAACTTCCAAGCCGTCCTCGAAGGGGAAGAATCCGTCGCTGGACATGGCTGCGCCCTCCAGCGTTCCGGAGCCCTGATACTTCTGCTTGAACTTTGCCACGGCCTGTTCGATGGCGCCCACCCGGTCCTGTTCGCCGGTGCCGACGGAGATGGTCTGACCGTCCTTGACAATGACCACGCCGTTGGAACGGACGCTGAGGTTCACGTGCCATGCGAAGAGCAGGTCACGCTTCTGTTCGGGAGTGGCGGCCACCGTGGATTCCACCGCACCGCAACGGGAATTTTCGCCCTTGGCTGGGACGAGGTCCGCAACGGTGCGCAGGGCAGTGGTCAGCGGAGCCGCCACGATGAGGGAGCCGTCCCCGAGGACCTTCACGGTGTTGTAGCGGCCGTCGGGTTCGCCGGTGTAGCGAGGGAGCGCGGAGATGTCTCCGCAACGGATGATCCGGATGTGCTTGTTGAGCTTGTAGGTGACCACGTCGTTGAAGATCTCCAGCACGCCGTCGGCGTATCCGGGAGCCACCACACACTCCGCGAAGGTGGACATGATCTCCCGGGCAGTCTCGGCATCCACGGTACGGTTGAAAGCGATCACGCTGCCGAAGGCGGCCCGGGCATCGGCGTCCCGCGCCTTGAGATAGACGTCCTTCAGGGCATCTCCGGGGAGGCCGATGGCGGCGCCGGAGGGATTGACGTGCTTCATCACCGCGCAGGCGGGAGCGTCGCAGAACTTCACGATGTTGAGAGCGCCGGAGATGTCTTCGAGGTTGGTCTGGGAGAGGCCGCTCTTGCCGGTCTTGAGGATCTCCATGTCGCCGATGACGCAGGAGACGCCGGCGGGCTTGTAGAAGGCGGCGGGCTGATGGGGATTGGTCCCGTAGCGCAGGTCGTCGACCTTGAC
>DCGG01000173.1 GCA_002315455.1 Lentisphaeria bacterium UBA1784
GCGGAGCTTGGTGTAAGCGATGGGCACCACGAAAAAATCCACGAGGCGGCCCAATGCGTGGATGTGGAAATCCGTCCGGGAGCGGAGCAGGAGCGTGCTCAACATCTCCCCCGGAGGCGTGGAGAGAAACGAGGCGCCTCCTTCGTAGAAGAGCAGATAGGAGTATTTCGTCAGCAGAAGGCTGAAGCCATAGACCGCCGCTCCGGCGATGATGAAGCGCTGGGATTCCGCCGTTCCGGAGATGACGTAGAGCATCAGATAGGCGGCCAGCAGCGGCAGATAGCAGGTGATGGTCCCAATCCGGAAGGTCATGGGACCATAGAGTTGCACGGAGACTCCTGTCGTCGTCGTCAGGCCGGAAAAAAAGAGCAGCATTCCGGCGGCCATGGCGAAAGGCAGATTCCCCAAGGTCCGGCGGAGACTGAAAAGGATCGCCAGCAGCGCAAAATTGCATACCGTCTCGAAAAGGACCAGCAGTAATGCAACGTTCAATCCCGGCATGCGGAGTTCTCCCGGAGCATTTTTTTACGTCGTTCCGCGCGGAGATGCATCCGTTTTTCGCGGAACCGGATCTGAAGGCCGTTCCAGCTGTTGTGCCAGACCACGTAGAACGTGGGGCCAAGCACCGCCAGCGGACAGCCGTACGTCAGCGCAAGAAAGATGGTGAACGAGGTGTTCTTTTGTCCGAGACATTGGCTGGATTCCCGCTTGCGGTATCTGTTTTCCAGCAGACTCCCAAGCCAGAAGTTCAGAATGCTGATGAGCAGCGTCATGAGCGCGATCTCCCCAAGAACCAGCAGAGAAACGTGACTTCGACGGATGAAAGCGGATGCCTTCCCGATGATGAGAAAGATCATGAACGCCCAGGAGTAGAAGCTGGTCAGTTTCAGTTTCGGCAGGACCTCCCGGTATCCCTTCCAGAATCTGCGGCTCAAAAACGCCGCCGCGGCGGGGATCCCGACGATGATCAGGATGTCCGTCGCCACCCTCCCCATGATGCCGTCTGCGGTGTTCCCGGTGACGAAGGGGATCAGAAGCGGCATCAGCAGAGCGATCCCGAAGTTGGTCAGCAGGAAACTGTTGACGGTGTATCCTGCACTTCCTCCCAGCAGGCTGACCACCACGGCTGCGGCTGCGGCCGTGGGGGAGATCCCAGTGAAAAAGGCCGCCTGTGCAAGATCGCCTTTCCCGAACCAGCGCAGGAGCGCCCAGCTTCCGAGACCGATGAAGACGTTGGCGGCGAAGATCCGGAGCAGGGAACGGCGGAAATCCGTTTTGCATCCCCGCACCTGCAGCATGGAGACAAACATCATGAAGATGAGCTGATAGCGGATCAGCCAACTGAATCTCTCCGCCCATGGACAGAGCGCGCCGAGGACCATGGCGAAAAAGAGCGCGAACGTTTTCATAACACTTCCTTCAATGCGGCGGTCACAGCCGACTGCAGGTCATCGGCCACCGGGAATCCTGCGGCTGCGGCCTCCTCCACGAGGTTGGAACCGTAACCGGTCCTGACCAGATAGGAGTTCCGGCATCCGGCATTTTTGCCGGCGGCAAGGTCGCTGATCCGGTCGCCGACCATGAAGGAACGGGAAAGATCGATCTGAAGGTCCCGGGCGGCGGCCAGCAGCATTCCCGGGGCCGGCTTCCGGCAGGAACATTCGCCGGAATATCCCGGATGATGGGGACAAAGGTAGAAGGCATCGATTTGCGCGTCCTCTTTCCCCAGCAGTTCGTTGATCCGGCGGTGGACCGCATGGGTATCCGCCTCGGAGTACATCCCCCGGGCGATCCCGGATTGGTTGGTCACCACCACGGCAAGAAATCCTGCCGCCCTGATCTGCTTCAGCGCATCTGCGGTCCCGGGGATCAGGACCACCTGTTCCGGATCGTGCAGATAGTCGCACTCCACATTGATGACGCCATCGCGGTCGAGAAAAAAAGCTTGAGCCATGCTGAGACGATCCTCCGGTTACCGGATGTTTTTCAACGCGGCGCTCCGCGCGGCAATCCGTTTCTCCCGCAACTGGCGGTAGCGGATCACCAGCCGTCTGACGAACCAGTAGGTTAGCGGGGTCATGATTGCGGTGAGCAATGCGCCGCCGAGGAAGAAGGAGGCGGCCAGCCTCCAGCCAAGGCCGAAAAGGGCCTGATAGGCGTCGTACCAGGGCAGGTCGGGCGCAAGGACCTTGTTCATGGCTTCGGAAACCGTTTGAAAGTTCAGACCGCCGCCCAGCAACAGACTGCCCACGTAGCATTGGACGGGATAGATGAACCAGATGGAGACGGGATTGGTGAGCAACGTTCCCAGCGTGGCTCCGATCTTGCTGCCCTTCAGCTGGAAGGCGGTGGGGATGGAGAGGATCAGTTGAAATCCAAAGGGAATGAAGCATCCGTAGAACATCCCGATGGCCCAGCCGCGGGCGATGTATTCCGGGGAAGCCTTTTCCTTGACGATCTTGACGTAGAGGCGGGTCCAGCCGCGCTTGATTTTCTTTGCAAAACTCATAATTGTCGTGAACTCCCGGTTGTCGGTCCCATTTCAGTAAATATAATCAGCAAAGAGAAAAATAGCAAGTGTTTTCTACGAAAACAACCGCAAAAAAACGCCTTTGCGAAGTCTGCAGAGACGGAGACGATGCCGTGGCAGAACGGGGGATGCCTTGCGGCGGAGTTCATCCCATAAAAAAGCCGCCTCCGCGAGGTTCGCGGAAGCGGCAGAATACCGTCAATGGGATGGATCACATCTCAATGGGCTTGGTCTTGGGCAAACCGAGGACCTTGTCCTCCGGGATGCGGCCCTCGGCACGGAGAGCATCAATGCGCTCATAGCGCTTCATGACGTTGCGGGTCTTGCGGATCTTGCCGCTGATGCGGAGACTGGGATGCTGGGACATGATATACCTCAAACGTTATTGATTGTTTGTTTTTGCACTTGACAATTCAATAATATAGCGTTATTTCCGGAAAATGCAAGAAAAAAACCTCGCATCCCCGGGAAAAATCTGCAAAATCATTCCGGGACCGTCCCCGGAGCGTCAGAAATCGTCGTCGAGGCAGGACATCTCGTCCTCGATGAACTCCACCGCCTTCCGGTAGGCCATGGCCCGGTGGCTGATGGCGTTCTTTTCGTCGCCGGTCAGTTCGGCGAAGGTCTTATCGAAGCCGTCCGGCTGAAAAACGGGGTCGTAGCCGAAGCCGTTGGTCCCCCGGGGGGCATCAATGATCTTCCCCCTGACCTCGCCCTCGAAACACTCAATGACCTCGCCGTTGATGGCGATGGCAATGACGCAGACGAAGCGGGCGCGGCGGTTCTCCTTGCCCTCCAGTTCCTTCAGAAGTTTGGCGATGCGTTCCGGGTCCGTCGGCGCGTAGCGGGAGCTGTAGATCCCCGGACGGCCGTTCAGCGCCTCCACCTCAAGTCCGGAATCATCCGCGAAGGCCGGAGCGTCGCAATAGCGGCAGGCCGCAAGCGCCTTGATGGAAGCGTTCTCCCGGAAGGTCTTGCCGGTCTCCTCCACGCCGGGGAATCCGGGGTAGTCCAGCAGAGAATTCAACTCCACTTTCTGGCCCTTGAGCAGTTCCCTGTATTCGGCGACCTTGTGGGCGTTTCCGGTGGCGACGACGATGGTTTGCATAAAAAACTCCGTTTCTGTTGTTGAAAAACATCCATGTCACGCCATATATTATAGCACAACAAAGGAGTTCTCTCAAATGGATTTGTCTGCGATCCGCTGGATTTTTGAAAAAATCACCTCCGGGACGCTCTACGTCGGCTTTTCAGGGGGCGCTGACAGCACGGCTCTGCTTTTGTTGGCCCGGCGCTTCCAGCCGGAGTTGGGATACCGCCTCTGCGCGCTGCAGTCCGTGCTCGAAGTGCAGCGCGCAGAGGCGGTATCCCA
>DCGG01000072.1:0-947 GCA_002315455.1 Lentisphaeria bacterium UBA1784
GCAGAGCGAAGAGCGTTTTTCTGTGTGTCCCAGGTCGTTTCATTATGATGTGTTATAATATAGCACCACCCGCGGGGCTTTTGCAAGAAGGTTTCCCCGTCAGAAGAACATCCACTCCAGATACCGGACCCGCTGTTCCTCCGGCCCCTCCAATCCGAAGTAGGTGTAGGTGAAGACCAGCCGCCGGAACGGGGTCCCGGACTGCTCCGGCGCCCGGATCACCACCGTGTAGTAGTTGCTCTCGGTGGTGGCGAGAGGCGCGATCTTTTCCAGAAGTTCCTCGGAGAGGTTGTCGGAGAGGGGCTCCTTCCGGTTCCGCAACCGCAGGAGCGCCTTCTGCACCTCCCGGATCTCGGCATCCTCCAGCAGGCAGTAGGAGCGGAACATCTCCTCATCCGCCGTATAGAGGCTGGGCGGACCTGCGAGTTCCGCGATGCCGTCGGGCGGGATCAGCCGGGTCCGGCTCATGCGTCCGTCCGGGTCCAGCGGGATCACGTCCCGGTACTCCTTGATGTAAAGGAACTCCTCCCGGAACTGCGGATAGTTGTTCCGGGGTAGCGGTTCCATGCCGAGTTCCGCGTAATCTCCGGCTTCCCGGCCCTCTTCGGAGGTGTTCTCGTCGGAATCGACGTAGTCGTCGATCAACGCTTTCAGCGTGGTGAGGCGTTCTTCCCATTCGGCATTTTCCGAGGGGCCGCCGGCCATGACGGAGAGTGTCTCGCCGTAGGAGGCGCTGTCCATATTCCAGCCGCTGACGGCGTCATAGATGGAGAAACTCACTTTTTTGCCGTGGTAATCCATGGTATGGGGGACGCCGTCGGCCAGATAGCGGTCGGTCTCATAGTCGCCATAGACCACGTCGGACATGACCCGGGTGGGGTAGGCGGTGTTGTCGGCGGCGATAAGCCATTGGATCCGGTTTGCGGCTCCTTCTGCGGTGTACATGT
>DCGG01000072.1:1017-14302 GCA_002315455.1 Lentisphaeria bacterium UBA1784
ACCGCCGTGGTCAGCAGCCCCGCCGTGAAGATCAGACAGAGCACCGCCATCAGCGCGGAACCGGATTCATTGCGGTGCGTTTTCATCATTCGTTCTCCGTGGAGGTGTTCAGTACGTCGCGGACTCCGAAAGTGGTGTGGCCGGAGGCGCCCGCCACCCGGCGGAGCCAGTATTCCACGGTGCCGTCCTCCCACTCCACTTTGATCCGGACCGCGAGCGGGATGGCTGCGTGCTCCTCCTCGACCCACTCTTCGACCCACTCCAACTCCTCCTCGCTTTCGGAATCGGAGACGGCTTCCGCGTACTGGAAGGAGATGGCGCTGATCTTTTCCGCCAGCACTTCCCGTGTCATCTCATAGCCCTCGTCCGCCTCCACCCACTGGGGGCGGGGGTAGAAGGAGTATTCGGCGATCAGCTGGCCGTCCTCCAGTTTGATCCGCAGGAACATCAGCGCGCCGGGATCGTTTCCGTAAGCTCTGCGGATGGTGGAGCAGAGCATTTCGTTGCTCTTGCCCTCGAAGATGAAGCGTTCCGCGCCGTCCGGATCGGTCCAGCGGAAGGGGATCATGTTGCGGACGGATTTGTCCCAGATCCGGTCGATGGCCATGTACTCCTGCAGCCACGCGGCGTGGCGCTGACTGCGGGCGTAGGCGTTGTAGAACATCACCGAGGCGGAGCCCAGCAATCCGGCCACCACCATCATGATGCCCATGGCCACCACCACTTCGATGAGGGTGAAGGAGTGGCGCCGTGCGTCAGTTGGATGAAGTCGCGTCTGCATTTTGCATGTCCTCATAACTGATCCGATCCACGTGGACGGTCTCCAGCACCTTCTGGTCCAGTTCCCGGACCACCTGGATCGTCAGACATTTCAGGGGGAGGGTCTCCTCGTATTCCGCGAACTCCTCGGGAAGTTCCTCCACGTCCTCGTAGGAGAAATCCGCCCGGTATCCGGGGTAGGGGAAGAAGTCGTCGGGCAGGTTGGGCTCCTCGCTCCGGTGCAGGAGCAGATATTCCGCCGCCTGCGCGGCCATGTGAACGCTGTGCCACTTCTCCACCGACTGTGCCACCCGGTTCTGGGAGGAGGTCAGCAGCTGCAGCAGTCCGGCGAGGCTCAGAGAGAGGATCGCCATGGAAACTACGATCTCAATGAGTGTGAAATCAGATTTTTTCACCATAACCGACCTTCTGCCGGGTCGTCGTCCCGGACTCTGAATCTTCCTCCTGAAGCAGGGATGCATCCCCCTCCTTTACGATCATGCGGCCGGTCAATTTGGAGATGGAGACCGTCTTGGCCAGAGTTTCGCCGCTGCGAAAGACCAGACGGGTATCTCCTCCGCAGGCACCGTCGGAGAAGAAGCGGAAGAGTTCCATACCTCCCTCCTGTTCTTCATTCGGCTCCTCCGGCTCCTCGCCCTCCGGGAGGGAGAAGGTGATGTTTTCGGGGAGTTTCCAGACCAGTTTCGCCGCGGCATCCGAAGCGAAGGCGGAATTCGGACGGACTTCAGCACTCTCTCCCTCTTCGCCGCTTTCCGGGCGGGTCTCCTCTTCTTCGGCCACGAGGTCCTCCTCGTTGTCCTGAGCCCGGGCGTCGTCGCTGTTGCGATAGACCTTGGCTTCCCGGCGCAGTTGGCGGAGCGCGGTGAAACGCCTGGCTTCGGCATCGTAACGGACCACCCAGTCCAAGCCGTCCTCCACTGCGCGGTAGCGGACGCATCCGCAGAAACCTTCGAAATCGGTGAGCGTACTCTCCAGCAGTCGCGCCGGAGAACTCCCGCGGAAACGGGTCACCGCCAGCGTGGCCGTGAGAGAGAGCACCGCCACCACCACCACCACTTCGATGAGGGTGAAGGAGAAGATGCGGGAATTACTCCCTGTCGGCATCTTCCACCCAGTTGGTGATGTCGGCGGCGTCGCCGGTACCGCCGGGTTGCCCGTCAGATCCCATGCTGGAAAGGTCGAACTCTCCGTGTTCTCCGGGGCAGGCATAGACGTACTCGTTGCCCCACGGGTCCTTGGGAACCGCAGGCTTGATATAGGGACCGGCCCACTTTTCGCTGTTGTCCACGTTTTCGGTCAGGGCCAGCAGCCCGGCATCGCCTTCCGGGTAGGATCCCATGTCCAGTTTGTAGCCGTCCAGCGCCTGTGTGATCATCTGGATCTGCGTCCGGGCCGCACCCACGTTGGCCTTTTTGATGTAGTTCATGTAGAGCGGGGTCGCGATGCTTGCCAGTGTGACCAGGATCACGATGACCACCACCACTTCGATCAGGGTGAACGACTGACGGAACAATTTTTCTCTTTTCATATGCCGGGCCCTCCTTGCCCTCCGATTGAGTTGATATCCATCATTGCCACGAAAATGGAAACGACCACCATAAGCACCATCAGTGCCAGAAAGACGATCACGGCAGGTTCAAAAAGGCTGAGCAGGCGCTTGATCTTCAGTTTGGTATCGCTTTCGAGATTGGCGGAGATCCGGCCCAGCATGTCGCCGACCGTGCCGGATTCCTCGCCCACCCGGAGCATGGGGACCATGCCGGGCGGCAGAAAGGGATTCCCGTGAAGGGCGGCGGAGAGTTTGTCGCCGCCCTTGAGTTTGCGGTCCACGTCGTCGAAACTCTTGGAGATCACCGGGTTGGTGATGATCCTGCCGGCGATGCGCACGGTGCGGATGATCTCCACGTGGTTACCGATGAGGATCGCCATGGTCCGGATGTATTTGCACATCTCGAGATCGCTGATGATGCGTCCGAAAAGAGGGAGTTTCAGGACCCGCTTGTCCGCCTCGAACCGGAGCCGTTCCGCGCCGAGGAAGTGACGCAGTCCGTACCACGTTCCGACAAGCAGGAGGGGGATCACCCACCACGCCCATGCGGCGAAATCGCTGATGCCGATCAGCAGGTTCATGGAGGGCGGCAGGTCCCGGCCCATGTCGAGGAAAATCTTGGCGAACTTCGGCACAAATACCGTGAACAGCAGAATCGTCACCAGCAGAGTGATGCTCAGGATCGCCAGCGGATAGACGGAACTGGAGACCACGAAATCCTTCAGTTCCTTGCTTTCGCTCATGAACTTGTAAAGTTCCCGCATCACTTCGGGCAGGCATCCGGTCTCCTCGCCGCTCTCGATGAGGTTGACGTAGTATCCGGGGAAGAGCGTCCCGTGGGAGCGTACCAGTTCCGAGAACTTCTTGCCCTCGTGCAGTCCCTGACGCAGAGAGTTGACGAAGGCCCGCTGTTCCGGCTCCACGGAACTTTCCGCGATGATGGCGAAGGCCCGCTCCAGAGGGATGAAGGAGTCCAGCAGCGGGGCGAGCTGGCGGGTGAGTTCGAAGGTGTCGACCTTGCTCCGGTGCAGCGAGAAGTGCTTCCTTTCGCTCCCTTCCTCGCCGATGAAGCGGATGGGCACCATATGGCGGCTCCGGAGTTTATCCAGAGCCTCCCGCTGGCTGTCCGCTTCAATCAGGAGTTCATGGGGCGGTTCGTTCTGCGCGGCCGCGAGGTACTTGTAGAGTGCCATCTCAGATCTCCGCGGTGGAACGGTTCAATTCTTCGGCGGTGGTGATGCCTTCCGCCACTTTGCGTTCGCCGTCCTGTTTCAAGGTGATCATGCCGTGCCGGACCGCGATCTCCTCCAGTTCGGAACTGGAAGCGTTGCGGTTCACGGCGGCTCGCAGTTCTTCGTTCATGAAGAGAAGTTCGAAGATGCCGCAGCGCCCCTTGAATCCGGTGCCGTTGCAGCGGCGGCAGCGCTCGCCGGACTCGTTCTTGCCGGTGCCGTGGCAGGTGGTGCAGATTTTCCGCACCAGCCGCTGGGAGAGAACTCCGAAAAGCGCGCTGGAGACGAGGAAGTTTTCCACGCCCATGTCCAGCAGACGGGTCACCGCGCCCACGGCGTCGTTGGTGTGGAGTGTGCTCAATACGAGGTGTCCGGTGAGGGCGGCGTTGATAGCGATGTCGGCGGTCTCCCGGTCCCGGATCTCGCCCACGAGGATGATGTCGGGATCCTGACGCACGATGGAACGCAGTCCGGCGGCGAAGGTGACGCCGATTTTGGAGTTCACCTGCACCTGACACAGTCCGGGGGTCCGGTATTCCACGGGGTCTTCGATGGTGATGATCTTCTTGCGCTGATCGTTCAGTTGGTTCATGACGCTGTACAGGGTGGTGGTTTTGCCGCTTCCGGTGGGGCCCACCACGAGGATGATGCCGTGGGGGATCTGGATCAGCCGTTCGAACTGCTCAAGATGTTCGGGCGTCATGCCCAGGGTTTTCAGATCGAAGGTCACGGATTCCTTGTTCAGCAGCCGGAGCACGATGCTCTCTCCGGTCAGGATGGGGATGGTACTGATACGCATATCCAGTTCCATGCGGCCCAGCTGGACGTTGGTCCGGCCGTCCTGGGGGAGGCGGCTTTCGGCGATATTCAGGCCGCCGATGAGTTTGATGCGGGAGGCAATGGCCGGAAACTGGCTGATGGGGCAGGTCATGATCTCGGTCAGAACGCCGTCCACCCGGCAGCGGACGGAGACCAGTTCCTCGCCCGGTTCCACGTGGATGTCGCTGGCACCGAGTTCGATGGCCTGGGTGAAGATGTCGTTGACCAGCCGGACGATCTTGGCTTCGCCGGCCATGGTGCGGAGGGTGTTCTCGTCCTCGAGGTCGACGGCGGCTTCCGCCTGCTTCTCCTCGGCGGACTGCTGTTTTGCCAGCATCCGTTCCAGAAAGGTCCGGCGGGCGAAGCGGGGGAGGAGTTTCAGATTCAGGCTTTTCCTGACCAGATATTCCAGCTGTTCCAGACAGTAGGGGTCCGGCACGAGGACTGTCAGGGAGTCGTCATCCCAGTCCACGGGCAGACAGCAGTTGGCAGAGAGGAAGGAGAGCGGGATCCCCGGATAGGCTTCCGGAAGTTCAAAACTCTCCTCCTCCACCTCGGGAACACCGAAACTCTCCCGGTAGAGTTCGATGAGGGCAGCCTCGGTAAGCGCGCCGGACTGGACCAGACTGCGGTCGGCCGCCGGGCCCGGCTTCACGTCGGCGTGATCCGGGAACTTCTCCTTCAGAAGTTCCTTCAGCCGTTCGAGGGCGGCGGAGATGTTTACGGATTCGCTACTCACATCCAGAAATCCTTATTGGTCAGGAGGTCGGGTTTATGCTTGTCGGCGTTGGGGCCGTCGCCCAGTTTGCTGTCGAAGTCGTTGATGGCCTCGATGGCGTCGTTGTAGCGTTGGATCAGATCTTCCAGACGGCTGCGTTCGTTGATGATGTATCCGGTGATCATCACGAGAACTTCGGTCCGCTCAATGTTGGCATCGGTGTTGCCCACGAGGCGGTTCAGCACCGGGACCTTGTTGATGAAGGGCAGGGACTGAAGGGAGTCCTCCTTGTTCTCCTGGATCAGACCGCCGAGGATCATGGTCTGACCGTTGGCAATGGTCATGGCCGTCTGGATGGTCCGCTGGCGGATGGTGGGCGAATCGATCTTGCTGGTGTTGTTCGTGTCAGCGAGGGACATCTCCTGCTTGATGTCGAGGCTGATGAGGTCGGTGCTGGTCACCTGCGGCGTCACCGTGAGGATGATGCCGGTGTCGGTATAGACGTAACTGTTCTGGGTGGTACCGCTGCTCTGCGTATTGGAGTAGTTGCTGGAGAGCAGGGGGATCTTTTGCCCCACGTTGATGCTGGCTTCGGTGTGGCTGGTCACCAGCAACTGGGGGCAGGAGATCATCTTCACCAGACCGTTTCCGGCCATGGCGCGGATGTAACCGAACCGCTTCTGGGGATCGTTGGGATCGCTGATGACGAAGGTGCTGCCGTCCTGCCGCTGGGAACCGGTGGAGAGGCTGTAGGTGGTCTTGCCGGTCTCGGGATTGGTGGTGGCGGTAAAGGGATTGAGCCCGGAGCCGGAGTAGTTGGTCCCGTAGAGAAGGTCCACGTTGTCGTTGCCTCCGTTGCCGGAGAACTCCAACCCGAACTGGGTGGCTTCGTTGAGGGTGACTTCGATGATCATCACCTGCAGCAGCACCTGTGCCGGGACCACGTCCAGCCGGTCCAGCAGCGCTTTGATGGAGGCGTAGGTGCGGGGCGTGGTGCGGATGACCAGCCGGTTCAGCACGCCGTCGGCGAAGACCTTCACCGGGCTGGAGAAGATGGAGGAGTCGTAATCGGTCTGGGCGTTGGTGAAGTCGTTGACCGTCGAGGAACGGCTGTTCCGGTTGGTGGCATTGACCTGCGTGGTGGTATTCCTGCGGGAGTTGGGGCTGTTGATGTTCTCGATCCGCTTCTTACCGGTGGAGGTGTCGATGCTCAGACTGGAGGCCTGCGTCTCGTAGATCGCCGAGAGGGCGTAGGTGAGGTAAAGGGCCTTGTTGTGCCGCACCTTGTAGACGAACACCCGTTCTTGCTTGTCGGAGTCGCTGGTGTCGAGGAGGTTGACCCACTCGCGGATTTGGTCCAGCATCTCCTCGGAGGCGGCGGAGACCACCAGCATCTGCAGCCGGTCGACGCCTACCAACTGAACGGTGCCGGGCTGTTCGTTGCGGTCGGTGGTACGTGCCACGTTGAAGCCCAGCACCGGCAGGATCTCATAGAGTTCGAAGGAGAGTTTGCTGGGGAGGATGTTTTTGCAGTTGATGACGGCCCGTGGCCATTTGGATTTGGGGTTTTCGTCCAGATACTCGATGATCTGCCGGAGTTTTGCCATGTTGCTCGGTTCGTCGCTGACCAGAATGGCGTTGGGCTTGGTGAGATCCACGACCAGAGCGGAACTGGAGATGAAGTTCCGCAACTGGGCCACGACCTCCTTGGAGGTGGCATTCCGCAACTGGCGGTAGTAGATCGCATGATTTCCGGGGCCGACGGAGCGGTCGCCCTGGGAGTGGAGTTGACTGCGCTGCATGATCCGCAGGAGAGATCCCTCCGGAATCACGGAGGCGCCGGCCATGGTCAGCATCCGCTCGAAACTGCTCCAGAGTTCCCGGCGGGTCATGTTGCTGTTGAGGTTGATGGTGACGGAATAATTCTTCAGGTTGGGGTCGGCGATGAAGTTGAACCCCAGCACGTCGGCGAAGGCCGAGAGCGTATCCAGCAGCGGCGCGTTGTTGAAAATCAGCGACACCGGGATCTCCTCGTCGCCGTTGAGCGCGGTGAAATCGTCGTAGAAGTGGGGATCGGTGACCGGCGGCAGTTTTTTCACTGGGGGAGCGGCTTCGGTTTTGCGGTTGAGAGCGGAGATTTTCTTATCCTTCTTTTCCAGCGCCTCCTTGGACTTCGCGGGACGGCCCGGTTCCACTACCCGCTCGGAACTCATGTCCTCGTAGGACTCCCGTTGGATCTCCTGTTCGTTCCGGTGGAGAAACTCGAACCTGTCCACCTCCTCTTCGGCGACGTCGTCTTCATCCTCGTCATCCACGGAGTTGCAGGAAGCCATCAGCATCGCCGCCAGCAACAGCGCGAGCAACTGCAATTCCTTCCATGCAAAACGCTTGAATCGTTTCGTTCCCATGATCGTTGTTCCGTTTCTTGTAGCCATATATTGAGATCAGATCATTGCATTCGTTTTCAGGAGCCGCTCCGGCAGGAGAGCGCGTCGTCAGCGCATCCGTCCGCCGCCGCCGTTCCGGCCGCCGCCGCCATTCCGTCCGCCGCCGCCATTCCGGCCGTTGCCATTGTTGTTGTTCATATTGCGGCGCAGCATATCCACCATCATCTGCTGGGTCATCAGCTGGGCCTGCTGGAGTTGCTGGTTCATGTTGAGTTTGGGTTGTTTGGGCCCGGAGGTTTTGGCTCCGCTCTTGGAGGGGTCCTGCAGGATCAGTTCCACCCGGTCGGAGCCTCGGGTCAGGACCGCCTTGGTGCGGGTCACTTCCGCCAGCAGATAGCCGTTGCCGAGGGTCTCGCCCACCTTGACGTACTGACGGTTGAGTTTCGCGAGGGAGGCGGAGGTGTTGGCGTCCGGGCCGCCGCCGAAGCGCTGACGGAAGGCGCCCATGCCGCGGTTTCTGCGGCGGTTGTTGCCGTCTCCGCCGCCCATGCCCATGCCGCCCATGCCCGGGGGAGGCATGCCGCCGCCCATCATCTGCATGAAGGGGTTCTCCTGCTGGCGTTCCTGCTGGCGCATCCGGATGATGGCGCCAAGGACGTTGCCGGCCTGGAAGGTACCCACCAGCGTCATTTCCACCCTGCCGCCGCTGACGTTGAGACAGCGGTTCTTGTCGAAGACGTCATTCTTGACGATGAACTGCTCCATCTCCTCCCGGTTTCCGGGGCGGACGATTTCGAAGGCAGTATCGTCGAATTCCTGATTCTGGCTCTGTTTCTGCGCTTTTGCCGCCGCGCTTTTCCGGGAGGCGGAACGCCGTCCGGCGCCCTTGACGGAGTAGTTCGCCTCGGGGGGCTCCGGAGCGTCTCCCTGAAAGAGTCCTATGATGCTCCAAAGCAGGCAGAGGCCGAGCGTGGCGTTCACAAGGATCAGCAGAAGTTTCATTTAGCGTTCCCTCCCTTGGCCCGGGCCGGAGCCTTGCCTTCATATCCGAGGACCCGGAGGGACCCGCTGAAGTTTACGGGAGTCACTTCCTGTTCATCCTTCTGTTCCGCGAGGTTGACGATGCTGAGGGTGGCGTTGCGCCGGGCCGCCCTCATGTCGGGACGGATGTCCAGCCGTTTCCAGCGGATCTCCGGCTTCAGCGCTCCGATGGTGGAGATGAAGCGGATCACGTCGGAGAGCGGTCCGGTGGCGGAGACGTCAAGTTCTGCGAAGAAGAGTTCATTGTTGATGCGGTCGATCCGTACCGAGCCAAGCTGATTGAGTTTGAGTTCGCCGGAGCGGGCGGCTTCGGAGACTTTCAACCGGAGTTCGGTCTCCACGTTTCCGTCCTCCGGACGCCACGCGGTGGCGATCATCTCCTCGTAGCGCTTGCGGATCAGATCCGCTTCGGCGGCGCCTGCGGAGGTGCTTTCAAAGAGCCGTTGCTGGCGCTTCAATTCCATACGCATGGCGGCCAGCCGCTGGTTGCTGGGAACGTCGAAGAGGAAACTGCTGAAGTAATAGAGCGCGATGCCGCCCCAGCAGGCGCCGAGCAGGGCCAGTGCGCCGGTGAGTTTGCCCTTGGGGGTGGCAAGAAACTTCTTCAGTTGGAATTTTTTCCAGTTCATTTTTTCTTGCGTTCCTTGGGCCGTTTTTCGGCGGATTCCAACTTGACGACGAAGGTGATCGCGGAGGAGTTGAAGCCCTGCCGCTGGTGGACTTGTCCCACCTTCCAGTACCGGAGGGGTTCCAGCACTGCCGGTATGTTGATGTTTTCGGTCTCGCTGTTGAGCATGAGGTCGAGGCCGTCCTCGCTCCAGCGCATATTGATTACCCGGACGTTGGAGGGCAGGACCTTGGTGATGTCGTACATTTTGCCGAGGACGTCATGTTCGCCGAGGGGCATGGATGCGATGCGGTTCCGTTCCTTGCGGTCCTTGGAATTGCGGCGGGTCTTGCGCTGATTTTCCGCGATTTTGTATTTCAGGTCGGAGATCTGATCGTTCAACTGGGTGAATTCCCGGTAGTTCTCGCACCAGATGGCGATGGAGCTGATCAGCTTCACGAGGATGAGAAGCCCCACCAGCAGAGCCATGATCCGCAGGGAACCCCGGTACCGGACCTGCCGGATGCTGTCGGGCAGAATGTTCAGACCGTTCCGCAGTTGCCGGAATCTGGGGGAGACGGCCAGCCGGGCGGTCAGCAACACCGGGAGGAACTCTTCCGCCGGGAACTCCCGCGCGGGCAGGAGGAAGCACCGGGAAAACTCCGCGTTCCAGAACTGCAGACCGTCTTCGATCTTTTGTTCATGGCCTTGCTTCGGACACCAGCGTCCGTGGATGAAGCAGAAATCCGGCTCCAAATCGGGGATCCACACAGCGGCGTCGGTGGGGGAGACGCCCAGAAGGGGGTGGCAGAAGCCGTCCGCCTTGCGCTCCATCTGATTGACGTACCGGACAAGGTGCTTCACCGAAGTTTCGGGGACGAGGTAGGCGTTGACGCGGCATCCTCCGTCGGCACCTGCGCCGGGGAGGTCCGCAAACTGCAACTGGTGCGGATCGGGGATCGCCGGGACCAGCCGGGGAAGTTCCATCTCGATGGCGTTGCGGCGCTCTTTTGCGGGGAGGTCCACGGAGTCGAAACTGAGCAGGATCCCTTCCTCCAGCGCTCCGCAGAGCAGGAGCCGCATCGCTCTGGGGCACCCCATGTCCCGGCAGACCTGCCTGGCGGCCGCGGAGGGATCGTCGGGAGCCACCTCCGCTTTGGCCCAGCGCTGGAGTTCCCAGCGGCGGTCGCGGAAACCGAAAACGGCGCCGAGCACCCGGGACGGAGCAAGATAGAGCACTCCGAACTCCCGGTCGGCGAGAAGGTTCATGATGGTTTCCAGGTTCATGGGTCAGCCAGTGGTCAGTGTCTTTGTCGCTTTCGTCGGATCAGGGGACCGGACGCGCCTTTCAGATGGAGAGCGCGAAGACCGGAACGTCCGTCCGGCGGACTGCGCTGCCGTTCTCATCCATTTTGCGGTTCAGTTCCCGGAGCAGTTCCTGCGCCTTCACCGGATCGGTGCGGCGGAGTTCATCGAATTTTTTCATCTCTTCGGGATATTTCTCCCGGATCATCTTCATCCGGCGGGCGGGATTGACCCGGGTCTGGGAGGAACTGAATGCCGGTGCATCTCCGGAGCCGCCCATGCTGCCGCGGCGGCCCATGTTGAGGACGATGCCCTCCTGTTCCGCCAGTTCCCGGAGCCGGATCATCCCTTCGCGCATATTTTCCTTCATCAGCCTGGCGGCCGCATCGAATTCGGCGGGCTTCTTGGCTTCGAGGCGGCGCAGATTCCGGTCCATGGGGGTGACTGCGTTGATGTCGGCGCCCACCTTCACCGCGAGAGTCTCGTACTTGTCCTCCACAGCGGTGAGGTCTTTGTTGAGCGAGGCGTACTCCTGGGGGAAGCGTTCCTTGATGGCGGAAGCGGTCTTGATGGCGGCGGCCATCTCGACGCTCCGTCCGCCCTTGCCGTTGCCACCATTCCGGCGGGAACGGCCGCCGTGCATCCCGTGTCCGCCATCCATGTCCGGACCTCCGTCGGGAGGCATCATGCCGCCGAACTCCCCGCCGCGTCCGCCCTCCCTCTTGGGAAAGCGGGGCATGGGCAGACGGACGCCGCTCTTGCGGCAGAGGGCGCGGTACTGTTCCATGGCGGTGACGATATCGGTGACGGCCAGTTTCTGGATCGCTTCCACTTCAGCGGGATATTTCGCCTTCAGTTCCAACTGGATCTTGGCAAAGTCCTTCTTTTCGTCGGAGGGAGCCGAAGGTTCCGCCGCAACCAGACCAGAGCCGCACAAAACCGCCGCCGCCAGCAAAGAGTTCTTCCACATTTTTCGCATCCTTCTCGTAGTTTACGGAAAATCTTGTTCCGGACCGGGGTTTGCCGCAGAGCCGGGTCCGCTGGAAATCTATATTCTATAACGGATGCTCATTCCGGTTTATTGTGCAAAAAACATAAAATTCCGTTTTTTTTCAAAAATTTTCGAGAAAACGCAGGGGCTTTCCTCAGAGAGGAAGGGAAACCATGCCGTTTTTTTTCTTCATCAGCGGGACATCCTGACCATCTTCCGGAATTTCGCAGGCGAACTGTGGAGGATCTGCCGGAACACCCGCGAGAAGTGAAACCGATCCGCGAAACCGCACCGGGAACTGATCTCGTCGATGGAGAGATCGGTCTGCTGGAGCAGTTCGCCCGCGTACTCCAGCCGCTTCCTCCGGACGAAGTTTTGGGGAGATTCCCCCATCTCCTCCCGGAAGAGGCGGCAGAAGCCGTTGCAGCTCATCCCCGCGACCTTCGCCAGTTCCGGATTGCCGACGCCACGGTCCCGGTGGAGGCTCAGCCACTTCCGGACCCGGTCGATCCGCAGGTCCGACTCCTCGGGCAGCGTCAGCACGGCGGGATCCAGCCGGAGCAGCGCGGGCGTGACCGTCGCCAGCGCCGTGAGCGCGGTCAGTTGTGCCATCGCGGGCCGTGTCCCCCGTTCGCAGCAGGCCCGGATCAGCGCCGTGGTCTCTGCCGCCGCCGGGAGAACGTGCAGTTCCCGGGGCGGCTTCAGACGGTCGTCAAGGTTGAAATGGATATAAAACTGCTCAAATGGCGCCTCCGCCCGGGTGGAGAACTCCATGTACGCCGGAAGCAGATAGAAGCATTCCGGGTCCAGTGGCACCCGCTTCCCGTTAATCCACAAGACGCCGCCGGGAGTCGGGTTCCAGTAGAAGCGCCAGTACGGCGTGCGGAGCCGGTCCTGCACCCACGGGTAGATCTCCCGTTCGTAATGACAGCAGAGAAGGCGGATCGGGGTTTCGGAAAGAGAGCCGAGCATAGGGATCCCTCCTGCACTTCATTGTGCACTTATGTTTCAAATGGATACAAGTTTTTTTATAATATCCATACTTTTTTCCATTTTTGCAAGTATCTTTTAAGAGAAAGTCCGAAAAAACGGGCGAAACGCCTTCAAAAAAAGGAGAAACATCATGGTTCAAGTCGAAAAACGCTACGAAATCGCTTCTGCGATCTACCGCGAAGCCGGGATCGATACCGAAAAAGTCCTCGCCCGTCTGGACGGCATGCCTTTGAGCCTCCACGCGTGGCAGGGCGACGACGTGAAAGGCTTCGAGGGCAGCGCCCACGCCCTCACCGGCGGCTGTCAGGTCACCGGAAACTATCCCGGATGCGCCCGCACCTCCGAGGAACTCCGGGCGGACCTCGACGTGGCCCTCAAACTGCTTCCCGGCAAAAAACTCAGGGTCTGCCTGCAGGGACACGAGATGGATACCCTCCGCCCCGGTCAGGACCGGGATACGCTGGACGCCGGCAATTTCTCCGGATGGCTGGACTGGGCCGCCGACCGGAAACTGGGCATGGACATCGCCCCAGCCTACTACTCCCATCCGAAACTGGACCGGGGCCTCTCCCTCTCCCATCCCGACAAGGCGATCCGCGACTTCTGGATTGAGCACGGACGGGCCTGCCGCCGCATCGGCGCCGCCTTCGCCCGCCGCCTCGGGACTCCCGCCGTCTGCAACGTGTGGGTCCCCGATGGCTACAAGGACCTCCCCGTTGACCGTCGCGCGCCCCGGGAGCGGCTTCTCGCCAGCCTCGATGCCACCTTCGCGGAAGCAATCCCCGAAAGCGAGGTGCTGGACGCCGTGGAATCCAAACTCTTCGGCATCGGCGTGGAGTGCTACACCGTCGGCAGTCATGACT
>DCGG01000078.1:0-1103 GCA_002315455.1 Lentisphaeria bacterium UBA1784
TCCCACCTCGGAGATGGCGGGGATCAGGATCTCGTTGACGATGGCGCCGGGAGCGATCTTTTTCTCCAGAACGGACTGCAGTTTTGCCGGGATCTCATCCTTGCGACCGTTCAGGACCGCGCTCCGGAGTTGTTGTTCCGGGGAGAGTTCCGCCGCGGAGGATGGCTTGGCCGGAGCGGCCGCCGTGTTTTTTTCGGGATCGGCGTTTGCCTCAAGGTAGTTCCGCAACCCCGGATCCCTGCCCAGCAGGGCGTCGATGGCCGGGATGGCGGCGGCGATCCCGGCGGCTCCGGGATTGGCGATGGCCATGTTCAGCCCGCGGGCGGCGGCGAGATTCAGGAATACGCTGTTGACTGCCGGACGGTTCGGCAGTCCGAAACTCACGTTGGAGAGGCCGCAGACGCAGTTCCAGCCGCTGGATTTGCACGTTCCGATGAAGTCCAGCGCGGTCACTGCCGCCGCCGGATCGGCACTGATGGTCATGATGAGGGCATCCACGGCGCATTCCTCCGGAGAATATCCGAAGACGGCGCAGGCTTCAAGAATGGTTTTCGCTGCGCTCATCCGGGCCTCCGCCGTGGCGGGGATGCCGTCGTCCGTCAGGGGCAGAAGAATCAGCATCGCCCCGTACTTTGCGGCGATGGGCAGGACCTTGGTCAGACGATCCTTTTCCGCACTGATGGAGTTGAGCAGCGCCCGCCCCGGATAGAGGCGCAGCGCCGCTTCCACCGTTTCCGGATGGGTGGAATCAATGCATAGCGGCAGGGCGGAAATTTTCACGATCTCGGAAACGCCTTTGCGCATCATGGCGGTCTCGTCGATCCCGGCGAGGCCGAAATTCACGTCCAGTACCTTGGCTCCTGCCTGTTCCTGCGCCGCGGCGAACTCCCGGACCATGGAGAGTCTGCCTTCCCGCAGTTCCGCCTGCAGGGCCTTTTTGCCGGTGGGATTGATCCGTTCGCCGATGAGGGTGAAGGGTTCTCCCTGGGCCAGACGCCGGATCCCCGTCCCGGAAGCGATGACGCCGGGATATCGGCAGGAAACCGGCTGGACCGTTTTCCCCTTCAACGCCCGGGCGAGGGCAGCAATGTGCGCAGGACCGG
>DCGG01000078.1:1113-8053 GCA_002315455.1 Lentisphaeria bacterium UBA1784
GGTACCGCAACAGCCGCCGATGAGGTTGGCTCCCGCATCCGCAAGAAGCGCGGCAGAGTCAGCAAAAGGTTCCGGATCAAGTTCGAATACGGTTTTGTCGCCCTCCAGATGGGGCATTCCGGCGTTGGGCTTGGCGATCAGCGGGATCTTCGCATAGGGTTTGAGGACGGAGACGATCTTCGCCATTTCTGCGGGCCCGGTGGAGCAGTTGCAGCCGAAGGCATCCGCGCCGAGGGCCTGCAGCGTCACCAGCGCCGCGACCGGATCGATCCCGGTGAGGGAACGGCCGCTGGCCTCGAAGGTCATGGAAACCATGACCGGATGGTCCGCCGTGAGTTCCCGGATGGCGATCAATGCTGCGCGGGCCTCCTGAAGGTCCATCATGGTCTCAATGGTGAAGCCGTCAACTCCGCCTTCCAGAAGACCTGCGGCCTGTTCCTTATAGATGGAAACTGCCTCGTCGAAGGGGAGGGTTCCGAAGGGTTCCACAAGCTGCCCCGTGGAACTGACGTCGCCGAAGATCAGTTTGCCGGGGAACGCTTTCTTGGAGATGCGCGCAAGGTCGCGGTTGATTTCGAAGGTCTTCTCCCTGCAGTTGAACTCCGCCAGTTTCGCCGGATTTCCGCCGAAAGTGCAGGTGAGCAGAAGTTCCGACCCGGCATCAGCGTAGGCTTGTTGTGCGGAAATGAGCGCCTCCGGATGCGCAAGGACCCAAAGTTCCGGAGAGGCACCGGCGGGAAGTCCGCGCTTAATCAGTTCGGTTCCGGTGGCGCCATCCAAATGGATGATCCGGCTGTTCGCCAAGGTTTTGAATTCAGTTCTGTTCATGATCGCAGGTATGGATTTCCGTAGAAGATTCAGATGAAAAAAAGCGGCCGGCCGTTGTTTTGGGACAAGTTCGTTTTACTGATATCTGCAAAGACGGAACCTTGCAAAAATAATGTTTCCAAAAAAAAGAAAGCAGGCATTATTCCTCGCGGCCACACGGTGTACATTAAGCTCAAAAGAGAGCCCGATCTGTATCTTGTTCCGAGACTAACCTGCTTTCTGATTATATTATATAATGCCGGCAGGGAAAAATCAAGGGGCATATCTCGAAAAAGTCCGAAAAAGGGCGCTTTCTGCCCATCTTGACGGATTATACCACAACGTCGGACCCGTCAGACTTGTCGGACAGGGCAGATATACAGTCACAGCCCGTCGCAGATGTTTTGCTTTGCCGGTCTGTCAGGCCCGCTGCTGGACGGCCAATTCTCCCTCGCGCCCGGGGAAGGCCTGCAGTTTCATTTCGCCCGCCGGAGCCGTGTCCGCGACCTCCGCCGCGGCCTCCCGCAGAGGAATGATCCGGTAACCGTCGGCGATCACCCGCTTCAGGTACCGGGCGAACTGATCGGCACAGCGGCCGCCTTCCGCTTCCGCGTGAATGGTCAGCACGTTGAGTTCTGCCGGGTTCAGCAGAGAGAACTGATAGTCGTTGTAGTTGTCATCGGTCACGTTGTCCCGCCCCAGCACTTCGTCGTATGTGGGGAGCGTCACCGGGATCTGCAGTTGAGTCAGCTTTTCCCCAGCCACGACCGGATAGAAGGGAGAGAACCCTCTGCAATCGCTGTTGTAGGAAAAGGGGAATTCCGCCTTGATCTTCAGAAGCTGATCGTTGGTGCGCCATCCGGGAGCCGCGCTGGTTTTAGGGGCGGCTCCGAGAATCTCGGTCAGGAGTTTCATTCCCTTGCCGATCTCCTGCCGCATGGCGTCGGCGGACATGACCGTCAACTTCGCCTGCGCCTTGTGATGGTCATAGGCGTGAAATCCCATTTCGTGCCCTTCGGCGGCCGCCGAGCGGATGACGTCCGCATGGTGCTTGCCGATCCCGGGACCGGGCCAAGCCGTGCCCATGAGCACGATTTCCGGACCGTACAGTCCGGCGGCGTTGGTGCGGAGCATTTTCCACAGGAAGGTGGGCTTCAGCAACCGCCAGAGGTGGCGGCCCATGTTGTCCGGTCCCACGGAAAAATAAAAACTCCCGCGGAGGTTGAACTCCGCGAGAATTTCCGCAAGCTTCGGGACACCCCTTCCGGTCCCCCGGAAGGTGTCCACGTCAATGCGTAACGCGATGGTCTTTTTCATGCGTCGTTCAGCGCTTGAAGTCGCCGGACTTGATCGCTTCCTGCAGGAAGAAGTCCAGCGTAGTCTCGATGGACTGTTCCAGTTTGATCTGGGGGGTCCAGTTCAGATAGCGCTTGGCGTTCCGGATGCTGGGCACCCGGTGCTGAACGTCCTGATAGCCCTTGCCGTAGAAGGCGCCGGACTCGATGACCACGTATCCGGCGAAGGGCGGGAACTCCTTGCGGAGCGGATGCTTGTCGAACTTCTCCACCAGCATTTCGGCCATTTCCTTGATGCTGGCTTCGTTGTCGGGATTGCCGATATTGATGATTTTGCCCGAGCAGATGCCGTCCTTGTTCTCAATGATGCGGAACAGGGCCTCCACGCCCTCCTTGATGTCAACGAAGCAACGCTTCTGTTCGCCGCCGTCGATGAGCTGGATGGGCGAACCCTGCACCAGATTCAGGATCAGCTGGGTGATGGCCCGGCTGCTGCCGATGCGGGCGCTGGTCAGACTGTCCAGACGGGGTCCGATCCAGTTGAAGGGGCGGAAGAGCGTGAAGTCCAGAAGACCCTTGGCTCCGTACGCCCAGATCACGCGGTCCAGCAACTGCTTGCAGGTGGAGTAGATCCAGCGCTGCTTGGAGATGGGGCCGGTGATGAGTTTGCTGTTGTCCTCGTCGAACTGGGGATCGTCGCACATACCGTAGACTTCGCTGGTGGAGGGGAAGAGGATCCGCTTGTTGTACTTGACGCAGTACCGGACGATGCGGAGATTCTCCTCGAAGTCCAGCTCGAAGACGCGGAGCGGATTCCGGGTGTATTCGATGGGGGTAGCGATGGCCACGAGAGGCAGGATGATGTCACACTTGCGGATGTGGTATTCGATCCACTCGCGGTGAATGGAGATGTCGCCCTCGCGGAAGTTGAATCCGGGACGGTTCAGCAGATGATCGATGTAGTTGCTGCGGAGGTCGAGGCCGTAGACTTCGTAGTCGCCGGATTCCAGCAGACGCTCGCTCAGGTGACTGCCGATGAAGCCGTTGACACCGAGGATGAGGACGCTCTTCTTGCGGCCGCGGCGCTTCAGTTTGGCAGGATTGATGTTGAAGACCATGTTCTGGACGATGCGGCCTTCGGTGGCCAGCTGGGTGCCGGTCTGGAAGACGCCGCCGTCAAACTCGCCCGTCAGGACCTCAATGGCTCCTTCTCCGCAGGCGATGGTCAGAGGATTGTTGGTGAGCACGGTTCCGGGCACGCCCTTGCCGGCCACCGGCTTGGCGGACCAGAAGAAGCACTTGCGGTCGCCGAGGAAACTGAAGGCTCCGGGATAGGGGCGGGTCACCGCACGGATCAGGTTGCAGACGTCCTTTGCGCTTTTGCTCCAGCAGATCTCTCCGTCGGCAGGCTTGCGGCCGCCGAACTTGGTGGCCTTGGACTCGTCCTGCGGAGTCCGGGGAGCTTTGCCCGCCGCGATGAGGGGCAGGGTCTTTTTCAGCATGGAACCGGCGGCGGCCACGGCCTTGTCGAAGACGGTGCGGGCCGTGTCGTTATCGGTGATGGCGAAACGCTCCTGCGCGATGATGTCGCCGGCGTCGGCCTTCCCTGTCATGTAGTGAAGGGTGACTCCGCTCTCGGTCTCACCGTTGATGATGGCCCAGTTGATCGGCACACGGCCGCGGTACTTGGGCAGGAGGGAACCATGGAGGTTGATGGCCCCGAACTTGGGCAGGGCCAGCAGGTCGGCACCAAGGAGGTTCCGGTAGTAGAAACTGAAAATCACTTCGGGGGCCATTTCGCGGATGCGGTTGACCCAGACGGGGTGATTGACGTCTTCCGGGGCAAAAGTCGGAATCCCCCGGCTGACGGCGAATTCGGCTACGGAGTCGAACCAGATGTTTTCATTGGGGTTGTCGCGATGGGTAAAGACGGCGCTGATTTCAAATCCGGCGTCCAGCAGGGCAGAGATCCCTGCGCAACCCATGTTGTGATAGGCGAAGACCACACACTTCATTGCACTTCTCCAGTTATGTTTTGATTGGTATTGATATCCAATACATACCATTCTGCGCTAATATACACCATGATCCTCCTTTTTTCCAATCATTTTTCGTTTTTCGTGGAGAAAAGAGGCCATTCCCTTGAAAACCGCTCCCCTATCGTGTATTATATACTCCGGGGTCCCGTTGTAAAAAATGTCTTTCCGGAAAGCGAGGATGGTTTGAAAATGAAATACTTCTGCAGTTTGCTGTTGGCGTGTCTGATCTTGAGTTCGGCCGGTGCGGAGAGTGAAACTCCCCGGACGGCTGTCGGCAATTCGTTTGATGCGGCGGAGGCGGGGGAGGGGACGCCCGAAAGCGCCGCCCTCGGAAATGCTGCGGATCAGGAACGCTTCGATGCCATCCGCCGGCAGAAGGCGGGACGGGAAGCCGCCATCGCTTTCCTGCGGGCCAAGGGCACGGAGGAGATGCTGAATTCCACTTTTCAACGGCTGCTGGAGGAGCAGTGCAAAACGGTCCCGGAACTCGCCGCTTACCGGAAGGTCATGGAGGAGTTCTACCATGAGGTTCTTGGCTTCGAGGCGTTGAAGGTGGAGATCGCGGACCTTTATCTGAAGCATTTCACGATCCGGGAACTGCAGGAACTGACCCGGTTCTATCAGAGCGATCTGGGGAAAAAGTACGCGGCAGCGGAGGTGGCGCTTTCCCCCGAGATCACCCTGCTCTTTCTGAAGCGCCAGCAGGAGAAAATGCCGGAACTGGAGAAGCGGCTCCAGGCGGCGTCCCGATGACGTTCTGTCCGGCGTCCGGTGAAGGTTTTGAAGATTTTTGAGTTGCATGGCGGAGCGTCCTGTGCTATATTAGACGAAAAGAGAACTTTCTGCCCGGAAACGAGGAGGTTTCGATGAGCGATAACTGTTCGATAAAATGGTTCCTCCGGGAACTGCCGGAACTGGAAAAACAGGGGCTTTTGGATGAACCCGCTGCGAAAAAACTGAACGACTACTATCTCGACCGGATCGAGTTCACGCCGTCACCCCGGTATTTTGCCAATGCGCTGGCCGTGTTCGGCGGGGTGCTGATGGCTGGTGCGCTGATCCTCTTCTTCAGTTATAATTGGGAACTTTTCCCCCGGACTGTCCGGTTGGGGATCGGCGCGCTGCCGCTGTTCGGCGCCGTGCTTCTGACCCTGACGGCTTTGTTGTGGAAAAAGAACCAGTTGATGCGGGAACTTTCCGCCGTCGGGACTGCCGCCGGAATCACGGTGTTTGCGGCGACGGTCTGCCGGACCTACATGATATCCGGAAGTTTTGCGGACTTTGCAACGCTGATCCTCTTCAGTTGTCTGCCTTTCATCTACATCTTCAACAGCGCGGCGCTGACCACGCTCTGCATTTTCGGTTTGGGTTTGACGATCCAGAATCCGGAGAATGGCATGGTGGCAGGCTTCTGGCTCACCATGGGGATCGCCCCCTTCCTGCTGTTTCACCTGCAGAACGCGTCGAAGTTCTGCGTCTGGATGCGCTACATGGCGATGCCGCTCGCGTTGTTCTTCCTGCTGGTGACCCTCTCGTTTTCCTACGTTCGTCCGCTGACGTTCTTTGTCTTTGGAAACGTCTTCCTGCTTGCCGGTTGGGAATACCACCACCGCAACGAGGGCGTTATGCGGAATCCCTGGCTCACCTGCGCCTTCCTCGGGATCCTGCTGACGCTTGGCATCGCCAGCAGTTCGGAGTGGTTCTGGACCTTCCGGTTTTCGCCGGACCGGATCAATCAGACCTACTACTGGGTCTCGCTGGGGATCATGACCGTAATCTCCATCGGACTATTTCTGCGTCAGCCGCTGGACGTCAAGCGCGCCATGTTCGCCGTCCTTCTGGGACTGGGAATCGCGGGGCTCTTCGTGGCGCCGGGGAGGATGTGTTTCCTTGCCAACGTTTTCGTGGGGCTTTTCGGAATTGCGCTGATGTTTGACGGCGGACGGCGGCAGCGGGTGCTGACCTTCAACGGCGGACTGCTGCTGCTGATGGTGCTGATGACCTGCCGTTTCTTCGATGCGGATCTCGGGTTGCTGATCCGGGCCGCCGGATTTTTCGTGCTCGGTCTGGGATTTCTGGGAGCCAATATTTTCTTCTCCCATCGGATCAAACGTGGGGAGGCATAAGGATCATGTACAAATACAAGAACGTCATCCGTCTGATCTGCTACGTCATTTTCCTTGCCGGCGCGCTGGCGTATCCGGTGAAGCAGATCCTGAATTTCGAGCATCCTGCGGTTTCGCCTTCGGTGTATCAGTTCCGGGTGGCGACGCTGGACCCCTACGATCCCCTGCGGGGGCGCTACCTCGCGCTGAAGATCCTGCCTGAATGCGTCGAGACCGCCGACTGCGCCCCCCAGTGGGGCCGGGAAGCGAGGAAGGGACACCGCCTCCCGCTGGCCGTGCTTGCCACGGCGGAGGATGGTTCCGCCGCGGTGATTGCGCTGGCGGAGACTCCGGAGCAGGTGCCGGCTGGCCGTGATTTCATCCGGATCGCCGGGATCCGTCACTCCTCCTCCTGGAAGGACGGCAAACCGGTCGCCCCCTATCTCTACTATCTGAAATTCCCCTTCGACCGTTTCTTCATCAGTGAGAAGAAGGCCGCCGAGGTGGATAAGATGCTCCGGCCCACTCCGGAACGTCCGGCTCCCGGAATTCTGGTGGTGAAGGTTTTCCCCGATGGGAATTTCATGGTGGATGACCTGCTGGTGAACGGCAAAAAAGTACTTTGATCGCGAATTGATCCCGGGGGCGGCGGAGATGCCGCCCTTTTTATTATATTGCTTTAGCGAAAAAAAAC
>DCGG01000016.1:0-155 GCA_002315455.1 Lentisphaeria bacterium UBA1784
AGCCGGCGCGGCGTCCACCAGGACGGACGGGACAGGATGACGATGCCCTTCGGATCGCCGACGGCCAGCGTCATCCCGTTGATGTGCGGGAACGGCCCGTTGGGACGCCAGTTGTCCGTTTCGAGAATGCACACGCCCGTCACGGCGACGCGGCA
>DCGG01000016.1:301-17262 GCA_002315455.1 Lentisphaeria bacterium UBA1784
CCGGAAAGCACGATCCGCACGCCATGGTATTTGACGTCGATCGGACGCATGGGGCTGAACACGCCTTCAAGCGCCGACCGGAGGCGGACGTCCTGTGGCGGCGGCTCGTCCTCCGTCTTCACGTCGGCTAAACGCCAGACGGCCCGCACGAGGTTCTGGCGATACAGATCCGTCTCGGCAAACCCCGCCACCTCGACCGCCGCGCCGCAGGCCGGAACGTCTTCGCCGGCAAGGTCGGCCCGGCACAACTCGCCGTCGGGCTTGCGCAACAAGACGCTGCTCCCGTTCCACCGGGCCAGCACGCGGCCCTTCACGCGCGTGCGGCCGAAGGCGTCGAACGGATCCTCCGGAGGCGGAACACGGACCTCGATCGCGTCCAGCCCCGAGATGCGCACCGTCCGGCCGAGCATCGTGCGCTCGCCGTTCGAGTACTGTCCGCACAAGCCCGTCACCGAAACCCGCGCGCCGATGAAGCGCGAAAGGTCGGCCGCCTCGTTCTTCTCGTCCGTGAAGATGACGAACGTCGACGCATCTACCTCCCCCAGGACCAAAAAGCGGCACGACTCCGTCAGCTCGTCCGTAAAGGTGTCGCGGACAGTTCCCGACAGCCGCACATACCGTCCGTCGCAGCGGCCGCGCAGGACGTCGTCCACCGTCGCGTCGCGCGGTTTAGGCGGAGATCCGTGTGCAACGACCTCCGTCTTGGTCGCGACGACCGCGAACTGCTTGTAGTCCTGCAAGACGTTGCCCGTCAGCCGGACGGTGTCGCCCGGCCGGCACCCTTCCTCGCCGCCGATCGGCACACGCTGGACGATGACGGCTCCGGTCGCGTCCTCGACGCCGACGAACCCGCCGGAGAAGCCGGGCGTACACGTCACGCGCGCCGTCAGCTCGAACTTCCGCCACTGCCTGCGCACCTGCGCCTCGACGACTTCCGCCGTCGTGCGCAAAACGACCTTGGGTTCCTCGGCCGACACGAGGCCGGCCGACAGCAAAGCGAAGGCAACCAGGAGTCCGCGCATGCGTCAGCGCCCCAGACGGATCATCACGAAAACGTACTTGGCAAGCGGAACGGCGACCGCGCCGTCCTTTACCGTGAGCTCCGCGCCCGTCTCCATGTTGAACGCCCTGAAGCCGCAGGGAATGCCGAGCGCCTTGCAATCGGGCCGGACCCGGGCGATGCCGTCGCCGTTCTTCCAGCTCGAGACGATCGCGACCGCTTCCCCCGATGCCGGCTTCGCCATCGCGATCGACGAAGTCTCCATGCCGGCGATGTCGAGCGGATAGGAAACGTCGCGGTTCCAGTAGTTCCAGACCCGCACGCCCGAGCCCTTGACGCGATAGCCCCACGCCTTCAGAAGCGCCCTCTGCTCCTTGTAGCCCCAGCCGAGCTCGTGCGTCAGCGTCACGCCCTTGCCCGACCGTTTGAAAAGCGCCAGGTTCTCCGGCGTCGTCTTGGCGCAATAGCCGATGACGCCGACGCGGCAGCCCATCTGCCGGCCGATCGTGCACGCCTGCATGTAGGCGCGGCTGTAGCGCTCCTGGAACGGCGCGGACGAGCCCGGATCCTCCCAGTCGTAGTGGACGCCTGCGAACGCGCTGATCGGCGCCATCGCCGTGTTCGTCATGTGGATCCAGTTGCCCGTCGGATCCTTCCCGCATTCCGCCGCCGTGGTCGCGCCGCGCCTGACCTGCTCGCGCATGTTGAAGATGCCGCTCGCGCCCTGGATGCGCCCGTCCGCCGCGCGGTAGGCGTCGCAGCCGACCGGATCCTGCTGGCCGCAGAGGAACACGTCGTCCCAGTAGAGGTGGTCAAGGGCTCCCGTGTCGAACGCCTTCTTCCACCACCACGCCGCATAGTCGAGATAGCTCGCGACCGGCTCCATGCTGTAGGCCGTCATCCAGCGGATGTCGAACTTGCGCTCGAGGAACTCGAGGCAGTCCCACTCGTCGCAGAAGGTCGTCCCCTCCTTCGTGCCGAAGTGCAGCCCGCGCCCGTTCGTGTACCAGACGAACTCCTTCGGCTCCTTGAACGCGCCCGCGTATGTGTGCATGCCGTTGCCGTAGTGCGCCGAGACCGTCTTCATGATGCGCTTGCCCTCGTCGGAATCGCGGTCGCAACCGCACGGATAGTCCGCGACGTAGGACCTGAGGTACGCGACGTCCGGCTTACCGGTCAGGCGCGCCTCCTGCAGCTTCTCCCAGAACTTCGTCGTGTTGTCGTAGGGGCAGACCGCGTGCGAATCCCAATAGCCGCCCCAGTAGAGGCAGCAGCCGACGAGGTCGCCGTGCGACTTTGCGCGCCAGTCGTCGAGCATGGGCTTCACGGGCGTTGCCATGAAGCCGATCTTGATCGTGCGGGGCGCATCGATCGTCACCGGCCGCTGCACGAGGTTCAAAACGATCTTCACCGTCCCATCCGCCTCGCGCACGATCTCCTGGCAAGGAACAGGTTGGAGGTTTGAAGTTGGAGGCTGAACAGAGGAATTGGAGACATTCCTTTGTTCACCTTCACCTCCCACCTTCACCTCTTCTCCCAGCACCCAGCCCTTGTCGTTGTCGCCGAAAACACTGAATCCGGGGCCTTCCGAGCCCAGCCAGATGTACGGAACAAAGGTGGTGACAAGATCGATCTTCGCGGCCTTGCTGCCGTCCCAGACACAGCCCTCCCCCGCCGGGACCGCCCCGCCGTAATTGATGCGGAGCCCGTCCGAACAGGTGTGCATGAGGGGGCACTCTTTGTCCGCCAGCGGAATGACCAGCCGGAGGGAATCGACTTTGCATCCCTTCTGAAGCGTCAGAACATACTTCATCATGCCGTCGTATTCGATCAGGATATCGGCGCGGGCCTTCAGGGACCCGGCGGAAAGACCGGATTGCAGAAGAATCCCACAGGCGTCCTTCCGGATCAGCTTCAATCTGCCGGAAACCTTTTCCGGTTTGCCGTTTACAATGGCTTCCAGACGCATCCCGCCCTCCCGGAGGAGTTTGTGCCCGTCCGCAGTGACCTGCCGGAAAAGGCCGGCGGCATTCAGATCATAATCCCGAAGGATCACGGAAACCCGGCCGTTCCCGGAAAAACGGATCGGCGTAAAGGGAACCAGCACGGTGTGCGCGGTCCCGATCCGGTTTCCTTCCCAGTCAAAGACTTTCCGTTCAAACTTTTTCACAACGGAAATGTCCGGCACCCCCTCCGCCGTGACTTTCAGGAGATACCTTCCGGAGGGATTGTCCTTTCGTGTGCAGGTCTTCAGCGAAACGGGGAGCTGCCAGAGATAGTCCGTGGCGCCTTTTTCCTTTTTCGGGAATTTCCGTTCCGCGATCTTCCGGCCCGCGTCAGTCAGGACCTCCGCACTGAAACCGGTGATCTGCGCCTCTTTGGAACCAAGCGCACCGGAATTCAGCTGCATAAACATCCGGTCGGTCTTCGGGTAATAAGCATATTTGAGAGCAAGCTGATCCCGGTCTGCGGAAACGGAAGCGAATCTCTCCGCCGGGACCCGGCCTTGCCAGGAAAAGCATCTGCGGTACAGCAGCGTCCCCTGACGGTCCGTCACCTCCAGTTTCGTCAGCAGATCCTCCTCATCGCTGACCGGCAGCGTGGGAATCACAAAACTCTTCGTTTCTCCGCCTTTCAGAGCAGCCGTGAATTTTTTCGGGAACGGTTGAGAAAGCGCGGGCCGGATCAGACAGGATACGTTTACCGTCACGGTCTTGTCCGAGGGATTGAAGACCGTGATCATCGGGCTCATTTTTTTCTTGTCCCGGAGGCGCGTCACCTGTACCACCGGAGAGTCTTTACGGAAAACAACGGAGGGAATTGCGCTTCCGGTAAAAAACGGTGCGGCATTCTGGTTCCACGAACTCTGGGTGCCGTTCTGACCGCCGAAAGCCTGAGCCATCCGGCGCCAGTTGCGGCAGAAACGCAGTCCGATCTTCTGTCCGTCGGAAATCCTTTCGATCCCGAAAAGCTTCAGCGGAAGAACCGTCGTGCAGGTCCATACGCCGTCTTTGACCGAACTCTCACTCCGGATCGCGGGTTTCCAGACCACCTGGGCATTGTTTTTCATCGCCCGGGTGTAATATCCGCCGCGACTGCCCACAACCACATGGTAGATATCCGGAACCTTGTCCTCCGGCCGGGGCACGATGACGAATTCAAAACTGTCATCCAGACAGACCATGCCGGAATATTTCCGGGCCCGGGCAAGCAGACCGTCCCTGCCGGTCTCGCACCGGGCATCCAGATAGAGATTTTCGCCGTCCGTCCCGATCCGGAAACGGGCTTCCAAGGGCAGAAGGGGCATGATTCTGCGCTGTCCGGGCATGTAGATATTGAAGCCGTACATGCCGGCGGACCATTTCATCCGGGCCGCCGGATCCGCCGCCGCACTTCTGCTCATAACCGGCACAGACACCAAGGGGACCCCAGAAAACTCCCTGCAGGGGTCCTGCGCCTGCAGAAACAGCATTCCCAGCCCCGTCAGGACCGCAAGGAGAATTTTTCCAAACGCGCCTCGCATTTCAGTTCGTGCGCTCCACTTTCGATGCAAACCAGTGTTTGACGGCAAACTCCTTGTTGGCACCGTAGTAATCAAACCACACGTTTTTGATGATATTGGCGGTTTCCGCCGTCACATGGCCGTCCGCAAAGAGGAAATTCACCCCGTTGTTGTGCCGGGGAACAAACCCGGTGGAGATGTTGTTCGACGGTCCCGGCCACAGGTCCCGGACGGTGGCGGTGAGGAGACACCCTGAGTTAGTGTTGTTGGGAACGAAACTCGAGCCCTTGCCAGCACCGTCTCCGGCATAGACCAGAAGCGAAGGCTGAACTATCTTGGACGCCTTGTGGTACGTCTTGTAAAACCCCTCCCCCAGCTGGGAATTCGAGCCGTTGATCCCGATGGACATCACATCTTCAAACTTCACCCGGTCGAAGGTGCCGGAACTCAAAGCCGGTACCGGTGCGGCGGGACACAGCCACAGCTTCTGCGCCCATGCGGTGCGCTCCAGCAATTTCATGTGCCAGCTTGCATTGGTGTAATCCCCCTCCCCTCGCCAGGGCTGGAAATAGTCGTTGAACTCGTTGGAGTAAAAGAGACCTGCCTGACCGATCTGCTTCAGACTCGAAGCGCAGGAAATGGCATGGGCCCGGCTTCTGGCCCCTTGCAGGGCCGGCAGCAGCATAGCCGCCAGAATTGCAATAATCGCGATCACCACCAGAAGCTCGATCAGGGTAAACACCGCCCGGCAGGGCAAAGATGCCGGATGCGGAACGCCGGACGCCATGGGAAAGCGGGCGGATGCACAATGTTTCTTCTCCATTTTCAACTCCTTTTTTTATGATTCAAAACCGGAAAACGTTTTTTCACAATTCCAATAAGACTCGTAGCGGCCTTTGGTCTCCAGCATGATCCGGGCGAAATCCCCGCCGTATTTGAGACAGCGGTCCATGGATGAATCAAAGAATTTCTGCATCCGCAAGGTAAACAGACTGTCCTCGCAGTGCCTGGATGCCTGCTCCAATGCGGAGGCAAAGAGCCGGAACTGCGGCGGCGTCATGTTCGGAGGGCACAATCCCCGCATGGCCGGCATGACATGCAGACTGTCCAGCATCTGGTGCTGGATCTCCTTGGAAAGCACGAACTGGATGAAACTCCACGCCCGCTCGTAATTCATGGAACCGGCGCTGACGGCAAAGACCTCCGACTGGATCTTCCGGTATTCCGGCCGTTTGACCGGAAGCGGACAGAGATCGATCTCATGGGCCATGTTCGGCGGGACCCGTTTATGACTGAACACGTGAAAGGCCGAACCGCCCCGGTAAAACAGCGAAACCTCCTCCTCCTGATTGATACAGTCGGAAACGTAAGGCGCCAGCTTTTCGCCCAAAAGAGTTTGCATGTAACTGTACGCCTCTTCATACCGCCCCTGAGACGCATCAAATGCCAGAGTCTCCGGGTCAATTGTCCGCATCCCCAGGTGGGTCATCATGGAGTGATAGCATGGAAACACCAGTGCGTGACCGATCTTTCCGGCACAGGTCCTTTTCACCTGACGGAGAATATCCCGGAATTCATCCCACTGAAGATCCACATACGGCAGCCGGTACAGGTCGCGCCGGACGCAAAGCACATCCATGATCAGATTCGGCGCGATCCCCCATGTTTTCCGGCCGGCGTCCTGCAGAAAAACACAGGGATAGTACGCCTTCGTGTCCATACCGGACATCATGATGTCAAGATCGATGAAAAGACCGGAATCCCGCACGATCTCCAGAAAAACCGGATTGGTGGGAAATAGATAGAAGTCGCAGGCGGGATGGGCCATCTCCGCAAAAAAATCACTTAAGTATGTAAGGTAACGGACAAAGATCCTCTGTCTGTGCAGCCGGTTGAATTCCTGCACGATCGGCTCCCAGAAATACCCCATGTCGCTCATCGTGCAGAGTACCGTCTCGCCGGACGCCGCCGGCAGGGTCTGAACGCCTGACCGCACCGGCTTCCGCACCTTTTTGCGGGCGGTGTGCGCCAAAGCGTATTTCTGAAAAAGCTGGTGCAGAATCTCCTCCGCTGCGGCAGAACCGATGCCGAAGCGCTGTTTGACGCTCCGTACACTTGGAACCGGTGCGTTGCCGGGCAGTGCTTCATATTCCTTGCAGAGAATCTGAAGCACATTTCTGTACCTGATCTTCAGATTTTGACCCGTATCGCTTTTCATCGTCCTGCCTGTCAAAGACATACCGTCACGGGAAAAATAGCATTGCCGCGTTGTTTTTCAATTCTGCAGAAAATCATTTGCCGATTATTTCTGTTCCCGAATACCACAATCTGCCCCCGGAAGAAGGACCGTGAAGGCATCTTGGAACACCGTCCCGGCAAGCAAGACCGGGCTCTTTGCAGAGGAGGCCAGCGCAGGTGCTGCCGCCTATTGCAGGCCGGTTTCGAAATTGAAAAGGGACTGCTCCTCCGCATTCCAGTTGGCAAAGCGGAGATCGTAGAAATCAAGGAGTCCCGGAACCCGGGGCACTGAAACGATTTTGCGGGGATAGAGCCTCGTCATACCGTCAAGTTTGTTTTTTCTGACCGTAAACCGGTTGCCCCTGGCGTCCCGGATGTCCCCTTCCGCGGGGATCACGGTCCGGGTGATCAGGAGCACCGGCCGGCCGTAACGGTACAGCTCCACCGGGAGCATGGAGGCCCCGGCCAGGGCCTTCACCGCGTCGCGCTCCAGTTCCACATGGGCCAGGACCTTGCCGACGCCCATGGCCGCCAGTTCCCGGACCGCCATGGAATTAGCCACGGGGAGCGCTCCCCCCGCCGTGATCAGGATGTCCGGGAGATCCTTGAGAAGCGCAATCCCGTACAGCGCCACGGTGCGGAAACGCCGGATCCCCAGATCGTAAGCCCGGCGAATGGCCCCCTGCAAAGCCTGCAGTTTCTCCTCGGGACAGAATTCCGGCAGGATCGCCTCCTGAATGGCCTTGCTGACAGCAAAAACATCGCAGGCGCGGATGGCTTTCCGGTTTCCCGGCATCTCGCCATTGGGGGAGACGGCCACGGTTTCGGGGGTATCCCCGACCGTTGGATGAGACCCTTTTTCAAACAATGCCTTCCGGAATTTTTCGAGACCGGAGGAAGCGTCCGAAAACACCGCTTCCGGGGGAAGATCGCGCTTCACCTCATCCCAGAATGCCCTCCGTGCGCTTTTCAAAACCGCCGCAGGGCAGAAGAAATCCCCCTCCACCGACACCCGGGGTGCGGCGGAAAACACTCCGGAATCCGCTTCCAGGAAAGCCGCCGCCACGGTGTCCGGCGACAGCGGGTGCTTTTGAGCGGGGGCAAGGTCCCAGGCGTACGTCCATTCCCGGAAAGGCGCATTGCCGACCCGAACCAGCAATTCGTCCTGACGGACATGGATCTCCAGATCCAGCACTTTGCAGGGAGCGGGAAGCGCGGCGATCCGGCCGGAATAATCCGGAAAACTCTCGCCGATCTTGTAAACGGCGCCCCGGTCCGGAACCATTTTGTCGCAGCACAGAAAGACCCGGTCCCCTGGCTTGGCCTTGAAGGACGACGCCCTGTTCACAAACATTTTGGTCACCGTAAAGGCCACGCCCTCTTCGCCGCTCTGGGGCTGGACCCGGACCCGATCCCCCACATGCAGCTTCTTGCCGGTCACAAAGGCAAATCCCCCGGGAGCAAGCTCGTCGATCACGCCCATGCGCATGCCGGCGGCACCGATGCTTTCGTGGCCTATCAACGCTTCCCTGGGGTGCAGATTATAGAAGCCTCCGGACCACTTCCGGCCGCAGGTGCGGCTCAAAAGGTTCCGCGCTTCGCCCAGAAGTTCACGGTGATCCGCCTCCTCCGGCGCATCCAGCATCATCCGGTAGGCGGCCACGGCATTGGCCACATAATCCGGCTGGCGGAGCCGCCCTTCGATTTTCAGGGAGGCCACACCGGTCCCGCAGAGTTCATCCAGCTGCTCGATCATGCAGAGGTCCCGGGGGGAAAAGAAGAACCCGTTGCCCCGGCTGCTGAAATAGCGCCGACGGCAGGGCTGCTTGCACTTGCCCCGGTTGCCGGAGGCGCCCCCGAGCCACGAGGAAAAAAGACACTGCCCGGAAAGGGAACAGCACAACGCCCCGTGGATGAAAACTTCCAGCTCCAAACCGCATCCGGCCAGACGACGCAGTTCATCCATGGAGATCTGACGCTCCAGAATAACGCGCTTCACACCCATGGCCTTCGCCATTTCAAGACCGGCGGAATTGTGGAAGCCCATCTGGGTGGAAGCGTGGATGTTCAGCGCCGGAAAATACTCCCGGATCATCCGCAGTATCCCCAGATCCTGTACGATCAATGCGTCCGGCTGCATCTCCTGAAGCATTGCCAGATATTCGGCACCGGCGGCAAGTTCGGACTCCTTGAGGATGGTGTTCATGGTGACATAGACTTTGCGCCCGCCTTTGTGGAAATGACGGATCACTCCGGCCATCACTTCCGGCGTGAAATTTTCGCCCCGCTCACGGGCGTTGAAGCGGGTGAGCCCCGCGTAGATCGCATCGGCACCGGCGTCAAAGGCCGCCAGCGCCGCAGCGGCGGTCCCGGCTGGGGCAAGCAGTTCAGGTTTCTTCGGCATGGATCAGCCCCCTCCTTGAGGCATTTTTTTACGCTGCCGCTCCAGCCGTTTGACCCACGAACTGTACAGCACGACCAGCAGGAGTACATTGACAATGATCTCGTTCCGGCCGGATAAAACCATAAGGGAAAGATCCGCCAGATCCGGCTGGAGAGAAAGCATCAGTGCCAGGAAGACGAAAAACACTGCCACGATCCCCCCCTTTCCCCGGAACCGGGCCTCGTAAGCGGCCAGAAACAGAAAAAGGCAGGAGAGAAACCCGAAGATCCCGGCAAGAGAGAGATCAAGATGGACCTGCAGCACCACCAGCAGCGTGAAAAATGCAAAATGCACCCCTCCCGCCGCCAGCCGCGGCAGAAACCCCGCTCCGCCGTCCGGGCGGAAATATTCCGCACCGGTCTGCAGGATCACTGCAATCATGGTGCTCAAAAGCAGCGTTTCTTCAGAAAGTTCCAGCGAAACCCACTTCCGGCGCCCCCCCAGCACCAGCAGTTCAAAAACAATACCGCATCCCCCCAGAAGGGCGTAGTTGCAGAAATACCGGACAGGAAGACCGGCCAGATCCCGGATCCATCCGGCCAAAAGCGGTTTTACGGCAAAATCAATCATCGGATCAAATCACTTTCTGAACCGCACGGCGAAGTCATGACCATCGTTCTCCTCAATATTTCCATTCACCTCAATACTATACGCCATCCGGCGCATTATGCCAGTAATAAACCGCGAATAATCCGGATTTTTGCCGTACCGGTCGTCTCCGGATACGCTGCCTCAAAAATTCGGAGGCATTCCGGGAAAAAAAATACTTGCGAAATACCTTGAATGGCTGTATATTATAAAATTATGGACTTTGTGCGCGAACGCCTGGCGGAGCGTTTCCGCAGAACAAGAAATGCATTTTGCATCCGCCGCAATGCCCGGGGGAAAGTAAGGAACACCCCCGGGAGACGCGAAGGAGGTTCCTCAATGAAAAAGATCATGATCGCGGACGCAACCTTGCGTTCCGGAGCCGCAGCAGCAGACGGAGTACTCGGTTTCAAAGAGAAAATCGGGATCATTCGCCAGCTTGAGCGACTGCGAGTCGATGTGATCGAAACGGCTCCCCTGCGGAACGGCAAATCCGATGTGCTGCTGCTCCACAGCGCCTCCTCCATCGTCTCCGGCGTTCTCTCCTGCCCGGCGGACCTGAATGAACAGAGCCTCCGTGCCGCATGGGATGCGGTCAAAGGGGCGAAACACCCCCGGCTTCACCTGCTTGCTCCGGTTTCCACGGTCCAGATGGAATACTGCGCCCACCAGAAACCCCCGGCAGTCCTGGAAAGCATCCGGACCCTGACCCGTATTGCCAGGGAGGAACTGAACGCGGAACTGGAAGTGTCGCTCCTTGACGCCACCCGGGCGGAACCGGATTTTCTGGCACAGGCCGCCGCCGCTGCCGTGGAAGGAGGGGCGGATATCCTCACCCTCTGCGATTCCGCCGGGACCCTTTTCCCCATGGAATTTGCGGCTTTCATCACCCGCCTCACCGAGGCTGTGCCGCAGGTCAAATCAATCACGCTTTCGGTGGAGTGTTCCGACGCGCTCCACATGGCCACCGCCAGTGCGGCAGTCTGCATGAATCTGGGTGTCACCCAGTTCAAGGCGGCCATTCAGGCGCCGGAACTGCTGAATCTGAGCGATCTGGCGGATCTGCTGCGCCTCAAAGGGCGGAGTCTGGATGTAACGGCGAACCTCGATATGACCGCCATCCACAAATTTGTGGGGATCATTGCCGAACTGATGCAGGGGCCCCGGAATGTTTCGCCCGCCTCGGAACTGGCGGAGGAATCCTCGCTGGACGGCTCCTTCCGGCTCTCGCAGAATGACGACATGGAATCCGTGGCCTCGGCGGTCAGCCGTCTGGGGTATGAACTTTCCGCCGATGATCTGGGGAAAGTCTATGAGGAATTTCAGCGGATCGCCAGCAAAAAGGAAATCGGCTCCAAGGATCTGGACGCCATTGTGGCTACCGTTGCGGTGCAGGCGCCGCCGGTTTATCGGCTCAAGAGCTTCGTCATCACCAGCGGAAACATCATCAACGCCATGGCCCACGTGATCCTTGAAAAAGACAACGAGGAAGTTCAGGGGCTCTGCGACGGAGACGGTCCGGTGGATGCTGCGTTCCGCTCCATCGAAAGCATCCTCGGAAGACATTTTGAACTGGATGACTTCAAGATCTCCGCAGTCACCGAGGGACAGGAAGCCGTGGGATCCAGCGTGGTCCGGCTGCGTTCCAACGGGAAACTCTATTCCGGCAAGGGCGTTTCCACCGACATCATCGGCGCCGCCATCCGGGCGTATCTGAATGCCCTGAACAAGATCTGTTTCGATGAGGAGGAAAAGGCATGAAACTCTCTTTTTCCACCAACCGCTGGAATGAATACGCCTTTGACGAATTCATCGACATCGCGGCGGAATACAAATTCAACGGCATCGAGATCCACGACATCAAACCCCTGCTGGACCCTTCCCAGCCGGGGTGCCTCACGGCACTGCACCGTCATCTGCAGGAACACCGTCTGGAGATCTCCTGCCTCGACATGGTGTCGGATATTTCCATCGATCAGCAATCGGCCTGCAGTGAATTCAGGATCTGCCTCGATGCCGCCAGACGTCTCCGCACCCCCTACCTCCGGCTGAAGGCCGTGAAGGGGTCGGAAGATCAGGTCCGCGCCTTTCTGACCGCAGTTCTTCCGGAGGCCGAAGCTTCCGGCATTGTGCTTCTGGTGGAAACCGTGGGGCTGTATGCCGACACGGCCAGACTCCGGAGTCTCTTCGAGTCCTTTGTCAGCGACAACCTTGCCGCGCTGTGGGATCTCCACTATCCCTTCCGGGTCTGCCGCGAAGCACCGGAAACCACGGTGAAAAATCTTGGCGCCTACATCCGGCACGTCCACATGAAGGATTCCGAAAGCGCCGACAAGCTGATGCTTGTGGGCGAAGGGTCTCTGCCCATTCAGGAGATCATGAACGGCCTCCGCTCCCTCAACTACGACGGGTTCATCTCCATTGAGTGGGATCCCAGGTGGGACGAGATCTCGGACATTTCCATCGTGTTCCCCCACTTCATCAATTACATGAGCCGCTATGAACTGGCCCGGGCCAGGACGGCGCTGTACGACAACAGGAGCCACACCGGAAAATTTCTGTGGAAAAAGGAGACCCTCATCGAGAAGACCTTTTCCCAGATGCTGGATGCGGTGACGGCGGAGTTCCCGGATCAGCTGGCGTTCAAATACACCACGCTGGACTACACCCGGACTTATTCGGAGTTCCGGGACGATGTGGATCAGTTCGCCCGCTCCCTCATCGCCCTGGGGGTTGCACCGGGAAGCCATGTGGCAGTCTGGATGACCAACCTTCCCCAGTGGTACATCGCCTTCTGGGCCACCACCAAGATCGGGGCGGTGCTGGTCACCATGAACACCGCCTACAAGATCGCCGAGGCGGAATATCTGCTGAAACAGTCGGATACCCACACCTTGATCCTTGAACGGAAATTCCGGGATTCCGACTATGCCGGGATCATCCGGGAACTCTGTCCGGAAATGGATACAACGCGCCCCGGTGAGGTCCTCCGGGCCAAGCGGCTGCCCTTCCTGCGCAATGTCATTACCGTTGGATTCCGGACCCAAGGGGCCATTACCTGGGAAGACGCCCTCTCCCGGGCCCGGAGCGTCCCCATGGAGGAAGTCCGGAGACGGGCCGCCGCCGTGCATATCAACGACGTCTGCAACATGCAGTACACTTCGGGGACCACCGGTTTCCCGAAGGGGGTCATGCTGACCCATTACGGGGTGGTGAACAACGGCAAGTGCATCGGCGACCGCATGGACCTTTCCACTGCGGACCGGATGATGATCCAGGTACCCATGTTCCACTGTTTCGGCATGGTGCTGGCCATGACGGCCTCCATGACCCACGGAGCGACACTGCTGCCCCTGCCCTACTTCTCGGCCAAGCCCGCGCTGGCATGCATTGATCAAGAAAAAATCACCTGTTTCCACGGGGTCCCCACCATGTTCATCGCCCTTCTCGGGCACGCAGACTTCCCGAAAACGGATTTTTCCTGCATGCGTACCGGCATCATGGCCGGGTCCCCCTGCCCCATCGCCGTGATGCGGGATGTGATCGACAAAATGCACATGACGGAGATCACCATCGTTTACGGTCAGACCGAGGCGTCTCCGGGATGCACCATGTCCACAACCTCGGATCCCATTGAGGACCGGGTGTCGGCGGTGGGCAGGGATCTGCCCGAAATCGAAAACCGGATCGTGGACCCGGAGACCGGCAAAATTCTCCCGGACAATCAGATCGGGGAATTCGTCACCCGGGGTTACCACGTCATGAAGGGGTATTACAAGATGCCCAACGAGACCGCCGCCGTAATCGACCGGGACGGCTGGCTCCATACCGGAGATCTGGCGCTGCGGACCCCGGAGGGAAATTACCGCATCACCGGACGGCTGAAGGACATGATCATCCGGGGCGGCGAAAACATCTACCCGAAGGAAATCGAGGAATTCATCTACACCCACCCGAAAGTCCAGGATGTACAGGTCATCGGCATCCCGGACAAAGCGCTGGGGGAGGAGATCCTTGCCGCCGTGATCCTGAAACCGGGAGCGACCATGACGGTGGAGGAAATGCAGAATTTCGTCAAAAAGAACATGGCCAAACACAAGGTTCCCCGCTATGTGGATTTTGTGGATGCATTTCCCCAGAATGCCGCCGGAAAGATCCTGAAATACAAAATGCGCGAAAACGCCATCCAGAGGCTCCATATTGCCAAAGTCGATGGCATCGTCGCCGACTGACCCTGACGCAGGAGGTGCGTTTATCATGAATACGGAAAAAAAATTTGTGACGATGGACGGCAACGAGGCGTGCGCCTACATTGCCTACGCCTTTACCGAAGTGGCCGCCATTTACCCCATCACCCCGTCTTCCCCCATGGCGGGGAAGACCGATGCATGGTCGGCCAAAGGAAAAGTCAACCTCTTCGGCCAGAAGGTTTCTCTGGTGGAAATGGAGTCGGAAGCCGGGGCCGTGGGGGCCATTCACGGCGCTCTTGAAGCGGGGGCGCTTTCCACAAGCTTCACCTCCTCCCAAGGGCTTCTCCTGATGATCCCTGTCATGCACCGGATCGCCGGAGAACGGCTCCCGGGGGTGCTTCATGTGGCATCCCGCACGGTGGGGACCCATGCCCTCTCCATTTTCGGCGATCACTCGGACGTGATGAACTGCCGCCAGACCGGGTTTGCCATGCTCTCCACCGCCAATGCCCAGGAGATCATGGATCTGGCGCCCGTGGCCCATCTGGCGGCGGTAAAGGGCCGGATCCCCTTCCTGCACTTCTTTGACGGGTTCCGCACCTCCCACGAAATGACCAAGGTGGAACAGCTCTCCTATGAAGACCTGGCCGGACTGGTGGATCACGAGGCCGTCGAAGCCTTCCGGGCCCAGGCATTGAATCCGGAACACCCCCGTCTCCGGGCCACGGTGCAGAATCCGGACATCTTCTTTCAGGTCCGGGAAGCCAACAACGGCTTTTACACTGCACTGCCGGGGATCGTGGACAATTACATGGAAGCGGTCTCGAAGATCACCGGCCGGAGGTATCACCTTTTTGACTACTACGGCGCCGCCGATGCGGACCGGGTCATTGTGGCCATGGGCTCCGTCTCCGGTGCAGTCAAAGAAACCGTGGACTGTCTGAATCGGCAGGGCGAAAAAACGGGCTTTCTGCAGGTCCATCTCTACCGGCCCTTTGCCGCAGACTATTTCCTGAACGCCCTGCCGGAAAGCGTCCGCAGCATCGCGGTTCTGGACCGCTGCAAGGAAATGGGCAGCGCCGGAGAGCCGCTGTTTCTGGACGTGACGGCGGTGACTGCCGGAAGGGGGATCCGGGTCATTGGCGGCCGGTACGGCCTCTCCAGCAAGGATACGGACCCGGCCCAGATCAAATCGGTCTTTGACCACCTGAAGCAGGAAAACCCAGCCGGGAATTTCACCATCGGGATCGTGGATGACGTGACGCACCTCTCGCTCCCCGCCGGCGGCCCCCTGTATCCGGATGATAAAAAGATCGTCTGCTGCAAATTCTGGGGCCTCGGTTCCGACGGCACCGTGGGGGCCAACAAGAGTACCGTGGAGATCATCAACAATCACACCCCGAAATTCGCCCAGGCGTATTTTGAATACGATGCAAAGAAATCCTTCGGCATCACCAAATCCCATCTGCGTTTCGGCGACACCCCCATCCGCTCCTCCTATTACGTCAAGGCCGCCGACTTCATCGGCTGTCACAACGAGACCTACCTGAAACAGTACGACGTGGTCGGGGAATTGAAGGACGGAGGGACCCTCCTGGTCAACACCGCGTGGACCCTTGAGGAACTGGACCGGGAACTCCCCGGACACGTCAAGCGGCTCCTGGCGGCAAAGAAAGCCAAAGTCTATACCATTGATGCCGTATCCATTGCGCTCAGACTGGGGCTGGGGAGCCACTACAATCTGGTCCTCCAGTCGGCCTTCTTTACCTTGGCCAACGTGATCCCCCCTGCGGAGGCCGCCATTTACATGAAGGAACTGGCCAGACGCACCTATTTCGCAAAGGGAGACGATGTGGTGAACCGGAACCTTGCCGCCATTGACGAAGGTGCGGCCAATCTCCATGAGATCAGGATCCCGGCGGCGTGGCTTACGGCAAAAGACGCCGCCCCGGCGGCGGAGGACACCCGGCCTGATGTGGTGAAAAATCTTGCCGATCCCATCAACCGCCAGAAGGGCGACGACCTCCCGGTCAGCGCCTTCAGGGGATACGAGGACGGCGTCATCGACATGGGCCTTACGGCCTACGAAAAGCGGGGTATTGCCATTCAGGTCCCGGTGTGGGATTCCTCGAAATGCCTCCAGTGCAACCAGTGCAGTCTGGTCTGTCCCCACGCGGTGATCCGGCCCTTCCTGCTTGATGATGCGGAAAAAGCCGCCGCCCCGGCGGGCTTCGGCACCGTCCCGGTGAAGGGAAAGACCGGGCTCCATTACACGCTTCAAGTCAGCGCCGCCGACTGTACCGGCTGTGGTGCCTGCGTGAATGCGTGTCTGGCCAAAGAGAAGGCCCTTGCCATGAAACCCTACCGGGAGACCGGCCCCCGCCTTGCGGAGTGGAACTACGCATTAAGTCTTTCGGACAAAGGGAACGTCTTCAATCCGTGGACCATCAAGGGCAGCCAGTTCCGGCAGCCTCTGCTGGAATTTTCCGCCGCCTGCGCCGGATGCGGGGAGACGCCTTATGCGAAACTCCTGACCCAGCTCTTCGGCGATCACGTCTATTGGGCCAACGCCACCGGATGCTCCCAGGCGTGGGGGAGCCCCATGCCGGGGATCCCCTACACGGTGAACCGTCACGGCCGCGGTCCGGCGTGGAGCAACTCCCTCTTTGAAAACAATGCGGAGTTCTCTCTGGGCATGGTGCTGGCAGTCAAAAAACAGAGGGAGATGCAGAAGAACAAGGTTGAAAAACTTCTCACCATGACCATTCCGGCGGAAGTCAAAAGTGCGGCGGAAGCGTATCTTGCGGCATTTCAGGATTTCGACGGCTCCCGGAAGAGCGGGGATGAATTGACCGGACTTCTGGAGAAAACGGTTCTGGAACCGGAGGCGGCGGCCGTGGCGCAGGACCTCCTGCGGCACCGGGATCAGTTTGCCCGGAAGACCTTCTGGATGTTCGGCGGCGACGGCTGGGCCTACGATATCGGCTTCGGCGGTCTGGA
>DCGG01000016.1:17360-17505 GCA_002315455.1 Lentisphaeria bacterium UBA1784
CCAACACCGGCGGTCAGTCCTCCAAAGCCACCCCCATCGGTGCGGTGGCCCAGTTCGCCAGTTCCGGAAAAACCAGTCCCAAGAAGGATCTGGGAAGCATTTTCATGACCTACGGCAATATCTATGTGGCCCAGGTGGCCATGGG
>DCGG01000076.1:0-468 GCA_002315455.1 Lentisphaeria bacterium UBA1784
TCTTCGGCAAGTCCCCCTACCGCAACGTGGTGGTGAACGGACTCATCCTCGCCGAGGACGGCCAGAAGATGTCCAAACGCAAGAAGAACTATCCCGATCCCATGGAGGTCATCAACCGTTGCGGCGCCGATGCCCTGCGGCTCTTCATGCTGGGCAGTCAGGTGGTCCGGGCGGAAGACCTGAAGTTCTCCGAGGCCGGCGTGAAAGAGGTGCTCCGGGGCATCATGATCCCCATGTGGAACGCACTGAGTTTCTTCGTCACCTACGCCAACGTGGATGGTTACACCCCCGCCCCCGGACCGGTGACGGCACCGAAGGCTCCGAAGAACGTGCTGGACCGCTGGATCCTCAGTTCCGCCTCCCAGATGGTGGAGGAGGTTCGTTCCGAACTGGATCAGTACAACCTGCAGAAGGCCGCCACCCGCTTCAGCCGGTTCATCGACGACCTCACCAACTGGTACATCCGCC
>DCGG01000076.1:515-2218 GCA_002315455.1 Lentisphaeria bacterium UBA1784
CCGCCGCCGCTTCTGGAAGAGCGAGAGCGATTCCGACAAGCAGGAGGCCTATGCCACGCTGCACTACGTGCTGTTGCTCTTCGCCCGGACCGCCGCGCCCTTCATTCCCTTCACCACCGAAGCGATCTACCGGACGCTCCGCACCGAAGCCATGCCGGAGTCGGTCCATCTCACGGACTATCCCACTCCGGATGACTGCCGGGACGAATATCTGGAACGCCAGATGCAGTACACCATGACCGCCGTTTCGCTGGGCCGCTTCATCCGGACCAACGCCAATTTGAAGGTCCGTCAGCCGCTGGCCAAGGCGGTGCTGGCAATCCAGGACGCGGAACTGCGGAAGATGGTCCAGGAGACCAGTTCCATCATCGCCGAAGAACTGAACGTCAAATCCGTTGAGTTCTGTGCCGACGAGGAGGAACTCGTCCACCGCTCGTGCAAGGCCAACTTCAAGGCCCTCGGCGCACGCCTCGGCAAGGATATGAAGATCGCCGCCGCCAAGATCGCCCAGTTCACCAGCAAGGAGATCGGCGACATCCTCTCCGGGACCCCCTTCAAACTCACGCTGCCCGACGGCACGGAGGCCGAGATCACCGCAGAGGACCTTGTGGTCCACCGGGAGGAGAAGCCCGGTCTCGCAGCCGCCAGCGAAGGCGGCGTCACCGTCGCGCTCTCCACCTTGCTCACGCCGGAACTGGAGGCGGAAGGCTTCGCCCGGGAACTGGTGAGCAAACTGCAGAACATCCGAAAGGAACGGCAGTTCCAGATCTCCGACCGGATCACCGTCCGGTATCAGGTCCCGGCGGAGTTCTCCAAGGCCATAGAGACCTTCAGGGAGTACATCGCCAACGAGACTCTCGCCAGCACGCTGGAACCGGGAGAAGGCTCCGAGGAACTGAACGTCAACGGCGTCGACCTCCGGGTCTCCGTGGAGAAAGCGTAGGGTCATGACCCGGCGTACAAAAGCCGGATATCTTCTGGCGGCGGCACTGCTTCTTGCCGCCGCCGGATGGCTCTTTTTCCAATGGTCTTTCGCACAGCCGGAACGTTGCCGCAGGACCTTTCTCACCATGGGGACGGTGGCGGAGTTCGACCTCTGCTGCAGGGACCGGGCGCAGGCGGAACAGGCCTTTACCGCCGGACATGAGGCCTTCGGACGCATCAATGCCGTCTGCAATCTGCGGGACCCGGCAAGTGAACTCGCCCGCCTCAATGCCTCCGCCGCAAGCGCACCCTTCGTCTGCTCCCCGGAACTTTGGCTCCTCCTCATGGAGTCCCGGCGGGCGTGGCGCATGACCGAGGGCGCATTCGACGTCACCGTCAAGCCCCTCATGGACCTCTGGGGCTTCTATCGGAAGCGGGGAAACGCGCTCCCCTCCCCCGCCGAACGGGAAAAAGTCCGCAAAACGGTCGGTTTCGAGAAACTCCGGTTCGATGAAGCGGCACGGACCGTATTCTTCACCGTCCCCGGAATGGCTTTGGATCTGGGCGGCATCGCCAAGGGCCGCGCCGCCGATCTCGCCGCGGAAGCGATCCTGCGCACCGGAGTGCGTTCCGGGATCGTCAACCTCGGAGGGAATCTGCGTCTCCTCCCCGATCCGCCGCCCCGGCGCTCCTGCTACCGGATCGCAGTGACCGATCCAAAGGACCACTGCAAGGTCCTCCGGGAGGTGCTGGAACTTCCCGGAAACTGCGCGGTCTCC
>DCGG01000076.1:2267-3527 GCA_002315455.1 Lentisphaeria bacterium UBA1784
CCTCCGGAAGTTACGAACGCTTCGTCGTCATCGGCAGTCAGCGCTTCGGACACATCATGGACCCGCTCACCTGCGCTCCTTCCGGAAACCGCCGGGCAGCCACGGTGATCGCTCCCGATGCCATGTCGGCGGACTGGCTCTCCACCTCCGCCTATCTCCGGGGGGAACCTCTGACGGAGCAACTTCAGCGCGTCCTTCCCCACACGAAATTCATCCTCTATCCGGAGCAACCGTAAGATGAAGGGCTCCGCCAACCTCAACACCCGGATCATCCGCAGTTCCGTTGATTGGAGCAGCGTGGGTCTGACGCTGGAGGCCATGCTTGCCGGGCGCTTCACCTACCGCTCCCTCGCGGAATGGCAGGAACGCATCGGCTCCGGCGAGATCACCCTGAACGGGCAACTGGTCCCCCCGGATACCATACTGAAACTCCACGACATCATCGAATATCATCCGGCGGACATCCCGGAACCGCCCGCCGACCTCAACTACCGCATCGTCTTCGAGGACGCACACCTTCTCGTGGTGGAGAAGCCGGGGAATCTCTGCGTACATCCATCCGGACCCTTCTTCAAGAACACTTTGTGGCACCTGTTGACCAGCCGTTTCGGTGCGGTCCATCTCATCAACCGGCTGGACCGGGAGACCTCCGGCCTGATGCTGGCGGCAAAAGATCCCACGACGGCGGCAAAACTCTCCGGGAATGACCGGGCCATCCGCAAGGAGTACCGGGTCATCGTCCACGGTACCTTCGATCAGGAAGTGCAGGCCGACGGCTTCCTTGTCTCCGACACCGCCAGTGCGGTCCGCAAGAAGCGGCGCTTCGTCCCGGGGGAACGTCCTCCGACGGGAGCGGCTCAGATCGAGCGCTGTTCCACCCGGCTCTTCCCCATCCGATGCGGGAAGGAGTTTTCCCTCGTCGGCGCAGAACTTGGGACCGGCCGGATGCACCAGATCCGCGCCACCATGTTCTCCCTCGGGTTCCCCGTAGTGGGCGACAAACTCTACGGCCTTGATGAACAGTGCTTTCTCAAACTGCGGAGCAACGGCCTCACCGACGGGGACCGGGCCAAACTCCGCCTGACCCGGCAGGCACTCCATGCCGCCATCCTCGAAATGCGCCACCCCGAGACCGACGAAGAAATGCATTGGGAATCCCCCCTGCCCCCGGAGTTGAAAACATGCCTCAGTTGGATTTCACCGCAGGAACCTTGACCCTGACGGGGGAACTCCCCGCCGCAGGATTGCCGCCGGAAGCCG
>DCGG01000030.1:0-24357 GCA_002315455.1 Lentisphaeria bacterium UBA1784
CGGCAGTGAACCCCTCTTTTTCGACCGTCTCGGCCACTGGTACCGGCTGAAGGAGAAGGGATTTTCCACGGTCCCGGAGCGCCCGGAACCCAGCCGTTCCGATTGCCACGCTTGGGGGAGCCATCCCTATTATCACTTCTTCACGGCGGTGCTGGGGATCCGGCCGTCGGCGCCGGGATTTGCCCGGGTGTCGATCCGGCCCATGCCCGGACCATGGCGGCACACGGAGGGGCGCCTGCCCCATCCGGCGGGGGAGGTCCGCGTAAAACTGGACTGCGAAAACGGCGTCTGGTCGGCGGAGGTCTCTCTGCCCGAAGGGATTGGGGGGGAGTTCACCTTCCTCGGACGCACGACCACGCTGAAAGCGGACGGCAAAGCCATCAGACTCACCGGGATGCGATCCTGAAAGTGGCGCGGATCAGTGCAGGAAGTAGAGGCAGAACATCTCGATCTCCTGCCCCGGTTTATGAAGCGGTCCGTGAAGAAGCCTGCCGTTGAAATAGAGCAGATCACCCGGCGCCAGTTCCAAGGTATCCTCTCCGATAACGTAGGCGAAACACCCCTTCAGCACGTAGGTGAGCTGGTCGGCCTCTGTCGTCACAGGTTCCCGGGCCTTCCCCTCCCCGCCGGAGACCAGCATCGCCTGCATGGTCCCGGCCTCCATGGGAAGTTCCAAAGCCATCCGGTACCGCAACCCGTGCTCCGGATCGCGCTCCACGGACTGCTGTTCCTCGGGATGGATCAGCAACCACTGGGAACCGGTATCGCAGGAGAGCCCGGCAAAGAGTTCGCCGAGGTCCGCACCAAGCGCCCGGGCGATGGTCACCAATGCCGGAAGCGAAGGGACCGTGCGGAAGTTCTCGATCTTGGAAAGCAATCCCGCCGTCACCCCGGTCTTCTGACCCAACTCCTGAAGCGTCATGCCCCGCTTCTTCCTGATCTCCCGAAGCCGGCATCCCAGCAAGGTCAACTGTTCCCGCATGGCGATCTCCTTTTTTTTTGCATTGCGGATTTCCGCAGACAGATTTCGTCGCTCACGCATAATATATTGAATCCCATTCAAAATAACAACCGGAATTTCACCGAAAAACCGAAATATTTTCAGGATTTTGCGGCCGACAAGTTGAATAAAATTCAATATTTTGATTGAAATTCAATCTTTTTGAATTATATTAGGGTACCTCAAAAAATTCAAACGGATAAATTGCGAGCCTGTGGGGAAAAAGTCGCGCGTTGCGGACTTTCCTCAAAGGCCGCAAGCCGCCGGAATGAATTTTTAGAGGTGCCCATTATATAAAATCAAAATCCAAGGAGAGATAAAATGGGGATCCTTTTTGCATTCTGCTGTCTTTTCTGCAGCGCGGCCAGCGATTTCGTCTTCAAACTTTTTGCCCGGAAGCCCCGGCCCCGGGGACTTTTTACCGCCATCGTGGGAGTCGTCTGCGCGAGCGTGGCCTGCTTCGGTCCCAACCCCTTCGACTTTTCCGCGCCCACGTTGATCTGGGGCGGCCTCACCGGACTGCTCTCCATCGCCGCCAATCTGCTCCTCATCGAAGCCCTCGGAATGATCAGCGCCGGAGTCGGAGCCACCATCTTCCGGCTGAATCTCGTCCCGGTGACGCTGGGTGCGTGGCTGATCCTCGGCGAAACGATCTCCTCCCTCCAGTGGTGCGGGATTATCGCCGCCATCGCCGCCATCCTCTGCTTCACCACGAAGCCGGAAAAACCGTCCGCCGTCTCCGGCAGCCCGGTCAGGAAGGGACTGCTGCTTGCGATCCTCGCCTGCCTGCTCCGGGCGGGGCTCGGCCTCACCTGCAAGTACGGACTGCTTCAGGGAGCCAGCCGAAGCGGCATCGTCCTGCTCATCGGACTCTGCTGGGCCGTGGTCGGAACTCTCTATTCGTTCTTCCGGGAACGGAAACAATGGAAATTGGACTCCCTCCTGCTGGGCTACGGCCTGCTCTCCGGTATCTGCGTCACCGGCATCACCGTCTTCCTTGCGGCTTCGCTGCAGTATGGTCAGGCGGCGGTGGTCCTGCCCATCGAGCAGATGAGTTTCCCCCTGACACTGCTCTTCAGCGCCGTCATCCTGAAGGAAAAGATTACCCGCTGGAAAGCCGCCGCGGTCCTGCTGGGCGTGCTGGCGGTCCTGCTGTTGAGCCTTTGAGGGCGGTTCCGGGAAACCATTCCCCGAGGAAAAAGAGCGGTCCTACTTCGCGGACTCCGAAGCGGTCTTCCGGTAGAAGGTGGGCCGCACCTCCTTTGCGTACCAGGGATATCTGGCGCGCACTTCCGGAGAGGCGTCCCGGGGGATGTTCTGGAATCTGTGGTAGAACCAGAGGTACTGCTCCGGAAATCTCCGGATGTACCGCTCGGAGATCTGCATCAACTCCTGAAGCACGGCCCGGTCGTCCGCATACTCCGAAAACGGCCGGGAAAGGTACTCGTTATAGACCGTGGTCTGCCCCATTCCCTGCCGGATGCTGGTGGCGTAGATGATGACGGCGGGGATCCCCTTTCCGTCGCAGTAACGCTTCAACGCGGCGGGCGCAGCGCTGCTGGCCACCGGGATCCCGAAGAAATCCACAAAGACGCCGCCGTCCCGGACCCGGGTGTTCTGATCGATGAGAGTACCGAGGCTCTTGCCGTCATGGAGCGCCTTCAGCGAAGCGCGGATGGCTCCCCGGGAAAGGACGATCTCCATGCCGGCGACCTTCTCGCGGTTCCGGTAATTGATGAACCGGTTAAAGTAGGGGTTCCGCATGGGCTTGGCGATGGCCACCATGCGGATCCCGGCGTAGAAGGGCGCCATCACGCCGGAGGCCTCCCAACTGCCCAGATGGGGATTGACGAAGATAATACGCTCACCCTTCTCCAAATGCTCCCGCAGATGCGCAAGAAGTTCCTCCGGCGGACGATAGCGCCGGCGGATGCGTTCCGGATCTCCGCTGAGCCAGAAGAACTCCAGCATGTTGAAGATCAGATTGAAGCAGGACTCCCGGCCGATGCGGGCCACCTCCTCCGGCGGCAGTTCCGGCATGGCCGCGTGAATGTTGCTCCGCACCAGTTTCCGAAAGGGCGGGATATGATCCAGCATCCAGCCGATGCCCCGGGCGAGAAGCCAAAGTACCCGGAGGGGCAGATGGCGGACCAGCCAATCCAAACCCAGGATCACCGCATACTGTCCCCGGTACCAAAGGTCGCGGAAGAATCGTTTCATTTCACACCGTCGGGGGAGATGTCCAGCATCTCAATGGAGCTGAGTTTGCTGCGTTCGATCTCGAACTTCACGCCGGGCTGGGGGCCGAAGAGCAGTTTTTCGGCGGTTTCACCGTACAGCACGCCCACCTGCTCGTGTCCATCCACTTTGAAGCGGATCTTGCAGTTGGCGATCCACACCTCCGGCAGCGAAGCCTGAAGTTCCTTGCCCTTCTCCACGGTGATGACGTGCCTGCGCTGAGGAGGATTCGCCCTCGGATGCGAAAGCGTCACCACATGCTTGCCGGGAGAGAGTCCTTCGATGACGATGGGCGTGGTGTCATAATCGTTCCCCGCGATGGAAGCGGTCCGGCCCATGGGTTTGCCGTCCACGAGGACCGTCACCCCAGCAGGACGGACGTGAAGCATCGCCCGGGCGGAGTTGGAACTCAAAGTCCAGGTGCGCGATCCGTTGTCGCCGCCGAGAAGGTCAATGGTCTCCTCCACCGGGTCGAATCCCGGTAAAATCAGTTGCAGCGTCATCTTTCCGGGAGTGAGATTTTCCAGCCGGCAGGGGGAGACCCCCATCCGCACGCCGCCGACAAAGACCTCCGCACCGGATGGCTCCGTCATCACCTGAATGGTTCCGGGATACTGCCTCAACTGAAACGAAAGGTCATAGACCCCTCCCCGGGCGATAGAAACACTCTTTTCCTCCGGCTGGTATCCGGCGAGTTCGATCCGAATCAGATAACGGCCCTCCAGCTTCTCCAGGACCACGGGGGTCCGTCCCTCCGGCTTGCCGTTCACGAGGATCGTGGCGCCGACGGGTTCGGAGTTGAGCTGGAGCCGTCCGCTGTTGCTCTCCAGTTCCGCAAGCAGTTGAAGGGGCCGTTCGTCCACGACGGTCCAGTTGAGCGTACGGCTGGTGTATCCGGGCAGTTCCACCTGAACCGACTGTTCGCCGGGAGGGAGGTCCCGCAACACCACGGGAGTGCGACCCAGAGGTTCCCCCTTGCGCAGAACGGTGGCACCGTCAGGATTGCTCATAATGAGGGCCGCACCCCGCACCGGCTGAAGCGGCAGAGTGATCTGCCGGGTCCCGGCGGTAAGGTCCTCCAGCAGAAAACACTCCCGGAAACCGGGGGCGACGGCATTGAAAAGGTACCGACCCTCCGGCAACTGCAGCCGGATCTTTTCCCCTTGAAACATCTGCCCGAGACAACGAACGGCCGTTCCCGGAGGACCGACGATGGTCAGTTTCACGGGGCGGGGATCTTTTTTGCCGCATCCGCAAAGGAGGATCACGGCGGACAATACCATGACCAGAAGAGAATGGAGTTTCATTTACTTGCGCACCTTTCCGGAATTGCGGTCCAGAATGAAAAGACGCTGTCTGGCCCGGTCGTGGTCAGGAGAGTTCAGGTCCGCGAGTTCCATCTCCTGCGTGTAGATCCGGCGAAGTCCGTGCACGTCCTCCATATTGAGAAGGCGGGACTCCTCGTAGCGGAACTGGCTCATCTTGTGTTTGCGGATCCGTTCGGCCTCCGCGAGATGTTCCCGGGCAACCTTCAGCATCCGGGGAGGCTGGGCGAACTGCTCCAGCGCCACGATGACCAGCCGGTAGCGCAGAATGGCGCCCCGGAGGTTCTGCAGATCCGCCTCCCGGTTGTTGAAGAGATCCTCGGCTTTGTTGAAACTCTCCTCCGCCTGCCGTTTCAGTTCCTCGGGGGTGAGGGAGATTGTCTGAAGGCCATGGATTTCCGCAAAATCCCGGATATAGTTCTCCACCCGCTCCACCGGCTCCGGAGGATATTCGCCCCATGCCTCGATCTCACAGACCTCCCGCTGGTCCGCCAGCAGGATGCGGCGGCGAATGGTATCGTCAGTCCACTGTCCGCACCGCGAGGGACACTTGGCTATGCCGGTATCCCGGATGTTGGAACGGAGGATCTCCATCCCCTGGGGATTCTCGATCTTCCTCGTGAAGTGACGCCGGGATTTGATGTCGTCGATGGCGAACTCCACCGTATCGCCCTCCAGCGAAGCGGAGAAGCGGAAGATATTGTTCTTCTGAAAGATCACCTTCTCGAAACGGATGCTGCTGTTGTCCACCTGTGGGGCAGAGGACTTTTTCGCAGCAGGAGCGGGACGGGAAAGCACCGTCAGTATCACCACGAGAGCACATATTCCGATCACGGAGTAGAAGAGCAGTGAGAAACGGCGGCGGCCGCGTTCGGAGGGATCCAGCGGCTCCTCGGCCGCCGCGCGGTTCCGCCCGGAAAAGATGTTTCCGCCGAGGATGGCCCGCTTGACCTTCTGCGCATCGAACTTCACGACAGGTTCGTCATCCACCGGATCGATCACCGTGGTCCCGGGAGCCGCGCCGAAGCCGGTCCCCTCCCCGGAGATGGGGATCTCACCCGTGGGAGGGGAAATAATGGGCCGAAACACCACCTTGGGCGCGGCGCCGTTCAGATCAAAGACCCGGAGCGTCTGCTCGCCGATGGTAATCTCGTCTCCCTCCTTCAGTTCCTCTTCGCCGCAGATCCGGGAACGGTTCACCTTGACGCCGTTGGTGCTGTTCTGATCCTGGATCCACCAGACGCCCTCCTCGCTGCGGAAGATCTTCGCGTGGAACCGGGAAACGCCCCCCGCCGGGATCCGCAGGATGTTGCCCATCTCCCGGCCAACGGTGATCTCCTGAAGGGCGAACTCCATCTCCTTGCCTTCACCGGGACCGTTGGAAAAAACGATTTTCATGATATCCTTATTTCCCGTGTATCCCCGAAAGTGCCGCAGTGTCCGGCGGTTCCGGGGCCGATTTCAACATTGCGCCATCAAGATAAAATAATCTCTTTTGCCGAATTTTCAAATGCAAATCCCCTCTATTTCGAAGAAAAGCCGCAGGAAGGACCGCGATCGACCAAAAAATATTGCATATTTCTTGGATTTCCTGTGGAAATCATCCGCTTTCATGAGTATATTTTCCCCATGCAGTTTCAATTTGATCAAGGGGTTTTATCATGCTGACGTTTCTTGCGTTTTTCCGTGACAGTTTCGGGCCGTTCCGGCTCTTTGACTACGTGACCTTCCGGGCCGGCGGCGCCGCCCTGACCAGTTTTCTCATCGTGGTGCTTCTGGGCGGGTGGACCGCGCGGACGCTCCGCCGTCTCAACGCGCAGGCCGCAGAACGCCTCGCCGGACTGGTGGACCCCCAGTTCATCGACAAAGAGAAGAGCAAGACCCCATGCATGGGCGGAGTCCTGCTGATTGGAGCCATCCTGCTGGCCTCCCTGCTCTGGATGCAGTTGAATTCCCCCATCCCCTGCGCCTTGATCCTCGCCACCGCCGCTTTTGCCGGACTGGGCTTCATCGACGACTTCTTCAAAGTGTTCTACAAGCGCAGGGACGGCCTCTCCGCCAAGATGAAATTCGCCGGCCAGATCCTCATTGCCATCGCCGCCCTCTACCTGCTCGGCCGGGATCCGGTCATGCGGGAATATCTCCGGCAGTTGATGGTCCCCTTCTTCAAACAACCTGTCTATCAGGGGTGGTGGTGCCTCCCGCTCTCCGTCATCGTCGTCGTCGGCGCCTCCAACGCCGTGAACCTCACCGACGGCAAGGACGGACTTGCCACCGGATGCACCATCTTCTGTGCGCTGACCTACGCGGTTTTCGCCTACCTCATGAGCCATAAGATCTTCGCCGGATACCTGAACATCCCCTTCCTCCCCGGTGCGGAGGAGGCCATGGTATTCGGTTCCGCGCTCTGCGGCGGCTGCATCGGCTTTCTGTGGCACAACTGCCACCCTGCCGCCATGTTCATGGGCGACACCGGAAGCCTCGCCCTCGGCGGAGCGGTGGGTCTGCTGGCTACCGTCACCCGGCAGGAGATCCTGCTGCTGCTGGTGGGCGGGATCTACGTGATGGAGGCGGTCTCGGTCATCCTGCAGGTGGGCTCCTTCAAACTCACGGGGAAACGCATTTTCCTCTGCGCGCCCATCCATCACCACTTCGAGCGGAAGGGCTGGACGGAGACGCAGATTGTCGTCCGCTTCTGGATCATTGCGGGAGTGTGTGCGCTGCTGGCTCTCGCGTCCCTGAAACTGCGCTGAAGCGCCGCCGTCGAAGATGGGCGTTCCGACTTCTCCGCTTCGCATCGGCATAGCCGGAAGCACCGGCTTCATCGGTGGGCATCTGCTTGGAGCCATGCGTCTGGAGGAGGGATTGGTCCCCGTTCCTGGGCTCCGTTCCGATCTGGCGGACGTCTCTGCGGCTGATGCCTTTCTGAAGCGCTGTGATCAGGTGGTCCACCTCGCCGGATCGAGCCGGGACCCCGATGGAGAACGGCTCTACCGCGAAAACTGCCGCCTCGCCGAATGCCTTCGGGACGGCATCCTCGCCACCGGGCGGCAGATCCCGGTCTATCTCGGCTCCACCACCCACATCATGAAGGAGCTGCCCTATCACGCCTCCAAGCGGAGGAGCCGGGAACTTCTGCTGGAGTCCGGCTCGCCGGTCATCACGCTGCGGATGCCCAACGCCTTCGGACCGTACAGCCGTCCCTTCTTCAACTCGGTGGTCTCCTCCTTCTGCGCCGTGGCGGCCCGGGGCGAAACTCCCGGGCGGATCGACGATGCGGAACTGCGCCTCATCGACTGGCGCGCGCTCTGCCAAGCCATTCTGCAGGAGATCCGGAAGCCTGCCGCCACCCGGATCGCGGAGATCCCCCATCGCTTCACCATCCGCCTGCCGGAACTGTGGGAGATGCTTCGGGGATTTCAGCGCGCGCGGCAGGCGGGAGAGGTTCCTTCTTTGGATTCGGAATTTTCTCTGCTGCTGTGGGAGACCTTCTGCAGCTATTCGGCGGGGAGGTAGTTTCTACCTCCGCTTGCCTGCGGCCTTCCCGGCAGGTTTCTTCCCAGCGGCTTTCCCCTTGACGCCCTTTGCTGCGGACTTTGCGCTCCTGCCGGAGCCTGCGCACCTGACGGGGGAAGCGGAACCCTCCTGCCCCAAAAGCGCTCCGATGCCGGAGGCCGCGAGGACCGCCAGAAACGGCAGGGCAGGGATCTGATACCGGGGTGCGGAGATCGCGCCCGGCAGAAAGAGGTAATATTCCGCAAACGCGAGGAAGAAAAGCAACTCCCTCCAGTGCGTTTTTACGGAGGCGATATCTGCACCGATCCGCCAGATCACGGCGAGATACAGCACTCCTGTGAGAAGCAGGAACGGTGCGAAAAGCCAGACCGGCGTCCAGCATCCCTCGAAGTAGTGATCCGCCGCGGCGAAGATCCCGCTCTTGCGCAGGATGTTCAAGGTCCCGCGGTCGGACCGGGTATATCCAAGGTCCTCGCTCGCCGTGGGCAGATCCGGCAGAAGAACGTGCCAGTTGAAATGCTGTTTCAGCATCAGCCATGGGTGCTCCCGGAAGAGTTTCCACATCTGCGCCATCCGGTATTCCTCCCGGCTTTTTTCATCAGGATATTGGGTCGGATCGGAAAAGACCAGTTCCTGCTCGGAGAGAATGCGGCTCTTCTCGCTTTCGTAGTCGGTATTGTTCAACTCCGCCATCAGCATGGCGCCATTCTGATGGTACATGGCGCCGGTGTTGGTGTCGATGGACATCCCCGCTCCCAGCAAAGCGTTGCGGCTCATCCACGGCAGCAGCACAAGTCCGAAGAAACAGCACCCTGCCACCGCCGCAACCGCGCGCCGGGGAAACCGCGGTCCCGGTTGCGACAGGATCAGCACCGCTCCCGGCAGAAACCACAGAGAATTGATGGGCCGGATCAGCGCTCCGGCCGCCGCAACGATCATTCCGAGCAAGGCCCAGAAGAGGTGCCGGGAACGATCTCCACGCAGAAAACACCATAGTTGAAAGGCCGCCATCCAGCCGAAAAGCGTATCGCTCAGCAACAGCGGTCCGTTGGCCATGGCGGTGAGGTTGAAGAGGTAGAATCCGGCCGCGAGCGCGGCCATGGTCCCGTTTTCACCGTGTTCCCGGGCGGCGGCATAGACCAGAACTCCGGCAGAGGCTCCCAGAAGGGCGAGGATCACGGAGACCGCACCGAAACCGCCGCCGCTCCGCCGGATCACCGACACGATGAAAGGGAACCCCGGCGCCCTCCGGGTGGAGATAGACTCCTTCGCCCCGCTGAACTCCTCGGCAAGGATCAGGTAATCTTTGGAATCCGGGCGGAAAAAACGTGCCGAAGGCTCGTCCAACAATCCGGGCAGGGCGATCCCCAGCCGGAGCAGCGTGCCCACAAGCAGGATCAACAGCAGAAAAAGCCCTCCGCCAAGGCCGGCGCGGGATGCCATCGTCAGGCCTCCGTTTCGCCGGTGTGACGGATCAGCAGAATGGTCTGATCGTCAGCCTGCTCCACCTGACCTGCGATCACTTCGCCGGTAACCTGCTCAATGACCTCCCGCAGGGGCAAATCCTTCTCGCAGGCGCGCCGGAAGGCTTCGGAAAGGCGCTTGACGCCGTACTCCTCTCCGTTCTTGTCCAGCGCCTCGGTCAGTCCGTCGGAGAACATCATCACCGTCGTGCCGGCCTCCATGGCAATGCAGATGGTTTCGAACTCCGCCACCTCCTCCGGCAGAAGTCCCAAGGCTGTGCCGTCCGGGGAGAGCAGCCGCAGGTGCTGATGGACAAACTCCACCAGATCCGTGTGTCCGGCCCGGCCGAACTCCAGAAGGGAATCCCGGCGGTTCAGAAGGCAGCAGCCGAGGGTGATGAAGCGGTCCGCTTCCGTGTCCCGGAAGAGTTTGGCGTTCAACTCCTTCAGGAAGGCGGGCAGAGTCGTGAAGTTATCCACCATGCTCCGGGCGAAACTCCGGGTCATGGCGCTGAGCATGCAGGCGGGGATCCCTTTGCCGCTGGCGTCGCCCAGCAGGATCAGCATCCGGTCGTCGTCGATGCGGATGCAGTCGTAGAAGTCGCCATCCACCTCCTTGGCGGGAATGGTGGCGGCATCAATGGAGAACATCCCCCACTGCGGGAAGGACTTGGGCAGAAGACTGGTCTGCAGGCTGTGAGCGAACTCCAGTTCCTGATCAATGCGTTCCCGGCGGCTGATCTCCTCGTAGATGTGGACAAGGTTCTGCACCAGCAAAACCTGCGGCACCAGTTGGATCAGCCGCGTGAGGCAGGCCGAGGACAACTGCTCGCCCACCGCACAGATCACGCCCTTGGTGGCCTCACCGTCGAAGAGCGGCACCGCCATGATGCTGCCGAGATCGGTGAATCCGGGATAATCGCTGAAACGGGGGTCCAAAGCGGGATCGGTCACCAGTTCCGAACGCTGGGTCCGGGCGACTTCGCCCAGGTATCCGTCGCCGATGGGAATCTTCTCCTGCCGGAGCGCTTCCAGAAGGGAACGGCGGTCCCGGACGGTCTCCCGGCGGGTCCGCAGCAGAGGATAGTGACCGTACACGGCAAGACAGCAGAGTTGCCCGTCCCGCACCTCGTAGATGGCGGCGGACGCGGCACCGGTCTGCTCGCAGACGAAGCGGGTGGCAGCGTTCAACGCGCCCATACCGCCCTCTTCACTGCGGAAGCCGTTGGCGAAACGCTCCAGAAACTCCGCCAGTTCCGCACGGCGCTGTTCGGTCTCGTCCAGCGCCCGGGTCAGATTCCGGATCTGTACCTGTGCGACCCGCGCCACCACCATCAAGCAGATGATGGCGACCGCCAGAAACACGATACAGAGTCCGAAATGATACATCCGGCAGATTCCTCTCTCCCGATCTCAGGACAGAGCAGGAAGGGGTCAGCCTTCCTGCTGGTACTCCTGCAGGGACTTCAACTGCGTATCCCCTCTCCGGGCCTCATGGATGCCGTCCACGGTGGCACTGGCCGCCGCGATGGTGGTCACGTAGGGAACCTTGTACTGGATGGCGAGCATGCGGATGTAACTGTCGTCGATCTTGCTCAACCGGCCGATGGGGGTGTTGATAATCAGCTGGATCTCCCTGTTGCGGATCAGGTCCGCCACGTTGGGACGGCCCTCGTTGATCTTGTGCACGAGGGTGAAGGCGATCCCGTTCTCCTTCAGGAACTCGCCGGTCCCTTCGGTGGCGTAGAGGTCGAACTTCATCTCCGCCAGTTTTCTGGCGATGGGGAGCAGATACTTCCGGTCCTTCTTGGAGACGGAGAGCAGCGCCTTCCCCTCCAGCGGCAGCCGGGAACCGGCCGCGGCCTGCGCCTTGAAGTAGGCCATGCCGAAGGTCTTGGCGATTCCCATGACTTCGCCGGTGGCCCGCATTTCAGGGCCGAGCACCGGATCGACTTCGGGGAACATGTTGAAGGGGAACACCGCCTCCTTGACGCCCACGTAGTGCTTCGGCTGTCCGCGCAGCAGAGCCTTCTGTTCCGCCAGCGTGGAACCCAGCATCAGATTGGTGGCGATGCGGGCCAGCGGCACGCCGGTGATCTTGGCCACGATCGGCACGGTCCGGGAAGCGCGGGGGTTGGCCTCGATGATCCAGACCTCGTCCTCGCAGACGGCGTACTGGACGTTGAGGATACCCACCACCTTGAAGTCCCGGGCGATGGCCGCGGACTGTTCCTCGATCTTCTTGATGTACTTGGGGGCCAGCGTCACCGGCGGGATGCTGCAGGCGGAATCGCCGGAATGAATACCGGCCAGTTCCACGTGCTCCATCACGGAGGCGAGGAAGGTCTCTTTGCCGTCGCTGACCGCATCCACCTCGCACTCAATGGCGTGGTCGAGGAAACGGTCGATCAGCATGGGATATTCGGGGCTGACCTGAATGGCCTCCACCGCGTAACGCTTCAGCATCTCCTCTTCGTAGATCACCGCCATGCCGCGGCCACCCAGCACGAAGGAGGGACGGACCATCACGGGATATCCGATCTTGCGGCCCAGCGCAACGGCCTCGTCCAGACTGCGGGCGGTGCCGCTCTCCGGCTGTTTGATGCCGAGGGCGATCATGCGCTCGCGGAAGTATTCCCGGTCCTCGGCGAGCCGGATGCCTTCCGGCTGGGTGCCGATGATCCGGACTCCGGCGTCCTTCAGTTCCTGAGCGATGTTGAGGGGGGTCTGACCACCGAACTGCACGATGACGCCCTCCGGTTTTTCCTTCTCATAGATGGCCAGCACGTCTTCGGTGGTCAGCGGTTCGAAGTAGAGTTTGTTGCTGGTGTCATAGTCGGTGGAGACGGTCTCGGGGTTGCAGTTGCAGAGCACGGACTCGTAACCGGCATCCCGCAGCGCAAAAGCCGCATGAACGCAGGTGTAGTCGAACTCAATGCCCTGCCCGATCCGGTTGGGACCGCCGCCGAGGATCATGATCTTGCGGTTGGCGGAGACCGGGACCTCGTCCTTGGCTCCGGAGTAGGTGGAGTAGTAGTAGTCCTCGTTCTCAACGCCGCTCACGGGAACCGCGCAGAAGGCGGCGACGACGCCCAGACCCTTCCGGCGCTCCCGGACGCTCTTCTCATCCACGCCGAAGAGTTTGGCGAGGTATTTGTCGGAGAAGCCGTCCTTCTTGGCCTGCACCAGCATCTCATCGGGGATGGACTGCCAGTTGCAGCGGGCCAGCTGACGCTCGAAATCCGCCAGTTCCTTGATCTGCGTCAGGAAGTAGCGGCTGATGCTGGTGAGTTTGTAGGCCTCCTCCACCTCCAAACCCTTCTTGAAGGCCTCGTAGAGGTAGAAGTAGCGCTTGCTGGCGGGCTTTGCGGCCAGCGGACGGAGTTCCTCAAGGGAGAGTTTCTCGATCTTCTTGTCGAGGCCGAGGCCGCTGCGTCCGATCTCCAGCGAACGGATCGCCTTCTGGAAGGCTTCCTTGAAATTCTTGCCTATGCTCATGACTTCGCCCACGGCCTTCATCTGAGTTCCGAGGTGATCCTCCGCCTGAGGGAACTTCTCGAAGGCCCAGCGGGCGAACTTCACCACAACGTAGTCGCCGGAGGGGGTGTACTTCTCAAGGGAGCCGTCCCGCCAGTAGGGGATCTCGTCCAGCGTGACGCCGGTGGCGAGTTTGGTGGAGATGCGGGCGATGGGGAATCCGGTGGCCTTGCTGGCCAGCGCACTGGAACGGCTGGTCCGGGGGTTGATCTCGATGACCACGATCCGGCCGTCCTCACGGTTGTGGGCGAACTGGACGTTGGTGCCGCCGGTGACACCGATGGCGTCCACGATCCGGTAACTGTAATCCTGCAGTTTCTCCTGAACTTCCTTGGAGACGGTCATCATGGGAGCCACGCAGAAACTGTCGCCGGTGTGGATGCCCATGGGATCGACGTTTTCAATAGTGCAGACGGTGATCTTGTTGCCCTTGGCATCCCGGACCACCTCCAGTTCCAGTTCCTCCCAGCCGAGGACGCACTCCTCGATCAGCACCTGCCCGATGAGACTGGCGGCGAGGCCGCGGGCGACCACGGTGCGGAGTTCCTCCACGTTATAGACGATGCCGCCGCCGGTTCCGCCCATGGTGTAGGCGGGGCGGAGGACGACGGGGTATCCCATCTGCGCGGCGATCTTCTCGGCCTCTTCCACGGAGTAGGAGGGTTCGGACTTGGCCATGGGAACGCCCAGTTGGGCCATGGTCTTCTTGAATTCGATCCGGTCCTCACCGCGCTTGATGGCGTTGAGGTCCACGCCGATCACCTGAACGTTGTACTTGTCGAGGATACCGGCCTCCTGCAGGGAGATGGCGAGGTTCAGCGCGGTCTGTCCGCCGAGGTTGGGGAGCAGGGCATCGGGTTTCTCGCGGGCGATGATCTTCTCGACGCTGTCGACGGTGAGGGGTTCGATATAGGTGTGATCGGCGGTGCCGGGATCGGTCATGATGGTGGCCGGATTGGAGTTCGCCAGCACGACCTCATAACCGCCTTCGCGCAGGGCCTTGCAGGCCTGGGTGCCGGAGTAGTCGAATTCGCAGGCCTGCCCGATGATGATGGGGCCGGAACCAATGATGAGGATCTTCTTGATGTCTTCGCGCTTTGCCATAGAGGTACACTCACTTTCTTGGGATTTGCGTATCATCTTTTGTCATCGTATAATGTACTGCCGGAGCGCCTTTTTTTCAATGGTATTTCGTGAAAATTTTGGAGTTCACCGCGCGGGCGCGCGTCCGAAGCGTGCGGGGAACAAAAAACCGCCCTCCGGACGCACCGGGGAGCGGCTCTGAATTTTCAGGGATGGCGGGGGGGCGCGTCAGGGGTCCACGATGGCGAACATCATGGAGAACGCAAAGACCTTCTTTTCGCCCACCTTCATGATGCAGGTGCCCTTGCCGAACTTGGACTTCGTGGGCGGCAGGATGAGGTCCACAACCAAGCGGTCCCCGGGGAACACCGGCGCGAAGGACTCCGCCTTGTCGATGGACATGAAAAGCGCAATCTTACCGGCGTTCTCCGGACGGGAGAGCACGCAGGCGCAGCCGCCCTGTGCTCCGATCTCGCAGAGGATAGACTCCGGCATCACCTGATAATCCCGCTCCTGATCGAAGAACACCTCGTTTCCGGTGATCTCCTTTACGGCGATGATGTTCTCGCCGTCGATCTTGGAGATGTAGTCCACCAGCAGGAAGGGGAACCGGTGCGGCATCAGGTCCATCAGCTGACCGACACCCATGGGACAGTCGTCCTTCCGGTCGGTCTCATCGAACTCCATCGGCATCTCCTCCGGCATGACGCAGGGACGCGCGCCCATGGTCAGGATCGCTTCGCTGGTGGTGCCGCCCGCAGTGGCGCAGGTTGCCTTGTAAGTCGGCTCCGCGGCATTCGCCACGGGTTCCACCGAGATTCTGACCCGGTCGCCGGGAAGTACCGGACGGCGGAACTTCACCCGGGAGAGCACTTTGAGAAAAACGTCCTGCTTGCCTTCGGGGTCAAGGACGGGACGCGCGGCGAGTTCGCAGAGCTGCTTCATGGCCTCCACCTGAAGCACGCCCGGCATGATGGGATGTCCGGGGAAATGCCCGATGAAAAAGCGTTCGTTGATGGTCACGTTCTTCCAGCCGACGGCGCGGCCATCGTCCAGCACTTCTGCACGGTCGAGCATCAGATAAGAACTCCTGGCCGGCAGACAGCGGCGGATTTCCGGAAGGGAACAGACTTTGCCCATGGTGGTTCTCCGTTGCTTTCTGGTTGGTTATCGTTTACTGCATCTGTGCCATCAGGCGCTTGGCCAATTCCACGTTGTTGGGGTGTCCCGGCTTGATGGCGATGACTTTACCGGTGAGGCGGCGTCCCGTGAGATAGAGGTCGCCGATGACGTCAAGGATCTTGTGGCGCACGATCTCATTGGGGAAGCGGAGTTGATCCTTGCAGATGATGGCGCCGTTGTGGATGATGGCGGCGGCGTCCAGACTGCCGCCCTTGCAGAGGCCCATGGAGAGCAGGACCTTCAGTTCCGAATAGTCCACGAAGGTCCGTCCGGGAGCGATCTGGGAACCGTAGGTCTCGGGGTCCAGTACGTACTCCTCGAACTGGGGATCCACCGGACAGCCCCGGAAACTGGTGAGACAACTGACCCGCAGGGGGTCAGAACCGGGCAGATAAACGAGGCGGGTCACCTTCCCCTCCACGTAGATTGGCTGGGAGGGGGTGAAATATCTGGCTTCCGCATCCTGCTGGACGATCCCGGCGGAACGGATCATTTCGTAGTAGGGCAGGCTGCTGCCGTCGCAGATGGGGGGTTCGGCGCCGTTCATCTCCACGACGCAGTTGTCGATACGGCAGGCGTGAAGGGCGGACATGATGTGTTCCACCGTCGCCACCATGCCGTTGCCTTCGGCGATGGTGGTGCCCCGCTGAACGTCCACAACGTTGGAGGCGAGAGCGTGGACCTCCGGTTTTCCGGGCACGTCCACCCGCCGGAACACCACGCCGGTATTCACCTCGCCCGGCAGGAGCCGGACCGTGGCCCGGGCCCCGGTGTGAAGCGCGATCCCGGAAACTGCCTGCGAAGTGGCAACTGTCTGCTGTTTATCCATGAAAAACTCCATGTTTTCGTAATATTTTGCACACGATACGCCTTAATATAACACCCCAGTTCCGGAAAAACAACCCCGCCGAAAAAAAAGATGCGATATGAAACTTCCGCCACAGGGGACTACGCCAATTCAGCGCGGCGGAGGATGCGGTCCCGGATCAATCTGGCCGCCCCGAAACTGGGCGCGAATTCATCAAAGGGCACCGCCTCGATGGTCAGTTTCTCCGTGGAACCGCTCAGGCAACGAGCATGGACAAATCGCTCCGCTTCCTCCAGCAGGATGTTCCCCACCCCCGCGAAGCGTCCCGAGATGATCACCCTTCCCGGATTCAGCAGCGTGGCGACGATGGGGAAGATTGGCGCGATCTTCCGGCACAGCGAAGCGGCGAAGAGTTCCGCCGCCCGGTCGTGGGTCCGGACCGCTTTGATGAAGGCGTCCAGAGAGACGTCGTCCCGGCGGAGGCTGGTGCTGACGTGGTTGTCCAGAAGGTTCAGGATGCCCCGCCGGATGTTGGCCTCACCGGCCCACGCCTCCAGACAGCCCCGGCCGCCGCAGTTGCACAAAGGGCCGGAGGGGTCCACCACCAGATGCCCCACTTCCATGGCCCGGAAGTTATCGCCGGTGAAGATGGTGCCGTGGTCGATGAAGGCGGCGCCGACGCCGCTGTCCAGATGCAAATTGAAAAGGGAGTGGCGGTCCCCGGTCTTCTGGTTGGACCAATAGAGGAACGCCCGCGCCGCGCACTCCCCCACGGCGAGACATTCGGTGACTCCGGTGGCCCTCCGGATCATCGGGGCCAGTTCCAGATTTTCCCAGCCGGAGAAGTTGATGGCGCGGATGGAGCGGCAATTGGGCACGTCCACCACCCCCGGATCGGCGAAGCCCGCTCCGGCCACCTTGGACCGGACCCGGGAAGCCAGTTTCTCCGCCGAGTGCCAGGCGGTCAGCACGTCGCAGTTGGGAGGCAGTTCGCACTTGGACTGACTCCTGACGTCGCCCACCGCGTCGATCACCGTCAGGCGGACGGCTCCGGGAGCGATCTCAAGGCCGATAAAACTTGCGAAGTCCCGATTCCAGAGCAGTTCCGGGGAACGCCGCCCGGTATGGACGGTCTCCCGGAAGGGTTCAGCGATGATCCCTTTGGCCTTCAGATCGTTGACCACCTCCAGCACCGCCGCCGGACGGAATCCGCCGTTGCGGATCAATTCACTGCGGGTGATGCGGCCATGATCCAGCAAACTGGAGAGCAACTGTCGGGTAATCAATGCTGACGTATTCATGAAAACCTCCCCTTGCGATTCGGTTTTGTATCATAACTGGAAATAATATAATCCGCTTTGCGGCAATATGCAAGTTTCCCGATGCAAAACCTCTCCAACGGACTTCCGGGAGCGGGCGGAACGCAACGCTTCGGAGCGGCGGTTCCCGACGAAAACGACGGAGACGACGCCAAAATGTCACTCTCTTTTGTACTGTGTCGCACGCATACGCATTACCAAAGAGTTCTGAATTTGCCGTCGTTGCCGTCGTCCGCCTCCCCCCCGGGGCCGTTTCCGGAGGGGAGCGCGAAACTGTTTCCGCGGTTTTTTCGGCTTCGGGCGGGATTTTTTCACGAAGGCGGTGTATATTAAGGATGAAAGTCCCGTTGCACAGAGGACTTTCTTCATGACAGGAGAATTCGTTACCCATGGCTCCGAAATCCGCCGTTTACACCAGGGGTCCGGTCTATCGGACCATGCTCCGGACCGCACTGGTCATGCTGCCCGGGACCCTTTCCATGTCCGGATACAACCTCGCCGACACCTTCTTCGTAGGCAGACTGCCCGGCAACGCCTCCCTTGCCGCCATGGGGTTCTCCTTCCCGGTGGTGATGCTGGTGAGCTGCATCTTTTTCGGCCTCTCCGCCGGGATCATGACCCCTACCGCCCGGGCACTGGGCGAACGGCGCCATCAGAAAGCGGCGCGGCTGGTCAGTTCGGGGGTGCTGCTGGTGGTGCTCTTCTCCGTCGTCCTCGGGCTGCTGGGCATGACCACCACCGGCTGGATCTTCTCCCTCTTCGGCGCCCGGGGGACCGCCCTCTCGGAGGTGCAGGGATACATGGACATCTGGTACTTCGGATGCGTCACCGCCGCCCTCTCCCTCGCCGGAAACAAACTGCTCATCACCGTGGGGGATTCCGTCTTTGCAAGCGGCCTCATGATCACCGGAATGGTCATCAACATCGCGCTGGATCCCCTGTTGATCTTCGGATGGGGTCCCGTTCCTCCCATGGGAATCCGGGGCGCGGCGCTGGCCACCATCGGATCGCAGGCCTGCTGCGCCGCGGCGGGATTGTTCCTGCTCTCGCTCCGCCACAAACTGCTGCACTTCGGCAGGATCCCGTGGCGGGAACTGAAAAGCGCATGGCAGATGGTATTCCGCTTCGCCGGTCCGGCCATCATCGGCATGCTTCTGATGCCCATCGGTTCCACCATTCTGACCCGCATCACCGCCGAATTCGGCAACGTGGCCGTGGCCGCCGTGGCCGCCGCCGGACGTCTGGAGATGGTGGCCTTCGTCTTTCCCATGGCCCTCGGCGTCACTCTGATGCCCATGGTGGCGCAGAACTACGGGGCGAGACTCTACAGCCGGCTGCGGGCCGGACGGAAGTTCTCCATGGGGTTCGCCTTCTTTTTTCTGACCTTCATGGCGGTGTTGTACGTGCTTTTCGCGAAGGACATCGTGGTCTGGTTCTCCACCGACCCGGAGGTCTGCAACCTGATGACCCTCTGCCTCTACATCGTCCCGTGGGGCTTCTGGGGGATCGAGATCCACCGTTTCTCCGGATTCTTCTACACCGGATGCGACCGTCCCAACGTCTCGGTCTGGCTCAACCTTCTGCGGATCGTGGGCTTGACCATCCCCTTCTCTCTCGTGGCCCTCTGCTTCCACTCCATCGCGGGCCTCTTCATCGCCCGGGCCGCCGCGGACGGACTCTCCGGACTCGTCGGCTACCTCTGCGTCCGCAGGCTCATGGCGAAACTCCCCGCCGATGGAGCACCGCCGCCCTTCCAGCGAAGGCGGGAAGCGCCCCTGCGTTCCGCGCGGCTCACCGCCCACGCCGTGGCGCAGGCTGAGATCGACAACGGCAGCAGCACTCAATAGTCCGCCGGCAAGCGGAAGGAGCACGCCCCATGCAGGAACAGAACCTTTTCTCCGACGACAGACGGCAGGGAAAGTCCGCCCCGGAACAGAAGCTGGAGGAGTTCTCCGGTGAGGTCCTCCGGGTGCGCTTCGAGAATCCCGCCAACGGGTTCGCCATCGTGGTGGCCCGTCCCAAGGGCGGCCGGGGCGAGATCAGCCTCGTGGGGAACCTCTGCGGCGTCTATGCCGGGCAGAGGATCGAAGCCAAAGGCCGCTACGAAAACCATGAATACACCTCCAAAGCGCCCCGGCACAACGGCATCGTCCGGGAGGAACAGTTCCGGGTGATGGAATACACCGCCGTCCTGCCGAAGTCCAAGGCGGGACTGGAACGCTATCTTGCGAGTTCCATCCCGGGCATCGGTCCCAAGACCGCCGAACTGCTGGTGGATCACTTCGGCGAAGAACTTCCGAAGGTCCTCGACGAATCCGCCAGGCGTCTCACCGAAGTCCCCGGCATCGGCCTCAAGCGCGCGCAGGAGATCGCCCGCATCTGGAGAGCATCATCCGCCCGCCGGGAGAGCATGATCTACCTTCAGGGGCTGGGGATCTCCCCCGCCCTCTGCAACCGGCTCTTCAAACGCTACGGAGAGAACGCCGCGTCCGCCGTGGAAGCCAATCCCTACCGGCTGGCGGAGGAGGTGGACGGCATCGGTTTCGCCAAAGCGGACGCCATCGCCCGGGCACAGGGCTTCGCGGAGGACGCTCCGGAGCGCCTCACCGCCGCCGCCCTCTACGCGCAGAACCTCCTGATTGCCGCCGGAAACGTCTGCAGTGATCCACAGGCGCTGGTCGAACAGGTCGCCGCCCTCACCGGGACCGCTCCCGAAGTCGCCATCAAGGGCGTGGAGGGAGCCATTTCCCGATGCCTCCTCATCCGGCAGGACGCGAGGATCTACACTCCCCGGCTTCTGGGCGCGGAGACCAACCTCCCCCGGCTGATCCGGGAACTGGCCCGGGCAAAGAACTTCGCCGGGGCCAGAATGGCCTGCGTCTCCGCCAAGCCGGGACTCTCCCTCGCTCCGGAACAGTCCGAAGCGGTCTGGAGCACCGCCAGGGGACCGCTCTCCATCATCACCGGCGGTCCCGGCGTGGGCAAGACCACCGTGGTGGGGGAGATCGTCCGCCGGGCCAGAGCGGCCCACCTCGACGTCGCCCTTGCGGCCCCCACCGGACGGGCGGCAAAGCGGCTCTCCGAAGCCACCGGCCTCGTTGCCAAAACCATCCACAGACTGCTGAACTACGACCCGGCCCACAACGAATTCATCCACGACGAAGGCAACCACCTGAAGTGCGAACTCCTGATCGTCGACGAGTGCTCCATGCTGGACCTGATCCTCGCCAACCACCTCTTCCGGGCGGTGCGTCCCGGCACCAGCGTGGTGCTGATCGGCGATGCGGACCAGTTGCCATCGGTGGGACCGGGTACGGTTTTTTCCGACCTCATCCATTCCGGGTTCTTCGCTGTGACGCGGCTCACCCGGATCTTCCGGCAGGCGGCGGGGAGCCGGATCATCGCCAACGCTCACCGGGTCAACCGGGGCCTGCCTCCGGAGCGGCCCGAAAACTCCGCCGGTCTGCAGGACTTCTACTGGATCGAACAGGACGATCCGGAACGGGCCGCCGCCACCATCGAAAAACTGGTCTGTGAACGCATCCCCCAGCGGTTCGGATTCGATCCGGTGTCGGAGATCCAGGTGCTCTGCCCCATGAACCGGGGCATCTGCGGCACCGCGACCCTCAACGAAGCGCTGCGGAAACGGCTCAATCCCGGAGACAAAGCGGGATTTCAACTGGGCGAACGCATCTTCCGGGAGGGTGACCGGGTCATGCAGACCGCCAACGATTATGAGAAATCCGTCTTCAACGGCGATCTGGGCGTCATTGAGATGATCATCCATCAGAAAAAGAAGATGATCGTCCGCTTCGACGACGACAGAAAGGTGGAATTTCCTCTGGACGATGCCGGCAGTCTGGTCCATGCCTACGCCATCACCATCCACAAATCGCAGGGAAGTGAATTCCCGGCGGTGGTGGTCCCCATCCTCTCCCAGCATTTCGTGATGCTTCAGCGGAATCTGCTCTACACCGCCATGACCCGGGCCGGAAAACTCCTGATCCTCATCGGCAGCCGCAAGGCCGTTGAAATCGCCGTCCGCAACAGCAGGGTGGAACCGAGGCTCTCCCTGCTGGCCCGGCGCTTCGCCGCGCTGCGGGAGGAGACGCAGAACGTTCCTCAGGAGTAGAGAAAAAGTCTGCTTCCGGCGCCGCCGGGCAGTTCGAAGGCATCCGTTTTGTGCCAGTGCCGCTTGGTCAGGGAGAAAAGTTCCGGCAGTTCCGACTCCGCCTGCTGGGGACTCTGATAGAAGATGAAGCGCCCGCCCTTTTTCCGGGGGAACTTGGAACACTCCCGGAAAAGTTTCGCCGCAGGAGCCACCGCCCGGGCGGTCACCACGTCGAAAGCGTCCTGAAACTCCGGCTTCCGGTTCAACTCCACCCCGCGCCCGCAGACCACGCGGAGATTGGCGAGGCTGAGGGTCTCCGCCGCCAGCCGGACGAAATTCGCCTTCTTCCCGGTGGAGTCGATGGCGGTGATCTCCACGTCCGGGAAGGCCGCCGCAAGCACCACCGAAGGGAACCCCGCGCCGCAGCCAATGTCGGCGATGCGCCAGCGCCCCCTGGTCAGTTCCGGGAAAAATCCGGCGATGGCGAGGGAATCCGCCACGTGCTTCCACTCGAATTCCGGGGATTCCACGATGCGGGTCAGGTTGTATTTCGCGTTCTCCTCCCGGAGGAGGTCCTGAAATCTGCGGATCTTCTCCACGAAAACGGCGGGTTCCGGGACGTTCCGCTCCGCGGCGAAGGCGGCAAGATCAAAGAGTTCCCCGCTCATCGGACGCCCCCTCCGTTCCCGGTCAGGAAGCAGGAGAGCACCAGCAGGACCCCGTAGCCAAGGACCACGGCGCCGATCCCCGCCGCCGCTTTCCGGTGTCTGGCGCTCCAGCGGAAAAAGTCCCGCAGAGAACAGGGCTTCCCCGAGACCCAGATGCCGCCGAAACCGAAGAACCACGCACCCACGCTCAGCACAGGAGCCGCCCACGCATGGCACTGGAATCCGGCATGCAGAACGTGGTACGCGCTCAGGATCACCAATCCCGCCAGCGCCCGGGCGGTCAGATACTCCAGGCTGAAGAAGCAGAGCACCGGCACCGTCAGTGCAAGCGGCCACAGGAAAGGCAGCAGAAAACCGGGCGAGACCACCGCCGCATGGGGAATGCAGAGGATCAGCGCCGCCCATGCCCCGACGAGCCCCGTCCAGCGGTTCCGGGTGAAGCGTTCATAGGCGGGCAGCCGCTCCGGGGTCAGGCACCACAGCATGACCGGGAAGATCAGACATCCCAGCGCGGCGGTCCCCATAGCGGTGAACAAGTAGGTCATATCCATATCCTCACGCCTCCTTTTCCGTCTCCGGGAGCCGGAAGAACAGCATCCCGTTCGCCGTGGTGATCTGCGCCAGTTCCTCCGTGGACACGCCCTTTTCGGCGGCGGTGCGCGCCGCGATCAGAGGCAGAAATCCGGGATGGTTCTGTTCCCCGCGGTGAGGGACCGGAGCCAGATAGGGCGAATCCGTCTCCAGCAGCAGACGCTCCAGCGGGATCGCCTGAAGACCGGCCCGGATGTTGTCCGCCCGTTTGAAGGTCACCATGCCGTTGACGCCGCAGTAGGCGCCCAGCGCAAGAAAACGCTCCGCCCACCCGGGGGTCCCTGCGAAACTGTGGATCTCGAAACGTCCGCCCCGGCGGGCAAATGCTTCGAGAAGGCGGTAAGCATCCTCATAGACCTGCTCCGCGCCGTCCTTGTCCCGCAGGTGGATCACCGCCGGGAGATCCCACTCCAGCGCGAGGTCGAGAAACTCCTCCAGCACCTGCTGCTGAGCGCAGGGGGCGGAGGTCTCATAGTAGTAGTCCAGCCCCAGTTCGCCGATGGCGACCACCTTGGGCTTGTCTCTGAAAATGCGGAAGTCCGCCCGGTTCGCCAGATACTCCGCCGCCTGATGGGGATGGACCCCCACCGCGCAGCATGCCTCCGGGATCATCTCGGCGAAAGCCTGGGAACGGAGACTCTCCACGTAGTCCCCTCCGCAGGCCAGCATCCGGAGCCGGGTCACGGTCCCGGCGTCGCGCTGGGGAGGGACGGCAAGGGCACTGCGGAGGACGTTGACGAACTCCACCGGAGTGGCTTCGCCGTAATAGTGCATATGCGTATCAAAGAGTTCCATGGTTTTCCGAATTCTCCAGGGCCGCCGCCGCCCGGCAGGAGGCCGTCATCCCGGCGCGATCCCCCAATCCGGCGAAGCGCTGCGCCCGCAGGTCAGTTGTTATCGTGGGCGATCCGCCACACTCCGTAAACAATGAACGCCACCGTGGGGGCAAGGCCGGCGATGACCGGATTGACCACCCCGCTCTTGCCCAGCATCTGGAAGATCTGCGCGATCACGATGTAAGCCACGATCACCAGCACCGCGGCGATGATGGCCAGCAGACTGCCGGTGCGCTCGTTCTTGGTGGCGAGGGGGATTCCGAGAAACACCGCCAGCACGCAGGACCAAGGGAAAGCGATCCGGTAGAAGAACACGGTCCAGTAGATGTTCCGGATCTTGTCCGGCTGCCGGTTGGCGGAGTGGAGCACATTCCAGATCACCAGCGTGGAAAGTTCCTCCTTCTCCTTGATGGCATTGAGGATGTCGTCCGGCGATTCGGGGATGTCGGTCCTGCTGAAATTGATCTCCTTGAACTTGATCTCCGGATGCATGACGCTGGTCCCGCGGACGGAGGAGATAATCTCGTCATCCCGATCGTAACTGACGTAATATCCGTCCAGGAAGGTCCACGAACCGGTCCCGTAATTGAACTGCACCGTGCTGGCGTAAATATCCATCCGGCGCTGAAGCAACTCCTCATTCACCTGCTTGACGGGGTTGGCGGATGAGAGCAGTTTCT
>DCGG01000030.1:24368-29810 GCA_002315455.1 Lentisphaeria bacterium UBA1784
TTCTCTGCTTTCGTACCGAAGACCGCGCTGACGTTCTTCCGGTATTCCGGGGTCCCGGGGGGCCCCAGAAGTTGCCGGATGGCGGCGGCATTCCATTGGGTCTTCAGGGTCACGTTCTTCTGTCTGGTGCCGATGGAGAAGGTCTCGAAGAGCCAGTGACGCTGCCGGTCCGAACTGCGGAAAGCCAGCATGCTCGTGGTGTTCCGGTGGCGGTGCGTCACCTCGTCGAAGATCCGGGCCGCGCACTTGTCGCAGTAGGGGACCGCAAATTCGTTGAGCATCACGTTGGCCAGAGCCACCACCACGCCCACGGCAAGAATGGAACATCCGCAACGGAAGAGGGAGAGTCCGGAGGCCCGCATGGCGGTGATCTCCATATTCTTGCCGAAGGTCGCCATGGTCCACATGCAGCCCAGCAGCATGGAGATCGGCAGGATGAAGCGGACGTTGCCGGGGAGTTTGTAAAGGAAGTAAATGCAGGTATCCTGCCACCGTGCCCGGATCTCCAGAAAGTCGGAGATATCCCGGTAGATGTCGCTGAGCAGGAAAAGGATCACGAATACCAGCATCAGGATGCAGTATTTGATGAGGAATTCCCGCAGAATATACCAGTCGATATGCCACAGCGGAAACCATCTCCGCTCCAGCGTCACCAGATCTTCGTATTGTACATTGTTTTGGGCCATGTGGTAATATACCTCATCCCCGGCAGAATTGCAATCCGTTCTCCGCAACAAAAATGCCATCTCATTCCGATCGCCACAGGAAACGGTACCGCAGCGCCAGCAGTGCCAGCGTCAGCACCAGCACCAGCAAAAACGAGATCAGCACCATGAAATGATGGCGCCGGATGAAAAGTCCGATCCGTTTGAGGAGGGAGGCGTGTTCCGCTTCCGGAGCGAAGCCCCCCTGAAAAGCCTTGATTTCCCGGCGGAGTTCGTCAACGCTTTTATAGCGGTCCTCCGGGCGGAAACTCATGGCCTTCAGGCAGACGGCTTCCAGCGCGGGCGGGACCCGCCACCACGAAGGGGCGATCATGGATGGCGGAGGCAGCATCCCCCTGCCGGCCCGCATCAGCACCTCCCTGGCCGGCAGTCCGGCAAAGGGGGAGACCAGAGCAAGGATCGAATAGAGAATACCGCCCAGCGCGTAGATGTCCGTGGCGATCCCCACCGGAGAATCCGGTTTCTTCTGGAACATCTCCGGAGCCATGAAGCCCGGCGTACCCTTGGTCCCCTCCTCGCCGTCTTTGACGGAACCATCCGGACCCAGTTCCCGGGCGAGGCCCCAATCCAGCACCAGCACCTCGCCGAAATCGCCGAGGTTCACGTTATCCGGCTTCAGGTCCAGATGGCAGACGCCCTTGGAGTGGGCGAAGCGGATCGCGTTGCAGATCCGCAGAAACACCAGCAACAGACGCTCCTGCGTGTACTCCCGGTCCGCCGGGTCCGCACCTTTGCGGAGCCGCCGCAGGATCACCGAGAGCGGCGCCCCTTTCAGGTACTTCATGGTGTAGTAAGGGGAGCCGTTCCGGTCCTTGCCGATGTCGTGGACGGGGACGATGTTGGGATGTTCCAGCCGAGCGGTGAGCTTCGCCTCTTTGACGAAGCGCTCCAGATCCGCCTTGGGGCGCTCCCGGAAATCCGGCATGATGGCCATGGCGATCTCCCGGGAGGTATCCCGGTCCTCCACCAGCAGCACGCTCTTCATGCCTCCGAAGCCGATGCTCCGCAGAAACCGGTAGCGGCTCTGGTCCTTCACCGGCAGGGAATCCAGTTCCACACAGCAGGAACCGGAGGGCGTCGGGGCGGCTTTGATGACCAGAGTTTTATCCATAGATCGCAAGGTGTCCGAATTGCGGAACGGCCGTCAGAGGACGCCGCTCCGTTTTGTGGAAGAAAACGTTTACTTCAGCCCGGGCAAACGGCCCTTTTTCACCGCCTGCGCCGTGACCTTGCACTCCGCTCCGGGGTGAGACGGCGCGTCGAACATCACGTCCAGCATCAGGTTCTCCATGATGGCGCGGAGGCCGCGGGCACCGGTGCCGCGCTTCACCGCACGGTCGGCCAAAGCCTCCAACGCGCCGGAGGTGAACTCCAACTTGACGTTCTCCATCTCCAGCAGCTTCTGATACTGCCGGATCTGGGAGTTCTTCGGCTCGGTGAGCACCCGGACCAGATCATCCCTGTCCAGCGGTTTCAGGCTGGTCAGAACGGGCAGACGCCCCACCAGTTCCGGAATCAGCCCGAAGTGGACCAGATCCTCCGGTTCGCAGTGGGAGAAGGGATTCTTCTTCAGTTCCTCGGCGTCGGGGATGTCCTGAAGTTCCACCTCCTGCGCCTCCACATCCTCCGACTGCTGGAATCCCAGCACCTGACGGCCGCACCGGCGCTGGATCACCTTGTCCAGCCCAACGAAAGCCCCGCCGCAGATGAAAAGGATGTTGGTGGTGTCGATGTGAATGCACTCCTGATTGGGGTGTTTGCGGCCGCCCTGAGGCGGCACGTTGGCGACGGTGCCTTCCAGAATCTTCAGCAATGCTTGCTGTACCCCTTCGCCGGAAACATCCCGGGTAATGGAGGGATTTTCGCTCTTGCGTCCGATTTTGTCAATTTCATCCACATAGATGATGCCGCGTTCCGCACGGGCCACATCATAATCGGCGGCCTGGATCAGCTTTAAGAGGATATTTTCCACATCCTCGCCCACATAGCCGGCCTCCGTCAAGGAGGTGGCATCTGCCATGGCGAAGGGCACATTCAGCGCCCGAGCCAGAGTCTGAGCCAGATAGGTCTTGCCGCTGCCAGTAGGACCCAGCATGAGGATATTACTTTTCTGCAGCTCCACACCCGCCTTTGCAGGATTGGTGCCAATGCGCTTATAGTGGTTATAAACAGCCACTGACAGGGCCTTTTTGGCTTTTTCCTGGCCGATGACGAACTCGTCCAGCACAGCCATCATTTCGGCAGGCTTCAAAATATGGGAAGGGCCGGAAGCGGGCTTGGCCCGCTCCACATGCTCTTCCTCAATGATTTCCTGACACAGTTCGATGCATTCGTCGCAGATGTACACTCCGGGTCCGGCTACCAGACGGCGAACCTGATCCTGGGTTTTTCCGCAGAAGGAACAGCGCACCTGCTTCTTATCATCCATTTTTGCCATGTGTTATCCTTTACTGCTTCGCGGGTTGAATGACTTCGTCGATAAGGCCGTATTCCAGTGCCTGCTGAGCGGTCATGTAATTGTCCCGCTCCACATCGGCAGCCACCTTTTTCAGGGGCTGGCCGGTCATGTCGCTGAGCATTTGGTTCATGCGCTTCTTGATGGCAAGAATCTGCTCGGCCTGGATGGCAATATCGGTCGCCTGACCCTGGGCACCGCCGATGGGCTGGTGGATCATCACCTCCGCATTGGGCAAGGCCTTGCGCTTGCCCTTTGCACCGGCGGCCAGAAGGAACGCGCCCATGCTGGCAGCCATGCCAATGCAAATGGTGCAAACATCAGAACGGATATACTGCATGGTATCATAGATGGCCATGCCCGAAGAAATCACACCACCTGGGGAGTTGATATAGAGCATAATGTCCTTTCCGGGATCCTGGGCCTCCAGGTACAGGAGCTGCGCCACGATGGTGTTAGCCATCTCGTCGTTGATCTCCCCGCCCAGGAAAATGATCCTGTCATTCAAAAGACGGGAGTAAATATCATAGGAGCGCTCGCCACGGCTGGTTTGCTCTACCACATAGGGAATCAGGTTCATTCAGTTCTCCTTATTATTCCTCGGTCTTGGCGGCCTTGGCGGATTTCTTGGGCTTTTCAGCCTTATCAGTTTCTTCGGTCTTGGCGGTCTTTTTGCGGGCGGCGGCCTTCTTGGGCTTCTTGGCACCGTCCTCCAGCACCTTCAGGGTTTTCTCCATCAGGATATTGCCGCGGAAATAATCCATATCCTGCTCGCGGAGGGACTTCTTGACCTCTTCCACGGGACGGGTCTCGGTGGCCAGCTTGGCGATCTCGGCATCCATATCCTCATCGGTCACTTCCACGCCGGCGGCCTTCTGCAGGGCTTCCATCACCAGCTGACGCTTGACGATCTTGCCGGCCTCCTCGGCATTCTGCTGGCGCAGATCCTCACGAGTCTGGTTGGTCATGCGCAGATAATCCTCCATGCGCAGACCCTGATACATCATGCGGTACTCCATCTCCTGGAGCATATAGTCCATCTGCTGCTGAATCATGCAGTCGGGAATCTCCACGGTGGAGGCATCCACCACCGCATTCATCAGTTCCTCGTCGAACTCGTTCTTGGCGCGGGTATCGGCAGCGTTCTGCAAGCGCCCCCGAACCTTGGCCTTGTACTCGTCCAGGGTGTCGCAATCGGAAATGTCCTTAGCAAACTCATCGTCCAGCTCAGGCAGCTCTTTAACCTCGATCTTCTTGATCTTCACATTGAACATCGCAGGCTTTCCGGCCAGCTCGGCAGCGTGATACTCGGCAGGGAAGGTCACCTCCACAACGCCCTCCGTGCCCACATTCATGCCGACCATTTGATCCTCAAAGCCGGGAATGAAGGAGCCGGAGCCGATCTCCAAGGTCTGATCCTCAGCCGTGCCGCCCTTGAACTGCACACCCTCGGAGAAGCCAGCATAGTCAAAGGTTACGCGATCACCCTTGGCAATGGGGCGATCCTCCACAGTCAGCCAGCGAGCGGTGCGATTCTGATCCTTCTTGAGCTCCTCGGCCACATCCTCGTCCTCAACAGTATACTCGGGACGGGTGGCTTCTATACCTTCCCAGGCACCCAGAGTCACTTCGGGCTTGGTGGTCACCTTGGCGGTGAAGACCATATCCTGGCCCTTGCCGATGGTCTTCACATCCACATCGGGACGATCCACGGGATAGATGCCGGTTTCCTTGATGGCCTCATCATAGGCAGTGGGGAAAACATCCTCAAAAGCGTCCTCATAGAAAACCGCCTCGGTGTAGAAGCGCTCGATGACGGCGCGGGGGGCTTTGCCCTTGCGGAAGCCGGGGATATTGATGCTGGAGCGGGTCTTCAGGTAGGCACGGTTCATGGCCTCTTCAAACTTGGCAGCCTCAACGGTGATGGTCAGAAGAACCTCATTGGTGCCGGTCTTTTCAGAAGTGGTATTCATAACAATCCTCCAATTGTAAAATGCAGCCTTTATGGCAGACTAAGCACATTGTTGTATCATACCACATTCCTTTTCGTAATGCAAGATTTGCTGTACAAAAGGCGAAAAAAATGCTATGCTTATGCCCAAAAGGAGGGATAAAATGACTTGGAATGACTTAATCGGCCAAAGCCGTTTTCTTTATGACGGGGGCATGGGCACTTTGCTGCAGGCCTCCGGCGCCGAACTGGGCGATTGCCCGGATGCACTCAACCTGGCCAACGGAGATCTGATTGCATTGCTTCCGGGC
>DCGG01000026.1 GCA_002315455.1 Lentisphaeria bacterium UBA1784
CCGGCTCAGCCGGTGGTTTTGATTCGTCAATCCTGATTTCACCCCACAAACACCGAAAGGAGAAACAAAATGAAATCGGAAATGCCCTACAAACTCATGCTCACGGAAAACGAACTTCCGAATTCGTGGTACAACGTCCGCGCAGATATGGCAAAAAAACCAGCCCCCCTGCTGGATCCGGCCACAAAAAAACCGGTGACGCTGGAGCAGTTGAGTCAGGTCTTCTGCACGGAACTGGCCAAACAGGAACTCAATGACACCGACCGCTTCATCGAGATCCCGGAGGAGATCCGCGCCTTCTACCGGATGTACCGCCCCGCACCGCTCGTGCGCGCATACTGTCTGGAAAAAGCCTTGGGAACCCCCGCACACATCTTCTACAAGTTCGAGGGGAACAACACTTCCGGCAGCCACAAGCTCAACTCCGCCATCGCGCAGGCCTACTACGCCGCGAAGCAGGGGCAGAAAGGCGTGACCACCGAGACCGGCGCCGGACAGTGGGGGACCGCCCTCTCCATGGCCTGCGGATACTTCCACATCGACTGCGACGTCTTCATGGTAAAATGCTCCTATGAGCAGAAGCCCTTCCGCAGGGAGGTCATGCGGACCTTCGGCGCCAACGTTATCCCCTCCCCCTCCATGACCACCCATGCCGGCCGGGAGATCCTCGAACGCTTCCCCGGTACCACGGGAAGCCTCGGATGCGCCATCTCCGAAGCGGTTGAGTCCGCCGTCAGCCGCCCCGGCTACCGGTACGTGCTGGGGTCGGTGTTGTCGCAGGTCCTGCTCCACCAGTCCGTCATCGGTCTGGAGACCCAAGCCGCGCTGAAGAAGTATGGCGTCAAAGCCGACGTCATCATCGGATGCGCCGGCGGCGGTTCCAATCTGGGAGGTCTGATCTCCCCCTTCATGGGAGAGGTCCTGCGGGGCGAAGCGGAGTATCGTTTCATCGCTGTGGAACCGGCCTCCTGCCCCAGCCTGACCCGGGGGACCTACGCCTACGACTTCTGCGACACGGGGAAGGTCTGCCCTCTTGCCAAGATGTACACTCTCGGATGCGGGTTCATCCCCAACGCCGATCATGTGGGCGGTCTGCGTTACCACGGCATGAGTTCGATCCTCTCGGAGTTGTACGATCAGGGCCGGATCGAGGCCCGTTCCGTGCGGCAGACGGAGGTATTTCAGGCGGCAAAAGAGTTCGCTCAGGCGGAAGGAATCCTGCCCGCACCGGAGAGCAGCCATGCGATAAAAATCGCCATGGACGAGGCGCGGAGGTGCAGGGAGTCCGGTGAAGTCAGGAACATCGTGTTCGGACTCACCGGCACCGGATATTTCGACATGATGGCCTACCAGCGGTTCAACGACGGCCTCATGACGGACTACATCCCCTCGGATGCCGAGATTGCCCGGAGTTTGGCAGATCTGCCCCGCTGAACGTCCGCCCACACGCCAACGGTTTCCGCAGAAAGTGTCCTGCGGAAGCCGCTTTTTATGCCCGGGAGCCCGAAACGGCAGTCCAAACCTGACGCCGGGCGGCACCGGTCCGAAGCAATCTCCGGCAGAGGAACCAGAGGCATCCGGAACTCACCGTCGTCACCAAAAACCAGGAGATCGGATAGGAGACCAAAACGCAGAAATACGTAGGGAACACCGGAAAGATCCACCAGATCCACAAGATCCGCATGGCACAGGCCCCCGTGAGACTGTTCACCGTGGAAAGCGTGGAATATCCCAAGCCCCGCAACCCGCCGGAAGCCGCATCCATGGACGAACAGAGGAAGTAGCAGATGCCGATGACCTTCAGCCGCAGCATCCCCCATTCGATCGCCTCCGGATCCGGGTTAAAAAAAGCCAGCAAAGTACGCCCCCACCACAGAAACGCCATTCCGATCGTGATGCAGAAAACCGTTCCGGAAAGATAGCTGTACAGCAGACTTCGGACGATCCGCTTGTACTTTCCGCCGCCGTAGTTCTGCGAGACGAAACTGACCGCCGTGTGGTGAAAAGCGTAACTCCCGATATAGATGAAGCCCTCCAGCGCCTGCGCCGCCGTGTTGCCCGCAATGGCCACGGCCCCGAAAGAATTGACCGCGGACTGGATGATCATGTTGGAGATGGGAAAGCAGGCACTCTGGATCATCGCCGGGATCCCCAGCCAAAGCATCTCCCGGAAGATCGGGAAAGCAAATCCCTTCCCCCGCAATTTCAACCGGAAGCATCCCGGCGTATTCACCAGCGTCCGCAGAATCAACCACGCGCTGACGCCATGGCTGATGGCGGTCGCAATGGCCACACCGGCCACTCCCATGCCGCAGACAAGAATGAAAAAAAGGTTCAATCCCACGTTGACCACTCCGGCAACGATCAGGAAGATCAGCGGCCGCCGGGTATCCCCCACCGCCCGCAGGATCGCCGCACCGAAATTATAGAGCATGACGCAGGGGATCGCGCAGAAGCAGATCCATACGTAGAGGCAGGACATGTCCAGAATGGATCCCGGTGTCTGCATGAGGATCAACAGCGGCCGAGCAGCCAACAGCGCGATCACCATGACGGCGATTCCGCCGTAAAGAGCCAACTGCATGGAGGTCCTTACCGTCAGGGAGAGCGATTTTCTGTCTCCGCCGCCGTAGAAGCGGGAGACCAGAATATTGGAAGCGACCGAAAGCCCCGAAAACGCGTTGATCATGAAACTGTTGAGCGTCATGGTCGCTCCGACGGAAGCCATGGCGTCCGATGAGACGAAACGCCCCACCACCATCAGATCCACCGCATTGAAAAGCAGTTGAAAGACTTGGGTGAAGATCAGCGGCAGAGAAAAGAGAATGATTTTCCCCAGCAGAGGTCCGTGACACATGTCGATCTGGAATTTTTCGCCGGACATCTCTGTAATGACCTTCCCCGGGGAACTGTGATCTGAAAATAAAAAAGGGACGCTTCCATGCGTCTTGCCTTAATATACCTCATCCACGGCGAAAATGCAATGCATAAAAAAACTCATTTACGTTTCATGCCCGCTTTTTGCCGTGGAGAAAATCAAAACCACCGGCTGAGCCG
>DCGG01000043.1:0-974 GCA_002315455.1 Lentisphaeria bacterium UBA1784
AACGGTAGGGCTGACGGTTGCACGCGGACGGAGCCACGTAAACCGCATTGGCTAGGCGCTGGAGCGTTTCATCGCTCACCGGGTCGGACGAATATTTCCGAATGCTGTGACGGGAATCCAAAACTTCATAGAAATCCATGGCTGCCTCCTGTTATTTCTGCGGGCAGTCCAAGCCCGCGTTTTCAAATCTCACCTGTGCCGCCGGTCAGAAACCGGGCGGAAATGATCCGCCAACGCAGTTCCATGCGGCTCCACGCCTCCGCCAGTTCCGACAGAGCCTCCCTGCAGGAACACTTCCCGAGTGCGGCCAGTTCTTCCCGGGTGCACCGGAAAAGAATCGGCATCAGACACTCCTGCGCCACCCCGGCCCGCAGCAACCCTGCCCGCGCCCGGAACACCACACGCCGGGAACCGTGATTGCGCCAAAGCAACCACAGCGGCCACGCCAGCGCCGCGCCCCAGAAGGGCCAGATCCACAGCGCCGGCAAGATAAACAGCCGCGTCAGCTGCGCCAGCGGCAGAAGCAGCATGGGCAGCAGAAACAGCCACGCATCCCAAGTGCGGATGAAACAGTTTCCCAAATAACGCCGCAAGGGACTTTGCCCGGTGCGGTAGGCGAAAAACTCCTCCAGCGTCAGTTCCTGCAGGTCCTGCCGCATGGCGTGACACAACTCGTGGGCAAGAAGTTCCTCCCGCTGATAGGAGAGCCATTTCGCCCGCTCCCGGAAGATCCCCCGCAGCAGCAGTACCGAAAAATTCGCAGCAGGATCACTCAAAAGGCAGCCGCCCCAAAGCGGTCCCACCCCTTTCGTCAGAAAGAATCCGGGGATATGTTCCGCCCGGAAGCGGTAAAGCGCCCAGGTGACGTCTCCCGCGCTTCGCAGAAGTTCCGACGGAACGCGTTCATCCTTCATCAGTTCCAAAAAACCGAAAACGGTGTCCCTGCCCTGCCGTTCCAGCCGGCCAGCGAACTC
>DCGG01000043.1:980-10904 GCA_002315455.1 Lentisphaeria bacterium UBA1784
ACCCGACTGCCGGATCAACTCCGCCCGGCACAGAAAATCCTCCGCCGTCTCGCCCGGTCCAGGCAGGAATCCGGCGGCATCCAGATCACAAAGCGCCTGAAGCCGGCTTTCACTCATTCCGATCTTCCGGAGGATTTCCGGCAGGAGTTTCCGCTCCGGAGACCGGAGCCTCGTTCTTCACCGGAGGCACGCCCTCTGCAGGACGCTCCATATTCCGGCGTTCCCGGCGGTTTCTCATCCGTTCCCGGCGGCTGCAGGACTCTCCGTTGCGGGATTCGCCGCCGTTTCCGCCTTCATTGCGGTCGTTCCGTTCATTCCGGTCGTCGCGCTCACCGCGGCTATTCCGGTCGTTGCGGTCACCCCGGTCGTTGCGGTCGCGGCCGTTGCGGCCGCCACCCGGAGACGGACTGTTTCCATTGTTGAATTCACGGCGGTCGAGGACCTTGATCTCCGCCACCGGGAACTGCTGGGAGTTGCCACCCTCAAAGGTCACGGTGACCTTCTGCGTCAGCAGATGGCGGTCGGTGATCTTGCCGCGTCCGGCCGGAGTCTCGCAGAACTCTCCCCGGCGAGGCATGGTTTTCTCCAGTTCCAGATAGCCTTCGTGCTCGAACTTGAGACAGCACTTCAGGCGGCCGCAGACGCCGGAGATGGTGGCGGGAGTCAGGGAGAGGTCCTGTTCCTTGGCCATTTTCACGTTGATGGAGTTGAACTCCTTCAGGTAGCGACAGCAACAGAGCGGCTGGCCGCAGACGGCGATACCGCCGTGGATCCCGGTCTCGTCCCGGACGCCGATCTGACGGAGTTCGATGCGGGTGGCCAGCGCCCGGGAAAGTTCCTTCACGAGTTCCCGGAAATCCACCCGGCCGTCAGCGCTGAACTGGATGGTGACCAGTTTGGCATCCAGGGTGTAGTGGGCATTGACGAGGTTCATGGTCAATTGAAGATCATCCACAAACTTCTGCGCGGTGCGCATGGCGCTCCGGGCCTTGGCGACGTTTTCGTTGGCCTGGATCAGGTCCTCACGGGTGGCGACGCGCGAGATCGCGGGCAGTTCCGCCGGATTTGCGGTCATGGTGGGAGCGGGGAGTTCCCGCTGGACCACGCCGATATCACTGAAAAAATCCCGGACAAAAACGCAATCATCCTGGAGTTTCACTCCAAGTTCCGATTCGGCACGGACCTCCAGAGAAGATCCGTTTTCCAATTTTATCAAAAAGATCTGGGTCATGTGTGACGCTCACTTCCATCCGTTGCATGTCATTTCCATACACATGAAGGTAATATAGCAGTTCCGGCGGATGCTTTCAAGCGGCAGGATCCGATTTTTCGGTCATTTCCGCCATTTCCGGCGGCACAGACAAAAAAACGCCTCCGACACCGGAAACGCATGAAGAGGAGTTTGCTGGAACAAATGGTGACTACTTGCTCTTTTCCGGAGGAAGGAGCGCGGGATCCGGCTGGACATTCAGGTGCTTCAGCACCCTCTCCATGGTCCGCCGGAACACCGGTCCGGCCACAGTCCCGCCGTAGGTCGCACCGCGGGGCGAGTCGAAGTTCACCACCATCACCAAACGCGGATTTTCCGCCGGGACGAACCCGATGAAACTGGCATAGTAGTCGTGCATGGAATATCCCACCCCGGTGATGTACTTCCGCGCGGTGCCGGTCTTGCCGGCCACGTGATATCCCGGGATCGCAGCCTTTTGGGCCGTACCGCCCTCCTGCGTCACCGTCACCATCATCTTCATCAGTTCCTTCGCCGTCTCCGGCCGCCGGAACGCCCTCACGTACGGCTTCATGGGGATCTTGGTCACTTTGCCGGTCTCGGGGTCCTCTGTACGATCCACAAGGCGCAGTTGCGGCATCAGTCCGTTGTTGGCAAGTCCGCAATAGCCCCGCAACAGCTGCAGTGGCGTGATCTGCACGGAATATCCGATGGCCACGCGGGTCCCTGTCAGTTTATCCCATTTCTTGAGCGGATGGATCAATCCCGGATGTTCGCCAGCAAGCGGCAGCCCGGTCCGGGTCCCGAAACCGAAGTTGGTGAAGGCTTCACGGACCCGCGCATCCCCCAGCATCACGGCGATCTTGGCGGTACCGATATTGCTGGACTTCTGGATCACGCCGGAAACCGTGCGGACCCCATAGGCGTGGGTATCCGTCATCCTCTTGCCGCCGTAGAACCAAACTCCTTTTTCGCAGTCGATGATGGTCTCGGGACGGACCACGCCGCAATCGAGAGCCTTGCCGACGGTAAAGGGTTTCGCCACCGATCCGGGGCCGAAGGCGTCCATGGCGATCCGGGTACCGATGGCTTCGATCCGGTAGGTGGAACGGTCGTTGGGGTCGAAATTGGGACGCTGGGCAAGCGCCAGGATGTTGCCGGTACGGGGGTCCGCGATGGCGGCATAGGCCGCCACCGGATGCCACTTCTCGAATCCGGCATCCAACTCCTCCTCCAAGATCGCCTGGATCGGTTCGTCAATGGTGAGATAGACGTTCTGGCCGTCCCGTCCCGCATGAATCTCCTGAAAACCGTAGAGCAGCGGCGATCCGTCCCGGTTCCGTTCATAGACCATGCGGCCTTCCTGCGGGGAGATCTGGGAAGCAAGCTGCTTCTCCAAGCCGCCCTGCGGGATCTCCACGTCGTTCTCCACGTTGATGTAGCCGAGAACGTTGGCCAGCATCCGGCCCTTGGGATAGGTACGGCCGGAGGTATTGGTAAAATAGAGCGCCTTCCCGAGATGATTGGTCTTGCTGGTGGCCTGCTCCCGGAAGGCCTGCGCCGTCTTCAAGGCGACGCCGCGGGCGATCATCACGTACTGATTGGGACGCATCACCGCATTGCCGGATTCATCCGTGACCACTTTACCCTTGGGATCCCGCTTGGGCACCTCCGGCGCCAGCTTCTGATAGGAACGGCGGAAATCATGCCCGAAGAACTTCTTCATGAGGAAGGCGAGGCGCTGCCGCTGCTGGTCATCCTTGAGATTGCAGGGGGCGCAGGTGATGTCCATGGCCGGAGCATTGGCGACCAGCAGATAGCCATTGGTGTCGAAGATCTCGCCCCGGCGGTTCCGGGTCTTGCGGACGGCAACGTACCGCTTCTTCGCCTCGGCAGAATAGTAGTCGTGCTTTTGGACCTGAACGACGTAGAAGCGCCAGATCAGAAGGCCGGCCATGGGGATCATCACGATGGATGCCAGCAGAATGATCCGCAACCGGATCCGATCTCCCGTTATCGCCATGATCTCACCTCTTCACTCTGACACCGGCCGCCGACGCAGGAAAACTTACCGCTGCCGGCGCATGAGCCGGTAATTGCGCCCGAAAAGAGGTGCGGAGGATTCCCGCTTCATCTTGAACTTCCGCTCCGGGACCGGTATCGCCACAGACGCGTTCGCCGACAGCGGCCGCAGCGCCGACGTCACGGAGACGCCGGTACCCGCCTTTGAGATGGAGTTCATCGCCACGGCGTTCAGCGCGGCGGCGGGATTGGACGCCACCTGATAGTGGACGTTCGCCGCCTGCTGCGGAGTCAGCAGGGCGATCTGCCGCCGCTGTCCACGCTCCGGGAGTTCCAGCGGAAGCTGATAGCGCCGGATCTGCGCCTGAATATTGGACCAATCCCGCAGGCGTTCCCCCTGATTGCGCTCATTGATCGTCTCGTTCTCAATGCGGATCAGTTCCGTACGCAGTTTCGTGATGGAGCGGGCCGTATTGTTCCGTTGCTGATTCAAATAGATGTAGGCGTTGCAGATCCCGGCCACAATGGCGAAAAATGCAAGCACTTTGAAAATCCCGGGCAAACGGTTCAGCATGGGGGTTTCCAGCTCCGCGCGATGCTGGTTGCTCCGGATCCGGGGCCTGTTTTTTCCAGATTGCAGATACATGGTCGTGCTCCGTGGTTCAGTTTTGGTTATCGTATGTTTCGTTCATTTTATTTGTTTTCGATTACATTCAGACGGCGCGCGGCCCGAAGTCGGGCACATGCCGCACGGCGGTTTTCCGCCAATTCGTCCTCAGATGCCGTCACCGATTTGCGGGTCAGGACCTCCATCTCCGCACGGTGGCCGCAAACGCAGACCGGCAAGCCCGGCGGACAGATGCAACCGCGGCTTCTCTCCCGGAAAAAGTTCTTCACGATCCGGTCCTCCAGCGAGTGAAAGCTGATTACCGCTATGATCCCGCCGGGATTCAACAACCCGGGAACCTCGTTCAAGGCATCCTCCAACTGGTCCAATTCACCGTTCACCGCGATCCGAACCGCCTGAAACACCAGGGTCGGCGGCGGCAGACTGCGCCCGCGTGCACGGCCCAACACTTCATCGCAGACTGTAACCAGATCCTCCGTGGCGGCGAAGGGCCGCTTCTCCCGGAAGGCAATCACCGCCTGCGCCAGTCTCCGCGCCGGACGGACTTCGCCGTAATCCCGGAAGATCCGGGTCAATTCTTCCTCGCCGCTCCGGTTGAGGAGCCGGGCGGCGGTCAGTTCGGAACGCTGATCCATCCGCATATCCAGAGGGCCGCTCATGCGCCACGAAAATCCCCGCTCCGCACGGTCCAGCTGTGGCGAAGAAACGCCGATATCCAGCAGGATCCCATCCGCCTTTTGCCAGCCGATGGAGGCAGCCAGTTCTTTCATGGAGGAGAAATCTCCCCGCAACAGATGCACCCGGTCTCCGGCGAACCGCAGTCGTTCCGCGGCGGCCTCCAGCGCGGACTCGTCCCGGTCGATCCCCAGCAATTCCAGCCGGGGATAACGCTCCAGTAGCGCGCCGCTGTGTCCGCCGCCGCCCACGGTTCCGTCGATCATGCGGCAGGGGCGGTCCTCCGGAAAAGTCAGATACTCCAGGACCTCACGCTTCAATACCGGAACATGCTGAAATTCCGTCCCGCTCATTTGCCGATCATCCCGTGAAGAAGTGCCTGAAGATCGGGAGAAGCGTCTCCGATCTTGCGAATCTCATCCAAGTAAGTTTCCATCGCGCCCTCGTCGGAGGGGTTCTGCCAGTTCTCCGGCGCGCAGAGCCGGATGTGGGTCACGGCGCCGATGAGTTTCAGACATCCGGAAACGCCGATTCGATCCAGCATCTTCCGGTCCAGCGCGATCCGGCCCTGCCGGTCGCAGTGGCACTGCCGGGAGTTGGCACCCAGAAACGCGAAGGCCATCTGCATGGCCGGATTGGCGATCGCCTGCGATTTCGCCTTGTTCACGAAGTCGAGAAACGTAGCCAGCGGAAGCAGGATCAACGCCTTGCCCCGGGCCGGGATCAGCACCAATTCGGTCTCCCCTTCCCGATTCCTCCATTCGCTGGGAAAGGAGACCCGGCTCTGGGCGTCCAGAGTGTGGTCGTATTCTCCCAGATAGAGTCCGGAGAAGAGATTTGTTTCGTTTTTTTTCATACCTAATCGTGCCTTTTCATCCCTTTTCATCCCTATTATACCACACATCTGCCCTTTCTTCAAATGAAAAAACAAAAATTTTTCATTTTTTTTGTTTCTTTTTTCGAAAACTCAAGAATGTCCTCTCTGCCGGCGCAAAAGCTCCCCCGTGCCGCGGATGGCTTCCGCACATAAAAAAACAGAAAAAATATTTTCTTGCCCTTGACTATTGTCTTTTGCTGGTTATCTTATATACCATGAAGGTGATGGCTGGAAGATGTCCTTTCAGAGATCATCGGGTATTTCCATAAGGAAAGGCGGAAAAATGCTGAAGAAAGTCCTTACGGTGTTCTTCGCGGCCGCAGTTGCGGCGATGTTTGTCGGCTGCTCAGCGATGCAGACGGCAGAAAAGAGTGATTTCAACGATCAGAAGGTGGTCACCTCCGGCACTCCCATCGAGCACGTGAGCGTGACGACCAACGGCCTCTATTTCCTCTGGTTCCCGCTGATCACCGGCTCCACCCAGAATTGGGGCATGCCCTGTCTCCTGGATGACACGGTCACCTCCAAGGCGGCCTGCGGCGCCATCACTGCCGAAGCCAAGAAGGTTGGCGGTTCCGGAGTCATCGATCTGGTCTCCAGCGAAGCCTCCGCCGGACTTCTCTTCAAGGTCAAGATGGTACACGCCTCCGCCACGGTCGTGAAGTAAGTCTTTCGCCTCTGAACAAGCAAAATCAATCAACATACAAGGATTTCAAAAATGCGTAAAGTTTTGCTCTTTGCCGCGGTCGCCTTCGTCGCCGCCGCATTTTGCGGATGCGCTTCAGTGACCAAGGTCGATGCCAAGGATCTCAACGGGCAGGATATCTCCTACTCCGGCAAACCGGTGGCCCATCTGGTCGCTGACAACTGGGGTCTCTACATTTTCAGCATCCCGCTGCTGACCGGTGATACCGCCAATCCGGGCAAGGTCGTCGTTCTGCAGGATACCGTGACGGTCGCCAAGGTCACCGACATGATGACCAAGGAAAGCAAGAAGATGGGAGCCACCAAGGTTTACAACATCGTCTCCAGTACCGCCACCAATCCTTTCTTCTTCGGCTTCAAGGAGGTCCAGATCTCCGCGAACGCCGTGAAGTAAGCGCAGGCGTATCCATCGCTTGAACTTCTGTGCGGATCGGAAGATTTTCTTCCGGTCCGCACTCTTTTTTGCAAAAAATGCCGACTCCGCCGAAAAGGGGGATTGTATAAATCGTTTTTTGCATTATATTATAGAATCAGGTAGAGAAAATTTTGAATTCGGACCGGGGGAGAGATTCCTGCCGGACCAAAGCAAAGGAGACCCCAAATGAAGATGTCCCACTGGATGCCCGCCATGCTGAAAGCCGCAGGAGTCAGCGCCGTGATCATTGCGGCCGGTTACTGCGAATGTTCCGCCGCAGAAACCAAGGCCGCACCGACCAAACCCACTGAAGTCAAGGCTCCGGCAAAGCCCGCGGTTGACGTCTGGGCCCCCCTGCCGGACGTGGTCGCCACCATCAACGGCAAGCCTGTCACCAAGGCGGAACTCATCGCCTCCATTCTCGCGCAGACTCCCGACGGCAAAGTCCCGGAGGAACTGACTCCCGAGATCGTCGCCACCGCCGCTCCCTCTCTGGTCAGAGACTACGTCAACCTCAAACTGCTGGAAGAAGCCCAGCTCAAGTCCGGGATCAAGCCGAACAAGGCCGAAGCCAAGGCTTTGATGGAAGCCCAGTTGAAGGAGATGCCCAAGGATCAGGTGGAGATCATCAAGAAGCAACTGGCCATGCAGGGCAAGACCATTGATCAACTCATTGATGAGCAGGCTTCCAGCCCGGCGTTCCAGAAGATGGCCGCCATGCGGATCTTCCTCGACCGTACCGTGGTCAAGAACGTCACCATTTCCGACGAGGAAGTCAAAAAGTTCTATGAGGAACACAAACAGCAGTTCACCACGCCCGCCGACGATGCGAACGTGATCCGGGCTTCCCACATTCTCGTAAAGGTGGATGCCAAGGCTTCCGAGGCCGACAAAAAGGCCGCCCTCGCAAAAGCGGAAGGTCTGCAGAAGCAGGCCAAGGCGGATCCCTCCAAGTTCGCCGATCTGGCGTCCAAGAACAGCGATTGCCCCAGCAGTGCAAACGGCGGTTCTCTGGGACCCTTCGGTCCCGGACAGATGGTCCCCGAGTTCGACAAGGCGGCCCGTGATCTGAAGCCCGGCGAAGTCTCCGGCGTGGTCAAGACCCAGTTCGGCTACCACGTCATCCTCCGCGAGCCTGCCCAGAAAGAGAAGGTCATGCCTCTCGACGACAATACGAAGGCGGAACTGAAGAACTATCTGCTCTCCCAGAAACAGCAGAAGCTCATGATGGACTACATGGAAAAACTTCAGAAGGAGAACAAGGTGGTCATCCTCGTCAAGGCGCAGGCCCCCAAGGCTCCGGCTCCGGCCGCGGCCCCCAAAGCCCCCGCAGCGAAGAAAGCTGACAAGTAACCTTTTCTGTCCACGCGGACCTGACACGGGATGCGGAGAAAATTCCTCCGCATCCCGTTTTCTTTTCCGAAATGGAGGAGCGGCGGAAAAAAAGAGGAAGGTGCTATTCGTTTCCGCCCGGAGACTGTTGCTGACGGCGGTATTCTCCCGGCGCAAGTCCGGAGGAACGGCGAAAGGCCCGGTAGAAACTTTCCAGATTCTCGAATCCGCAATCCTGTGCAATGGCTTTGATGCTGTCGCTGCTTCCGGCCAGCCGGATCCGTGCCATCCGCAGTTTCCGCTGAAGCAGATAGTGGTGCGGCGAGGTCTCCAGGTGTTTGCGGAAAAGCGCGTACAGATGGGCTTCGCTGATCTTCGCCCGCTGGGCAAGATCCCGGACGGTGAGGTGCAACTGCCCCGGCTGCAGAAGCATCTCCTGGATCAGCAAAAGCGGTTCCGGCAGCCCGGAACGGAGCCTCTGCCGCTTCCCGAGATAGACCAGCCAGCGGAGACGGTGGACCAGATACTCCGTGAAATAAACCGGATCAATCCGCTCGTCGTGGGCATCTCGGAGACACTCCGAGACGAAGCCGTCCAGATCTTCGGAGGCCGGCCACTCGGAGACACGGCACGGCCGCAGCGTCGGTACGTTCCCCATCCGGAAACGCAGCGCGAGACAGACGTAAGGTTCGTTGGGTAGCGAGCGGCAAATGGTGAACTCCCCGCCTACGTGCCAGAAGATGCTCCCCCGGCGGTACTCCTGCTCCGGCGTCTCCCGGTTCGGCGAGAACCAGACGCCGCCATTCAGGAGGATCTCCACGGTCTCTTCGCCGGGTTTGCTCCGGTAGGGATGGACCGTCCGGTTGGCCGGCGCATGAAAGAGACCTGCATAGGGGAAACAGTTGTGAATGTCCGGCATATTGAGATCCTTTGTCAGAGAGAGATACAATAGAAAAGGTCAATGCGGCCTTATCTCTCCCGCTATAATGTACCGCCATTTTCGGAGATTGCAAGGGATAGGCAAAAAGTGTTCAGGGAAGAAACGGTTCTTTTCTGAAAAAACGGTTGAATTTTTTCGCTTCCGGGGTTATATTAGAAGAACGACGATCCGTCGGTGCTGTTTCTTGTCCGGGACAGACGCGGGCGGAATCGAAACCATAACAACAGGAGAACTGGAAAATGGACAAGAACGTCAAAGCTGATCTCGTCGCCAAGTGGGGCCGCAAAGCCGGAGATACCGGATCCCCCGAGGTCCAGATCGCAATCCTCAGCACCCGCATCGTCGAGCTGACCGATCACCTCAAGGCCAACCCCAAGGATCATGCCACCCGCCGCGGTCTGCTGAGCATGGTCGTGCTCCGCAAGAAACTCCTCGCCTACCTCATGAAGGAAAACCGCGAGCGCTATCTGGCGGTCACGGACGCTTTCGGCATCCGCCGCGCGAAGTAAGCGGCATCGGGGCCTTTCCCGAGTTCAAAAAGCCTCCGGCAGACGCCGGGGGCTTTTTTGTATAGTGTCCATTGTGGCATTCCGGGAGTTTCCTTTGCCGCAGAAACAGGGGGGCGGTCGGGGGATTTTGCGGGAGGAGGAAACGACATCTTCCGGAACATCCGTTTGGGGTCCATTTCCCCCGGAAGAAAAATCTTGAAAAAACAACGCGGATGGATTATATTATAATGAGAGTATCCCCCATGGTGAATGGGGCCTCTTTGATATGGCGGCGTCTCCGGGACCCTCACTTCGAGGATCGGGCGCGTGCCAGCGCAAAACAAATCTTCTTTGAAAGGACGAAAAGATGAAGATTTACAACTTTGCGGCCGGTCCGGCGATGCTGCCGGAGGAAGTGATGAAGAAAGCTCAGGCCGAGTTCTGCGCGTTTCAGGACAGCGGCAGCGGCATCATGGAGCTCTCCCATCGCGGCAAGTATTTCAAGCCCGTCATCGAGCGTGCCGAGAACAACGTCCGGGAGTTGCTGAAGCTCTCCGATGATTTCGCCGTGCTCTTCATCCAGGGCGGTGCCAGCATGCAGTTCGCCATGATCC